>JANLQI010000155.1:0-28362 GCA_031367705.1 Saprospiraceae bacterium | reverse complement strand
CTAAAATATATCTTACGTTCAGATAAAACAAGTCATATTTTAGCTTCTCTATTAGCACAGGCAAGAGCATAAATAATTGATATTGAAATGATTAAAGAAATAAAAATAGAAAACTTCAAATCTATCGAGTCCCTCAATTTGGAATTGGGTCGGCTCAATGTGTTTATTGGGGCGAATGGGAGTGGGAAGTCGAATATTTTGGAGGGGATTGCGTTTGGAAGCGTGGCATTAATGGGTTACAATCTTGACAATGGATATTTAGAATATAAAGGAGTACGATTTGACCGCCTGTTTGCCCAATCTGCATTTGGAAAAGAGAAAAAAAGAGAGATTATTACTTCTTTTAAAAATACAGAAGGAAAATTTCTTAAAGTAAGGGCAACTATCTATCCCTCGGCATGGAGATTAGAGAAAAGCAGTTCTGATGATGTAACGGCAGGGGAAAGAAAGAATATACAAATACCAGAGTATGATTTACCTATAACAACAGACCATATTGCTAAATTAGTTAATCACGATAGGGTTGCGAATCTTATTGATAAATTCAATCTCAAAGATTTCCTAATCTTTGCACCAGAAAACTCTATTCTACGCAATTCCCCAGGAGAAGGGCATATTATGCCATTAGGTGTTAAAGGAGAAGGATTATTCAATCATTTAGTTGAGTTACTAAAAAAAGAACCTGAAATTTTGAAACCTTTAACTGAAAACCTCCGATTGCTCGATTGGTTCGATGGTTTTGAAGTTTCCAAAGAAGAGCGTCGTATCAAAATCAAAGACCAATATTTAGAAGACGGTTTACAATATTTTGACCAACGCAGTGCAAACGAAGGCTTTTTATATTTACTGTTTTATTTAACACTTTTCATTAGCAATTATACTCCTAAGTTCTTTGCGATTGACAATATTGACAATGCCATGAATCCTAAATTAGGTCGTGAATTGATAAAAATCTTAGCAAAGTTGGCAAAAGAACATGAGAAACAAACAATATTGACAACGCATAACCCCTCAGTATTGGACGGTTTAGACCTTAATGATGACGAACAACGTTTGTTTGTTATCTATCGCAATGCTGATGGGCATACCAAAGCCAAACGTATTTTCAAAAAAGAAATGCCTGTGGGCGTGGCACCCATGCCGTTATCCGAATTGTTTTTAAAAGGTATCATTGGCGGATTGCCTAAAAATTTCTAAAATATGATTGAGTTTGGATTAGTGACCGAAGGTATTTCCGACCAAATTATTTTAGAAAATATTCTGGTCGGTTTTTTCAATAATAAGAACATTCCGATTGAGCCGCTTCAACCACTTAGAGATACAACAGATGAAAATCGTTATATTGGACAAGCCAATTGGATTGAAGTATTTGAGTATTGTCAAACCAATACTTTCAAAGTTATGGTTGTAACAAAAGATTTTGTCATCATTCAAATTGATACAGATGCTTTAAAAGGTGACAGTGTTCCCGAAAAATATCGTTTAAATTTACAACAAACCAATTTAGAAGAAACCATTGAAATCGTCAAAAACAAGCTCATAGAGCTAATGACTACTTCATTTTACGAGCAATTTCAGCATAAAATCTTGTTTGCCATTTCAGTCGAAGCCATTGAATGTTGGCTTTTGCCTTTTTATTTTTCTTCTCAAAAAATTAAGGCAGCCAAAACGGAAAGCTGTATTGTTGCTTTGAACGAAGGTTTGCAAAAAGCAGGTTATAAATTTTACATCAAAGCAAAAATGCCTAATTATTATCGAGAAATTGCATCGCCTTTAAAAAAACATAAAGAGCTACTTCAATTTTATAATTTAAATCCAAGTCTAAGGATTTTTATTGATGATTTACGAAACAGGCAAATTGAGATAGTAGATAATTAAAAATATTTATCCAGATAAAGTATATGCTAATAAGTCTTAAATTTTATGTCAAAACCAAGCATTCCCGAAGGAACACGCGATTTTTCGCCTGAAGTAGTGGCAAAGCGCAATTATATATTCGACACCGTTAGAAAGGTGTTCGTCAAATATGGCTTTCAACCGATTGAAACGCCGACATTGGAAAAACTATCAACGCTGACGGGTAAGTATGGCGATGAAGGCGATAAATTGCTGTTCAAGGTATTGAACAATGGTGATTTTTTAGCGAAAGCGGACCCCTCAGTATTGGAAGCTAAAAACTCGACAAAATTGGTCAGTCAGATTTGTGACAGAGGTTTGCGCTATGATTTGACTGTGCCATTTGCGCGATATGTCGTGATGCACCAAAACGATATTACTTTTCCTTTCAAACGCTATCAAATTCAACCTGTTTGGCGGGCTGACCGTCCGCAACGGGGGCGTTATCGGGAGTTTTATCAATGCGATGTGGACGTTGTCGGTTCTAATTCATTGGTTTATGAAGCGGAATTGGTGCAGATTTATGATGAAGTTTTTGCGAATTTAGGGCTTGATGTTATTATCAAAATCAATAATCGGAAAATCCTTTTCGGTATGGCGGAAGCGGCAGGTATTCCTGACAAATTCATGGATATGACGGTGGCGATTGACAAGCTCGACAAAATCGGTTGGGACGGTGTCGCTAAGGAATTGACTGACCGTGGCATTGGTGAAGAAGCCATCGAAATGATTGATAAATTACTGAAAGTCAATAACTTAACAGATTTAGAAAAATTTGGAGACAAATCTGAATCTTTACTGAGGGGTATCCAAGAGCTTAGAACTTTCCACGAATATTTCGATTTTAAAGGTTCTAAAAACGAAGTACGTTTTGACATTACCTTAGCGCGAGGTTTGAATTATTACACAGGCTGTATTTTTGAAGTCGCTGCAAAAGATGTGAAAATGGGTAGTATCGGCGGCGGCGGGCGTTATGATGATTTGACGGGCGTGTTTGGTTTGAAAGGTGTTTCAGGTGTCGGTGTGTCGTTTGGGGCTGATAGGATTTACGATTGCTTGGCGGAACTCGACCTTTTTCCGAAGGACAATGAACAAAGCCTCAAACTGCTTTTTGTCGCTTTTGATGCCGAAACACATCGTTTTGCCTTCAAATGTTTGAACGAAACAAGGGCTGCGGGCATTAATTCAGATATTTATCCCGATGCGGTGAAGTTGAAAAAGCAAATGGATTATGCCAATAAACGGGGCGTGCCTTATGTCTGTTTGATTGGTTCAGATGAAATGGATAGTGGTCTTTTGAGTTTGAAAAATATGGGGACGGGGGAGCAAGAGAAGGTTTCGATTGTGGATATTATTGCCAAATTTGATTAAGTCTCTATTTGTTTTGAATGTATAAATAAAATAAAAATATTAAACTCAAACCAAAGAAAAGACTTTACTTTATGTGAAAACGTTTTATATTTGTATCGTTAGTTCAATTCAAGAATAAAAATTTTGTACCGAAAAACTATTTCCCCTCGTTTTATATGGCAAAAATTCTAAAAGAATTTAATGACAATCCACATATTCTGAATATAGAATTAGGTGCAGGTTGTGGTAATTTTGGGCATAAATATCATCCTGAATGTTTTTTGACTGAAAAAAGAACACTTTCCGAGGTAAAACAGGTTTGTAAGGACTTTTATGCGACTATTTTTTCTTGTGATGCTTACAATATTCCATGTGAAGAAAATCGTTTTAATCATGTAGTTATGTGTAATCCTTATGGGTATGGATTTAATGATCGAGAGTACGGTATGTCATTACTTTCGGAATTATCGAGGGTTCTAACTAACCAAGGACGTGTTATCATTTTAGGTACAATGAACAATAAATTTGCAATGCCCAGTAGAATTAAACGTAGAGTGGACGAATTTAATTCTCAGAATATCTTTAGTCGTTTTCATTATTCTGTTCAAGAAATCGATTGCAGTGTGGATTATCCAGAACATACATTCTTTTATACAGACTCAATACAATCTGTTTTTCCAAGATATAGAACTTCTTTAACTTGTTACAAATGACAATTGATAGTATCAGAAATACTCTTTCAGACATCCGATTAGCAGAACGTTCTGTTAAAGATGACTACTATGGTCGTTTTCATTCTCATTTGTACTCGATGTTCCAATTTTCGTTATTGTCAGAAATAGCAAGACCAAAATCATCAGCTTTCGATTCATATAGGTATCATGGATTAGAACAATATATTTTGGATCATACCACTTTGATAGAAAAAGAAGAACCTGCAAACATAGATGCAAATCTTTTAGATGATGCAAGAGATGTTTTAAAAAAACACATCAAAAAATTATTGGGAAAAGAAGGAGACTCCGATACTTTGAAACCAATAATTAATTTTACAGCAGATGCGTATGAGAATTTATTAATGTATGATATGATGCACAATGATTCACAACATAATCCTTGGAAGGCTACGTATGACATTTTGACCAAAGGTTATATTTATTTGGTTTCTGATAGTAGAGACTTAATGGAAGAGTTTAAGCCTAAAATTATTGGTGAAACCAAAGAAATAAGTGACAATATTGGTTTTATTACAAAAATTAATAAAGAAAAGGAATTCAAAGGGTTGATTTTAGATAATCGGCTATCTACTCAATCTATGGTTTATTTGTATTTAAAATCACATGCAGTAGGGCTTCACAAAGCAAAATCAAAAGATAAAATTAGAGAATATCTGTCGAACAATAAACGTATTATCAATAATCAATATCTTTTGAATTGGATTTTATTACCTTTAAAAAGAGCAGGGTTGATAGGTTCTTGTAATTCGGGTTATTATTTTATCAATAGTGAAGAAGATTTTAAAAATTCTTACCAATTTCAAAAATCAAAAATTGATGCTATGCAACGAACTTTGGATATTTTAAATAAAAGAGCCGAAGAGAAAGGATTTCAAATAAGCTAAAGAAAACGCTTGTGAGTATGCACTTACAAGCGTTTTTTTCAATCCTTCAACATCCCATACATATCACCAAACTTCTTTTTCAAGGCAAACCACTCATCGCGTATTTGGGCAGCCATGATAAAGTCGTGGTCATTGGCGGCATCTTTCATTTTCTTTTCGGTTTGGTCTATCATTTTTTTGAACTGTTCGCGGCTCATATAGCTTGTTACTGGGTCGGCGGCAAGGCTCAATTCCACAGGTTCGACATAAGGTCGATTATTTTTACCTCTGATATCGAGGATAGAACCTGCAGCAATGATTTCCTCACGCGTCCTTGCAACTGTGCGTGGCGTGATGCCATTTTCCTCATTGTATGCCATTTGAATTGAGCGACGACGGTTGGTTTCGTCCATTGTTCGACGCATCGAATCCGTAATTTTGTCAGCATAAAAAATGACTAAACCGTTTGAATTACGGGCGGCACGTCCTGCTGTTTGCGTCAAAGACCGAGCGTTTCTTAAAAAACCTTCTTTGTCGGCATCTAAAATTGCTACGAGCGATACTTCGGGCAAATCCAAGCCCTCCCTCAGTAAATTGACACCGACTAAGACATCAAAATCGCCTAATTGCAAGTCCCTCAGTATTTCCATGCGCTCCATTGTATCCACTTCCGAGTGGATATAACGCACTTTTATGTCCAATTTTGCTAAATATTTTGACAATTCTTCGGACATCCGTTTGGTCAAAGTCGTTACCAAAACCCGTTCGTTGCTTTCAATTCGGTTGCGGATTTCATCTAATAAATCATCTACTTGATTGATGGACGGACGCACCTCAATCGGTGGGTCAAGCAAACCTGTTGGTCTGACGATTTGCTCAACGACGACCCCCTCAGTAGCTTCGAGTTCATAGTCTGCGGGCGTTGCCGAAACGAACACCACTTGATTGATCATACTCTCGAACTCATTGAAATTCAAGGGTCTATTGTCCATCGCACTCGGCAAACGGAAGCCGAAACTGACCAAGCTTTGCTTTCTTGCACGGTCACCGCCCCACATACCGCGAATCTGCGGCATCGTTGCATGGCTTTCGTCAACAAACATCACATAGTCATTGGGAAAATAATCGAGCAAACAGAAAGGTCTATCGCCCATTTTTCGACGGTCAAAAAACCGTGAATAGTTCTCAATACCTGAACAATACCCCAACTCTTTTATCATTTCAAGGTCGAAATTCGTCCTTTCTTCGATGCGTTTGGCTTCAAAAGACTTGCCTTCCCGCTTGAAATATTGGATTTGTTCGTACAATTCGTCTTGAATTTGGCGAATTGCTTCATGGATAAACTCTTTTGAAGTCACATAAAGATTGGCAGGAAAAATAGCGGCTGTGTCCATAGATTCACCCCGTTGTCCTGTTTCCACATCAATCATGTCAATGCTTTCAATTTCGTCGCCAAAGAAAACGATGCGGTAGCCATAGTCCACATAAGGCAAATTAATATCAACCGTATCACCCCGCACACGGAACATGGCGCGCCCAAACTCCTCCTCAGTACGTGAGTATAAACCTTGAACCAAAGCATACAAAAACGCATTGCGCGAAATGACCAAACCTTTGTAAATACGGATAATGCCCGCCTCATAATCTTCGGGATTGCCCATACCATAAATGCAAGAAACGGAAGCGACAACAATAATATCACGTCGTCCAGACAACACCGAACTCGTTGCCCGAAGCCGCAGTTTATCTACTTCTTCATTGATTTGCATGTCTTTTTCGATATAGGTATCACTGACCGAAATGTAGGATTCAGGTTGGTAATAATCGTAATAAGAAACAAAGTATTCGACGGCATTGTGTGGAAAAAATTGCTTGAATTCGCCGTACAATTGCGCTGTTAAGGTCTTATTATGCGTTAAAATCAAGGTTGGGCGATTCAAATTTTGAATCACATTCGCCATAGTAAATGTCTTGCCTGAGCCTGTGACACCGAGCAAAACCTGCGCTCTATCTCCATTCAAGATGCCTTCTGTGAGTTGCGCAATGGCTTCTGGTTGGTCGCCTGTGGGTACGTAATTTGAAACAAGTTTGAAATCCATAGTCTATCAAAATTATTTTTTGAACCTCAAATTTACGCCAACAAATCGTTTATTTTGAATATTTTTTCTAAAAAAATGTTTTTAATTTTGAATAACTTTAAACAAAAGGCCCCCTCAGTATAAAGCCCTGTTTTTCATTAAAAAGCCCTTCTCCAAATATTAATTGGATAACCTAAAAAATTATTGGATAATTTGTGGCTCATAATTGGATAATCTAAAAAATTATTGGATAATTTGTGGCTCATAATTGGATAATATTTAAATAAATTAAGAATAATTCAAAAAAATATGGAATCGAGACTTCAATTTGATTTTGCAACGAATCAATCAATATTAAAAAAAATCACTGCGATTGATGCTTTTCAAAGCCGCTGGCATATGGAACAAACTGACGAAAAGCTATTTTTGAAACAGATGAAAATGCAAGCCATGATAGAAAGTACAGGCTCTTCAACTCGTATAGAAGGCTCAACATTGACCAATAATGAAGTGGAATCGGTGCTAAAAAACATGAAAATCACGCAACTGAAAACCCGTGACGAACAGGAAGTTGTTGGCTATTATGAAGTTTTAGAGTTGATAATAGACGATTTTAAATCCATTCCGCTTACTGAAAATTACATTAAGCAATTGCACGGGCATCTTTTGCGGCACAGCGACAAAGACCAACGGCATCGTGGCACGTATAAAAATCTAAGCAATCAAGTCGTTGCCACTTCACCAGGTGGCACAACCAATATTGTGTTCAATACGACAGCACCGCATCTAACGCCAATGGCGATGGAAGGATTGACCGATTGGACAAACCGTGCTTTTGAAGCGGATGAAATACACCCACTCCTTATTATAGCTGTTTTTATATACGAATTTTTGTCCATCCACCCTTTTCAAGATGGTAACGGACGACTCTCTCGGTTGCTAACAACTATGTTATTGCTAAAAAAGAATTATGATTTTGTACAATATTGTTCTTTTGAGAACCTAATAGAGGAGCGTAAGCGAGACTATTATCGGGCTTTAATGAATGGACAACAAAAACGGGGTCAAGCTGATGAAACAATAGAAAAATGGTTACTTTTCTTTTTAGATTGTCTCTCGACATTAACGCAACAACTGACAGAAAAGCGTGATTCTTATTATGAAGCAAAAAGCTATTTGAATGAACGTCAAAAGCAACTGATAGATATTATGAAAGATAACCAAGCTATGCAAATAGCCGATTTTATGAAATTATTACCTGATATTCCTCGTCCAACAATAAAACGCGACCTTTCTATATTGGTAGAAAAACGCTTGTTGGTACAAGTAGGGAAAGGGCGTGGAGTACGGTATTTTGTGGAAAAGGCATCTGAGAAATTAGAATGAAAATTACCCCCTCAGTAAAATTCATATTTTTTCAACATCCGATGTGGGCAACCAACCATCTTCACCATTTGGCAATTTTACTTTTGTCATTGTGCCAATGATGTCTAATATTTCGATTTTTAAACCTTCGTGCAGGTTATTGACCGTTGTAGCGTTGGGGTCAGGTGCATTTTTCAAAGCGGTTTCATGGTTTATGACGATGCCAAAGGGTGTTCTCATGACAGAAGCTGCGGTTTCTGCCAATATAAACAGGAAAATACTGAGGGGTAGGGCGGTTAAACCTGTGATAAAACCGTATTTTTTTCGATGCCTTTCGTTGTCCAAAAGCCAAAATGCGAAACCAATGGCACCCAACCATAAAAAAAATAAACCAAACGTTGCCCAAGAATCTGCTGGAAACAATCCTCGTAGGTTGTGCCACCAACGGATAAAAAAGACGGTTGTTACAGGTTCAATATCATCACTCACCCGTGTCCGTGCGATAACAAGGTTCTGCTGAATGTCCACGTCCGAAGGGTCAAGCCGCAAAGCACGCTCATAATTTAGGAGCGACAAACCGATTTGGTTGAGTCGAAAATAAGCATTGCCTAAATTGAAAAACAGTTCTTTTGAGAATACATTGCCACTTTTTAGGATGCTTTCATAGCCATCGGCTGCCATACGATAGTTGCCTTCTTGATAGGCTTGGTTGGCTTCTGCGAAAATTTGTTGCGCATCAGCAGCCCGGAGGTTTCCCATCTGGGCAAGGCATAAAACCGAAAGAAATAGCCTGATTATCAATTTGTTATACATCTTTTCCCTTGATTGTTAGGAGTACTTTCTGCCGTTTATTAAAAATCAAAAGGCAGCTAATACTTGGAGTGACTACCTCCTCAGTATCAACTGCCTTTTGGATGTGTTGTGCATAACGAGCTTCATCGTTAGATATTCATAAATAGAATTTTTATTTCACAACTGGAACGCTATTCATATTGCCATTTAAGATATAAGCAACAAGAATAACAAAAAGGAGAAGCGCGATGAGGAAATAACCAAAGCACCAGCCTTTTTTGCCATAATTTAAATCATTACTAGCCATATTTTTTTTTTTATTATTTTAATGAAAAGTTGGTCGAAATCCGAACGTGCCGCAAAAGTAAGTTCTTAATGTTTTATGGCAAAACGTTTTGCTAAGTTATTTGGGGATTGGTGAATGGTTATTGGTTGCGCACCAGTAACCAATCCCCAGTAACCAATCCCCAATAACCATTCACCAATAACTAATCACGAGACGCGGAGTCAATGTATTCCGTTAGCAACCGAACACCGTAAGCGGTGGCGGTGCGGTGCGAACCCAATTCAGAAGCAACAATAGCCATCGCAGCGATGTCTAAATGCGCCCAAGAGGTATGATTATCTATAAAAAATTCGAGAAACTTGGCGGCTGTAATAGCACCTGCAACGGGTTTACTACTGAGATTGGCGATGTCTGCCACATCCGATTTCATATCCTCGAAATAGGCTTCCCACATCGGCATACGCCACAAACGTTCACCTGTTACTTCACCTGCTTTTGTAAGAGCAACCGATAATTCATCGTTATTCGAGAACAATCCAGCAGCATTAAAACCTAAAGAGGTAACGACATTGCCTGTTAAAGTCGCTAAATCTATCATCACATCTGGATTGAATTGCTTTTTCATATAAGCCAAACCATCGGCGAGAACAAGCCGTCCTTCTGCGTCTGTGTCAATGACTTCAATGGTTTTACCCGAATAAGAGTCAATAACATCGCCTGGCCGTGTCCCCGCACCATCCACCATGTTTTCAGTAGCGGGAACGATGCCGATGAGATGAACGGGCAATTTGAGTTTTGCCACTAATTCCATCGTACCGAGTACAGCAGCTGCACCGCCCATGTCGGATTTCATGAGGTACATATTATTCGAAGGCTTGATACTGATGCCGCCTGTATCGAAAGTCACACCTTTGCCAACCAAACCAATTTTCTTTTTGGCATTCGGGTGTTTGTATTCCATGATGATAAAACGCGGCTCTTGTTCACTCCCTGCATTGACAGAAAGGAGGGCTTTTAAACCTGTTTCAATACATTCTTTTTTATCAAATGCTTTAACCGTAAAATCGTGTTTTTTGCCAGAATTGATTGCCCATTCAGCGAGATACTGAGGGGTCTTATAATTCGGTGCGGCGTTGACCAAATCCATGATTTGAATTTGGGTTTCGGCAGCCATAATAGCTTGATTTGCAGCAATCTCAACGTTTTCAACATTGTTTTTAACAAAAATCGTTAATTCCGCATCTTCTTTTGAGAGTGGATGCAGACCGTTATTTTCAGATTTGTATAAACCGACGCGGTATGAACCGAGTAAAGTACCGTTGACTGCAGATTTTAAAAAGGAGATATTATCGATGTTGGCATGTATAAAATTGAGGGCAATTTGCCCGCCATTGAACTTCGATTTTTGAGAAAAAGAAAGGTTTCTAAAAGCCAAAAGGACATCGTTACTATTAGGTTTTTCACCCAAACCCAGAAGGTAAATACGGGTTTGACCTTTATAAAAATAGGTCATTTCCTTGAAATCGCCTTTGAAATCGGTTTTTAGCCGCTCGACAACAATATCGAAAGCCGTCCCAATAGTTTCAAGTGCACCCGCTAAGGTGTCATTTTTCAACATTGGAATGATGACTGTCCCAAAGTTTTCTGTATCGAATGTTTTATTGATTGATATTTTCATGCGCCGACAAGACTAGGTTTGATGGGTTTTTAAAAAAGGTTATTAAGAGCAATTAACTTATATATTTTCTCTATTTTTTGTAATAGTATGCCGAGCACAAAGGTCTGCTTAATTAATTTGACTTTTGACATCTGCTTTACTTTTAGAAAAACAATTAAATAGCTAAAATATATACGCAATTTTCGGACAAATTTAAAAATAAAATATCAATAAACAATAGTCCTGTGTCCTTTTTAAGGCATCCGAAGAAAAATGATAATTGATGACTGATTGAATGGATGAGGAATCAATTGGCTTTTTCAAGAAAAAAACAACCATTCTACAGCTTTAGGGAACTCTTCGCCCCACCGTCTTTCATTGTGCAAACCATGTGGGTCAATGGATTTTTTGAATTGGACTTTTGTCTCGTCAAAGCCTTGGTCTTTCAGATTCTGTTGAAAACTCTCAATATTAGGCACCATACTCGAACCTTCCATGCCTCCTGCATAAGCATAAATTTTGGTTGGACTGGGTTGTAAAAAATGGATGGTATTAAAAGGGACATTCTGCATAGCCCACAACGAGGGCGAAAAAATCATCAACCGTCCAAATACTGAGGGGTACATCAAAGCCGCATAAATCGTAATCAAACCACCCATAGAACTGCCCCCCATGCCTGTATGAAGCCTTTCTGGAAGCGTCCGAAACTGCTCGTCAATGTGTTTTTTCAAGGTTTGAGCAATAAAACGCACGTATTTACGCCCCGTTGATTTGCCCAATTTTCGGTTATTGACAGGCGGCAAAAACTCACCAACCCGTTCTGAGCCGCCGTGGTCAACGGCGATAATGATGACATCCCCCATACCTTTTTCGGCAAGGAGAGCCAATTTTTTATCAATACCCCAGTTACCAAAAGGGGCTTTATCATCAAATAGGTTTTGAGCATCATGTAAATAGAGTACTGGATAGCGTTTTTCAGGGTGTTTATCATAATTATAAGGCAAAAGGGCGACAACACGCCTATTTTTCTTCAATTGCGGAATATAAAAGGATTCATCAACGACTTGAATTTTAGGCATAAAAGCAGGGTTGAAAGCCAATCCATAATTGACCCAACGTGGCACAAAATCGCTCACAAAACCATGAAGGTGTTTCAAAACGCGGTTGTCTGTCGAATTGCCAAAAGCATCCAGCTCTTTGTTTTCCCATCCGCCGCGCACATACTTATAGTGTACGGGTTGCGTCAAGTTCATATCCTTTGGAAAAGTAAATACAAAACGCCCTTTTGAAACTCGCCGCATCTGAAAACGGGTATCGTCAACATTCCAGTTATTGAAATTGCCCACCACAAAGACAGGACGACGGTCGTCAACGGGTGTTGTCAATTCTAAAGTAAGCGTTTTAGGAACGGTCTCAACGGGTCGGGACTGAGGTGTTGCCGAAAATATATTATATGATTCAGTAATTGAGTTCATTTTGTAAGAATTGTAATTTTTCGTTTTATTGCTACAAAAAAGAATAGTCAAAGATGTGTTCGTTAATATAATGCCAAAATTAATGAATTTGGCTGAGGGGCAAACTGTATGGTTTACTTTTTTTTCAATAAGTTTTATATAACAATTGTTAAACAAAGAGTGTCTATAACATGAAAACCCATAATTTGTTGATAAACAACAAATTATGGGTTTTCATGTTTAGTATTCTACATCAAGAAATCCCCTTATTTCTTATAAACCTCTATCTCGTCACCATAGCGAGCTTTGACCTTTTTGACAATTCGGTTCAAATCTTCTTTGGTTTCGTAGCCTACTTCGCAACCCACCTCCGTTATGCCGCCCGATTTTTTCTTTTCATAAACACCATAACCTTGCTCTGTAATCCATTTTTTTAGTCTTATGATATTAGATTTATTAGCGAATCCGCCAATAATAATGATGGCATTATTCGTCGCTTTCGGTTGAGTCACTTCTGGTTTAGTCGCTGTCGTCACATCGTGTTTTTTCTTATCATCAAAAAACTGATTATTTGAGACGGTCGGCGGGTCCACAGTGTAGTTTGGTGGCTCAGTCGGTGGTTGTGATGCGCCATAATTGGGCGCAACATCTGTATTGGCTGCTGAACCTGCATTGTTACGTGGACTAACATTCACTTTGGGCTTTTCGTTTTCTAATTTTTTACCCCCCTCAGTATTTTGATTATCTCCAGTATTCATCCAAACAATAATCGCAAGAAGGGTGATTAAAGCAACGGCAAAAGGAAGCACAAAGTCTCGCCAATTGTCAGGCACCCAGCTTGGCATTTTAGGTTTGTCAATAATCGAAGGCGGCGGCACTTCATCAATAGGTGTTAAAAAAGCCACTTCTACTTTCTCTTTTAAGGGCAATATAGGTACAACAGGCGGTTCTGTTTTTGGTAATTGTTCAGCAGAGACAGGTTCGGTCGAGGCTGCCTTGACAGGTTCTGGTCTTGTCCTTGAAATCGGTGAAAAATTAATAGCAGACAAACCAAAGGTATGGGCATTAAAATTTGTTGCCTCTGGCAAAAATTGGATTTTTTGCGTAAAATCAACGTATAAACGACCAATTTCAGGCAAAGTGACAATTTCTTTTTTATCAAATTGACTCTTAGTCTCTTTAACAAAAGCCTCAATCGTCTCTTGTGCAACCGTACTGCTGACATGGTATTTTTCACGAATATACTCAACCAATTTGCCGTCATTGACCTGCTGGTTGGGGTCAAACGCCAAGTGATAAGAAGGTGGGTGCAAAATGCCCATAACCCCATCCGTAACAGCAGGTTTGTAGGTACTTGTAAAGCCTCCTAAGCCTGGCAAAATCGCCATGCCGTCCTCCATCAGAAGGTCTTTGATATCCGATGCTAATTGAATGTCCATTTTGTTCAAATTTTTCAGTCTCAAAAGTATAAAGCAACGGTGACATTTTATGCAAAATGTATTGTTTATGTATTTTTATACACAAGAGCCTTCTACTTTTAGTCAAGCTAAAAATAGAAGGCTCTTTTTGTCACCCTCGAAAATTGGGAAACACGCTTGTTTCAAGGAAAAGGTGACCTTTAAACGGTCATAATCTCTTTTTCCTTTGTTTCAATAATTTTATCTACTTTCTCGATAAAGGTTTTGGTCAAAGTATCTACATTGGCTTCTTCTCTTTTGCCGATGTCTTCTGACAAACCTGCTTTAACGGCTTTTTTCAGTTCTTCCATCGCCTTTTGACGGGCAGCGCGGACACCGACTTTCGACTCTTCGCCACTGTGTTTGGCTTTTTTGACAAGGTCTCTACGACGTTCTTCTGTGACAGGCGGAATGATGAGACGGATGATTTGTCCATCATTTTGGGGCGTCATACCGAGTTGTGCTTCAAACAAGCCTTTTTCAATCGCTCCGAGCGTATTTTTTTCCCACGGCTGGATGATAAGGGTACGTGCATCGCCTGTTGAGATATTTGCAATTTGGTGGATAGGCGTTGGCGAGCCATAATAAGGCACCATAATGCCATTCAAGATGTCCGTTGAGGCTTTGCCTGTACGCAATTTAACGAGGTCATGTTGAAGATGCTCGATAGCACCCGTCATTTTCTCCTCTGCAATCTCAATAATCAGACTAATTTCTTCTAAATCCATGATTTTCAATTAAAATTAGGAATGAGTAGTTTTTATTTTTTTCTAAAAAAAGAACTTCAAAAACACTATTGGCTTTTGAAGTTCTGCAAAAATAAACGTTTTTTTAGGAAAACCTTATCTTCAAACTTAAAAATTATATTGTACCGCTTCGTTGCGGAGTTCTATTTCTCTTGAATCTTTCAATCGCCCGATGATTTTATCCACATCGCCATGCAAAGACAGCTCTTGGTTGTGGAGTAAAATATAATTACGCAACATCATCACACTTTGCGGACGATTGCCTGAACGAACAAGTCGGCGGACTGTTTCCCGTGCAGTTGCTTCTATCAGCGTTTGTTCACCATTCGCTTGTACTTTTTCATCATCCTCAGTTTCGCTGATATGCTCACCAAAAAGACGCGCATTGAGTGATTCGAGTACCGAATGTGTTTCTGACTTAGATTCAACGGTTTCATTGTCTTCAAGACTCGTTATACTGTCATAGCCTCCTTTTGAGAGGGGGACAGCTACTTCAATTTTGGGCGGTTGTGCAGGTTTTTCTGATAAGGAACTTTTTATACGCAAACAACTTCTACCCGTAGCATTGATAAAATTGACGAGTGGGTCAAAGGCGGCATCATTCGATAAAATGGCAAATTCGACATCACCGCTTATCTTTTCATGCAATTTGCCCATTAAGAAGCAAATATGATAATTCAAATCATGCGTTAAAGTCTCGCCTACATCTATCCATTTGATGGCGTTACCCATACTTTGCATGTCGCGAACGAGTGTAAAGGGAACGACTGTGGTGTCAGACCCAACAAAAACGAAAATTTTATCACAGACTTTTTCTAATTTTTTGAATTTGGTATTAATTAAAGTATCAAAATCCAAAAAAACATAGCGGCGTGAATGGGTAGTCATAGTTGAAATGTTGTAAGTTTTGAGCTAAAAGAAGCGATTCATGTCATTGTCTGCAATAACAGAGCTATTTCAAGATTTCGAATCGCTAAGTTACATGCCTTGTTTTTTAAATTCAAGGTTTTTCAAATTTTTGTTTGATTTTTTTTGACTTTTCGTCTAAAAACCACTTTTCCTAATTTTTTGTTTGTAACACGCTCTTTCCACACACACATCTCGTCCCTTTTATTTATCTAATGAGTCCATGATTTGTGCTGCATGGTTTTGGGTATTTACTTTTTCAAAGACCTGTTCAATAATACCTTTTTCGTCAATCAAAAAAGTGGTGCGATGAACGCCGTCGTATTCACGTCCCATAAATTTTTTCCAACCCCAAACGCCATAAGCCTTTAAAACGGTTAGGTCTTCATCAGCGATAAGGCTGAAGGGAAATTCATATTTTTGAATGAATTTACCATGCTTTTTAGTTGAATCAGGACTAACTCCCAACATTTCGATGCCTTGTGCTTTCAAATCATCATAATTATCACGCAGACTACACGCCGCAGCTGTACAACCTGGCGTATTGTCGGCAGGGTAGAAAAACAAAGCTAATTTTTTACCGCGAAAATCTGAAAGCGTAATTGTTTTACCCTCTTCATTGAGTGCTGAAAAATTGGGGGCGGGGTCTCCTACCTTAAGATGTGTCATATCATTTTCCGATTGGCTTTCGTTTCCAAAGAACGAAGTAATACTTTTTAAAATTCCATTATTCATATTCGCTTAACAAGGCGGTGTTGGAATTGTTCACAATATTAAAAATTTCAATAAGAAACTACTGGATTCAGGCTGTTTGTCGGGTCTTGATGAAACATATTGCTTAACAACTGAAACAAATCAGGTGAAAAAGATTTGAACAATTCTGGAAATGTAAAAAAGTGATGCGCGAGAATTCCAAACTCATCAAACTCGGACAAACCGACGACTTTCCCAATGGTTTCCGTATTCATCCCACTCATTTTTTCAAGCAAAGACCAATCCTTTTCGGTCAAAACAGGCAGTGATACTGAGGGGGTCGTTTTTTTGAAAATTTTTGAAAATTCATAAAGACCTATACTAAAAAAAGTCTGAGGATTGTTCAAACCAATCACCAAAGGGTCGGCAGAAAAGAGGACAACGCCATCTTCTTCATAGATTTCGGACGTATGGAGGTAAGGATACTGAGGGGTCGGAAATGGATGCGGATAGAGTATAAAATGCTCATACTTACTTGTAGGAACGTCAGTTTTTCCAAAAAAGACCTGCGTTGCGATGGCAGCCACAGCTGCCTTCAAGTCTTCGGGTACATTGTTCCGCATACTTTGTGCATCCGAATCATCAGAACGAACAGGACGGATAAACTCATTGCCCAAAATAAAAAGGGCGACCCGATTCCGAAAACGGATTTTCAGTTCAGGCGATAGTTTTTTGTAATACAAAAAATGTGTTTCGAGCAGTTTTGTTGCTGTTATACTGAGGGGGGGTGGATTGCGTCTAAACCACCACCAGTTGATTTGTGGACTAAGAACATAGGCAGCAGCCAAAAAGATGAAACCTGGAGCAGCCCAAATGGCTAAATGTCCTGCATCTTTGAAGATAGCCAAACCGAAAAAAATAACCGCCCATAATCCAAAAGGAACAGCGATAACTTGCCAAGGTTGAAGTCTCATTTTTACAAATTTTTCCGAAAGGTAATTTTATTTTTTAAAATGCTTTGATAATTCATAAACAGGCGTATCTTTGCACCGCTTTTTAAAGGAAGGGCTGACTGATAAAGTTACTTAGTCGTAAAAAGTATAAGTCGTTGGTGATGTAGCTCAGTTGGTAGAGCAATGGACTGAAAATCCATGTGTCGGCGGTTCGATTCCGTCCATCACCACAAAACGCCGCAAATTATTGATTGTCAATAGTTTGCGGCGTTTCTTTTTTAAGTCGTTTTGGCGTTTCGAACCATCCTAGATAACAACCATGGTGCAAAACGCTTTAAATAGGTTGCTAAAAGCACTTTTCCCTTCGCTATCACGATTTCTTCTTTTCCTTTTTTTATAGCTTTCAAAATTTTGGCCGCCACTTCATCGGGTGAAAAACCATTTTCCGTTGCCTCATCCATTGTGCCTTGAGTATTGCCGTCTGCAACCAATGCGTTGATGCTGACATTTGTCCGAACAAAGCCTGGGCAGACAAGCAAAACGCGAATACCATCTTTATAGGTTTCAGCACGCAGTGTATCAAAATAACCATGCAAACCATGTTTCGCCGCCGCATAAGACGAGCGCAAAGGCGCACCTAACTTGCCCATAATACTTGTTATGACGACAATTTGCCCTGATTTTTGCTTAATCATAGCGTCTAAAACAGATTTAGTCACTGCAATTGTTCCTACCAAATCCACATCGAGTAGTCGTTTTGTAACGGATAAATCGGTCTCTAAGGCTAAAGATCGTTGGCTCAAACCTGCATTATTTATCAAAATATCTACGGCATCAATGCGACTCAATAATGTTTCCGCTTTTTCAAAAACCGAATCATGGTCGCCGATATCTAAATGTAACACCTCAACAGAAACCGCATCTTGGCAGTTGGCTCTGACGCGTTCTAATTCAGTTTCGTTCCTTGCCGACAAAATAAGTTGCGCTCCTTCCTTTGCAAACGCATAAGCGAGTGCTTCGCCTATACCCGATGATGCGCCTGTTATCCAAACTTTTTTATTCTTAAAAATCATGTTTTAGTTTTGTTTATTGATTAATTCGTTTCATTAATTGCCTATTGCCCCTTGGTACTTTTTTTATCTATATCATCTTTAAGTTTTTTCAAAATGGCTTCTTGTTTTTTAATTTCTTCTTTCATCCGTTGAATTTCGACAGCTGTTTCTTCTTTCACTTTTTGAATCTGTTCGGCAGCTTGTTGCTTAGCTTGATAGATGTCATCAGAACTTTCTTTCTGTGCTTTACTAATTTCTTCTTGAGCTTTCACACGCGCTTCGGCAGCTTCGTTAGCATATTGTTGTTTTTTAGCCGCTTCTTCTTTTTGCGAATTGAGGACGTTTAATGCAGACTTTTGGCGGACTGAGTCCTGCTCGTGCCGTGCTTTCAATTCCGTTTCAGCGACTTGTCGAGCAATGTCTTGCTTTTTCTTTTCTGCATTGTCTTGCACTTCTTTTACCGCCGCCG
The DNA here is from genome assembly GCA_031367705.1 of Saprospiraceae bacterium. Taxonomy (GTDB): domain Bacteria; phylum Bacteroidota; class Bacteroidia; order Chitinophagales; family Saprospiraceae; genus JAAFJT01. The sequence goes on along the minus strand of JANLQI010000155.1, from coordinate 9,608 downwards.
CTGCTTGTTCCCGAATAGATTTAACATCTTTTTGAGCTTCATCCGTCGTTTGAGCAATTAAAGCGGCTGCACTTTGCCGAGCTTGCGAGACTTCAACAGCCGTTTTTTCTTTCTCTTTTGCAGCATTTTCACGTACTTCTCGAATGGCTTCTGCCTCTGCCGTTTGAATTTTCGCATAGTTTTCAGCCGCTGAACGCCTAACTTCTGACAGCCGTTTCGACGACTCTTGCGTTTCTAAGGCTTCTTTTTCCCTAATTTTAGCGATTTCCTTAGCCGACGCTTCTTGGGTCTTGACGACCTCGGCGACTGCCCTTTGCTTGGCATCTTGCACTTCTTTTGCTGTCATATTCAGCAATTCTTTCTCCTTCGATTTTGCTTCGGCTAAATGCGCTTCCGCTTCTTTTTGAATCTCTAACATGCGTTTTTGAGCCGTTGTTTGGGCTGTATTGACCTCCTTAGCATAGGTCTGCTTGGCTTCTTCTATTTTTGTTGCGGCTGTTTGTATCTGCTCAGTCGCATGCTTTTGTGTTTTTGCAATTTCCTCTGCGGCACGTTGTCGCGCTGCAGTGACTTCTTGTGCCTGTGCTTGACGAACACTGTCTGCCGTTGCACGAATTTGCGTAATATAATTTTGCAAACTTTGTTGTGACTTCGATACCTCCGCAGACGCTTTTTCACGAGTCGCCGCGACTTCTTGGCTTTCCTTTTGGCGAACTGAGTCAATAGCCGTTTTCGCACGTTCTTGTTGGGTTGCGACTTGTTCGTTTGTTTTGGCAATGACTTCAGCAGCTTTTTTGCGCGATTCAGCTACTTCTATGGCAGAAGCTTCTTTTTGTTTGGCGACATTTTCTTTTATTTCAGCGACTTCAGATGCTGAATTTTGTTGAATCGTCGCTTTTTCCTCTGCGGCTTTACGGCGTGATTCAGCCAATTCAAAAGCGATGCGTTGTTTTTCTAAAACAGCTCTTTCGCGAACTCGAGCAACAGAGTCCGCAGCATCCAATTGGGTTTTCAAAATAACTTCTGCCGCTGTTTTTTTTGCACCACCTACATCTTCAACAGTTCTTTCACGCTCAACTTTTGCCGCCGCACGCGCATCTGTCACTGTTTTTATCGTTTCTTCTCTAATATGCTTTAGCTCTCCTGTTGCACTTTCACGAGCAGAAGCGACTTCATCGGCGTAGGCTTGCTTGGCTTCTGCCAATTTTTCCTGTGTTGCTTTGATTTCAGCTGCCGCTTTTTCACGCGCTGCTGCCACTTCTTTGGCAGATTCTAATTGCGCTTTCTGGATGGCTTGCCCTGCTCTTTCGCGGGCTTCGCCAACAGATTTAGCGATTTTATCCATTTCAGCACTGGCGCGCTTTTGGCTTTCAGAAACCATATCCGAAAATTGACGACCTGCCGAGTCAATCATCACTTGTGAGCGTTGACGGGCTTCTACAATTTCTTTTGCAAATTCCGCTTTTTTTTGTTCCGCTACTTGACGCGAAGTCATCACATCGTCTTGAATTTTCTGCTTTTCTCGAGCCCCTTTTTCTTTTTCTTCTGTAATTTCTGCACGAATTTTTTCTTTAGTTTCTGCCAATTCCTTGCGCAAATCTGCCAATTCTTGGTCATTTAGTTGCGAAATATCGGCTTTTCTAATCACGTTTGAACCGCCTGTTGCGTTGCTGCCGCCTGTCGTTGCTTGTGCTTGAGGTTTGAATCCTCCAGATTCAGTATTAACAGTGACATTTTTGACTTTTGATTTATCAAGACTTTGGACAAAACACAAAGCCAAATTTTTGAATTCTATCTGACGATTATCAGGAATCGTAAACTTCCGCATCTCGTAACTCGCTTTGCTCAGTATATAAAACGTAGTTGTTATATTTTCTGAAAACCACGTTATGGCAGCCATATCTAATTGTAAAATATTTTGATATGTACGGCCTTTAATATCACCCATTTCTACAAAACGGTAAGTCTTACGTGTATTGTTAGCATCCACAAATATCATTTCATCGCCTTGATTAAACTCAACGCCATTTTTAGAAGTAATCCGCGCCGAAATACCTTTTTCATTATTGAAAAACTCCATTTCGTAAGTGTAATCACCTCTGAAAATCAGCGTCATATTGACGGTATATAAATAATGTGTATTGCCCACCAAACGGTTGTCGGAAATCATACCGTTGCAGTTTTGTGCCTTTATACTGAGGGGGGTTAAAAAAAGGCAAAAGGCAAGGGGCAAAAGGCAAAAGGCAAAAGGGAGATGCAACTGCTTTTTAACAGTAGGCATTAAGCTAAAATTCGGAGATAGTTTCATACGCTTAGGTGTTTGAATGGACAAAACGATTTAGCTTCAAGAAAAGATTGTTTTTCAAAACGCTCTTTTTTTGATATTTAATTTATACAATGCCAAAATTAACAGGTTTTCATTTTAAATCCCTATAAAATTTTGAAGACTTATTAAAGTCCCCATTTATAAACGTTTTCATCCGTTTGAATGCGATACATTTTATCCTTTTTTTCAAACAACTATCGTGCAAAAAATAACAAATTACCGTCCTCCAATAACTAATACACCTTCTTTTTTTGCTGCCATTTATAATTCCAAGTTATGGAAGGTATAATTGGAAAAATAGTCACTTGTTGGGCCGTTGCCTTCGCTGTCCCTTTTTCAAATGATTGTTGAATATCATAATAAACAAAAAATGGATTCCAACGATTGTAGAAATTATAGACTGAAAAAGTCCAACTTGACTTGAAACCCGTTTTGTCAGGTTTAGGCGTATAAGTCGCCCCAAAATCAGCGCGATGATAATTAGGTAAACGCAGTGAATTGCGGTCGCCATACTCAATATTCAGCTTTTGATTTATGAAATACAACTGTTTTAAGGGTGTAAATGTATTGCCTGTACCAAAAACGAAGTTTGCTGACAAATCCCATTTCTTTGAAGCCGCATAATTTGACACCAAAACAACATCGTGAATACGGTCATATACTGAGGGGTATGTCCTTCCGCCGTTGATGTCAGGAAAAGTCCGCAGTGTCCTCGACAATGTATAGCCCAACCATCCATTGAGCCGACCTTTGGCTTTTTTGATAAAAAACTCTGCGCCATAAGCCTGTCCTCTACCAAAAACAAAAGACTGTTCAACGTCTTCTGCTTGTTTCGGCACATAGTTTTCAGGGTAATCAATCTGGTTGCGTAGGTTTTTGTAGTACACCTCAACCGATGTTTCCCACATATTGTCGTCAAAATTGCGGAAATAACCTGCAGCATACTGAATCCCTCGCTGCGGCTGCACCAATTCAGAACTCGCTACCCACACATCCGATGGAAATGAACTTGTTGAATTGGACACCAAATGCAAATACTGAGTGGTCATTGTCACCCCAAATTTCAAGGAACTGACATTGTCATTCAACTTATATGTACCCGTCAAACGCGGTTCAAAGCCCGAATAGGTCTTCGCAACCTTCCCCGCCGCAAAAATTTCGCCTGTTTTCACAGACGTATAAGGGCCGATTTGTTGAAAAGCAGACAAACGAGTACCCAAATTAAGCGTCAACTGAGGGGTTACTTTCCAATCGTCGCTGATGTAAGCGGCGTATTCATGGGCGTATTTTGGTTTAATTAAATCACTATTCGTAAAAACCTGTTCTCCATTTGTACCTGTTGCAACATTAGGTGTCAAGCGATGATACGTATAGTTAACACCAAATTTCAAGGCATGATTTACTGAGGGGTAGTAATCGAAGTCAACTTTGCCATTCCAATCACGCACGCCAGAGAAGACATTGAATTGAAAAATGTCTTGTCCACCACCTGCTGAAAAATCGTAATCGTTGTAAATACCGCTCACATTCATAAACAAAGTGGGTTTGAAAACGTGATTCCAACGCAATGTCGTTGTTGCATTGCCATAAGGCAAACGGAAGTTAAACCCTCTGTCTTTGGAGTTAAATGTAAAAACATCACGTCCAAAATAGCCCGACAAATACAAGCGGTCTTTGTCCGAAAATGTGTAATTCGCCTTCGCATTTAGGTCATAAAAATAATAATTCGTACCCGCCAAATTTGTTTTATCAATATAAGGCTGCGCCAAATCAAGTGCATATGTCCGCCTTGCGGAAACAATAAACGACGATTTATCATTCTGAATCGGTCCTTCAACAGTCAAACGACTCGCTATCAGACCAATGCCGCCCTCGGCTTCAAAGCTCCTATTATTGCCTTCTTTCATCTGAATATCCAACACCGACGACAATCGACCACCGTATTGTGCAGGCATACCCCCTTTTATCAATGTCGTGTTTTTTATCGCATCGGCATTAAAAACAGAGAAAAACCCCAACAAATGCCCTGGATTATAGACCACCGCCTCATCTAAAAGCACTAAGTTTTGGTCAATGCCACCGCCTCGGACATAGAAACCTGAGCTGCCTTCCATCGCTTTCACACCAGGCAAAAGTTGAATGACTTTCAAGACATCAGCTTCGCCAAACAAAACAGGGGTTCTTTTGATATTTTCAATCGGCAGCGTCACCGTTCCCATTTCGGTACGAGTCACATTTTTATCTTTTTCTTGCGCGGTCACGACCACTTCTTGCAATTCGACCCCCTCAGTAATTCCGACATTTAGGGTCTGATTTGCCGCTAAATTCACCTTGATTTCTTTGTCTTGATAGCCAACATAGCTTACTTTTATGGTATAAACACCTTTGGGTAATGTCAATGAATAAAAACCGTAGGTATTTGTCGCCGCGCCTTGCTGTTTGTTGTCTTTGTTAAAAACATTGACCCCAATGAGCGTTTCGCCAGAGCGTTCATCTTTGACATAACCAGACAATGTAAAATTTTGTGAAAAAGCAGCACTTATGGTAAAAATGCTTAAAATACAAGTGAGAAGAAAAAATCGGGTGTTCATACCAAATTATGTTTTGTTTAGAATACAAAGCTAACGTTTGGAGAGCTAATTTGGTTTTGAAATTTAGTTAAATGTATCAAGAAGGCTTATAACAAGGTATAGTAAACTAAAATTGAACAGGATTATGTTTTTTTTGCAAAAAAACATAATCCTGTTCAATTTTAGTTTACTATACCTGTCGCAGCTAAAAACCTATTCTGTTTTATCTTCTGGTGCGGGTTTTTCCTCTTGCTTTTCGACTTGTTTTTTACCCAAATATTCAGGCAATTCCATACCTGCCATATTGAGTAAATCGCTCATAGGTGGGATAGAACGATAGAGCCCTGAAATAAAATTCGCGGTAGAATTGCCTTCGCCACCGTTACCGTTACCGTTACCGCCTTCCCAAACAGTAATTTTATCAATTTTGATGCCTTTGATGGCTTCTACTTGTGTTTTCACCAATTCAGGTAATTGGTCAGCAATCATCAACAAAACGGCATCTCGGGTATTACCCCCCGCTGAATCAACGATTTTTTGGAAACCTTCCGCTTGTTTGCTCAACACTTCAAGCAAACCACGGGCTTCTGCATCCAGTCTCAAAAAAGTTGCATCAGCCTCACCTTTGGCGATGCGGCGTATTTGCTCGGCTTGTGCTTCGGCATTGATTTCCGTTTTCCGTTTTTCAATTTCAACCTTCACAACTTCATCGGCTTCACGACTGGCTTTTTCACGAGACGCACGTGCCTTTTCTGCAGCTTCTTCTGCTTTGTAAGCGTCTTCAAGGGCTTTTGCGGCTTGTACTTTTTCAGATGTGGTTGCCATACGCAAGGCTTCCGCTTCTGCTTGACGGCGTTCTGCTTCGGATTTAACAACTTGAATACGCGCCAAGTTTTCCCCTTCAACTGCTCGAGCATCGGCATCGGCTATTTTGATACGTTGCAATTGCCTTGCTTCGGCTTCACCCGATGCGGCTACAGCTTCGGCATTGGCGACTTTAATACGTTGCAATTGTCTGGCTTCCGCTTCACCCGATGCCGCTATGGCTTCGGCATTGGCGACTTTCGAGCGTTGCATTTGTTGCGCTTCTGCTTCACCAACAATAGATAATGCCTTGGTTTCAGAGACTTGAATCCGCATTTGACGTTGTGCCTCGGCTTCACCAATCGAACCGTCACGGAGTTTTTGAGCTACTGAAATACGGGCATCGTTGACGGCTTTTGCAGCTGCTTCCTTGCCTAAGGCTTCGATATAGCCCGATTCGTCGTGAATATCCGTGACGTTGACGTTGATGAGCCGCAAACCAATTTTTTTCAACTCCGTTTCAACGTGGTGAGAAACGCTGCTGTAAAACTTGTCGCGGTCGGTATTGATTTCCTCAATATCCATCGTAGCAATAACCAAACGCATTTGACCCACAATAATATCGTGAGAAACGGTGCGTATTTCTTCGCGGTTCAAGCCCAAAATCCGTTCTGCCGCATTGGTCATGACAGAAGGTTAGGTGGAAATACCGACCGTAAAACGAGAAGGCACGTCCACACGAATGTTTTGACGACTCAAGGCATTGCGCAAGTCCACGTCAATAGAAATGGGGATAAGGTCTAAAAAAGCAAAATCCTGAATGACGGGCCAAATAAATGCTGCACCGCCGTGAATACATTTTGCAGATTGCCCAACACCCGTTTTACCATAAATCACAAGGATTTTATCGGACGGACAACGCTTGTAACGCGATATAAAGAATGCGGCAGTGATGAGCAGAAACACCACTAATAAAGCACCTAAAACAAGAATGGATGACATAATTTTAAATTTAAAATTTTAATGGATAATGGATAGTTGATAATGGATAGTTGATAATTGATAATGGATAATGGATAATGGATAATTGATAATTGATAATTGATAATGGATAATTAGTTAATAATCAATGTTTTGCAATTGTTTCTTTTAATGAAAATCTATTTTAGAGTCAAAATACTGAGGGGGGTGTTCCTGTCATTTAAAAAGGCTTGACCAAAAGTTTTCCCCCCTCAGTAATGCCATAAACAAGTATGGTTTCACCAGTTGGGATAGCTTCGCCGTCTGTTACGGCGTCTAATTCACGCAATGCACCTTGAACGACGATATTGACTTTGCCGATACCACCGTCTTTTTCGGGAATAACGAGATAGACCGTCCCTCGTTTGCCGATGGTTCTGTTGATGTCCAGTGTACCAGAAGATTGAAACTTCAACAGAAATTTTATCAAATGATAGGCTAACCAAACAGCTATCGTACCTGCAATAACGCCAGCAACAATGGCTAAAAACAGGCTGTTCCCGCTACGCAAGGTTAAAAAACCTGTCCAACCTAAGAACATCCCAAAAGCAGTGATGCCCCTAAAACTGAACAAGGCAAAACCTACATCGCCCTCGATGTGCATCTCATCACCACCCATAAACTGATAGCCGATGTACAGTAGGAACAAGACATTGGAAATGCCCCCAATGATAAAAAATATTTGTTCAATCTGAGTCAATCCTTCCCAAAACATAATTTTATGATTTTAAATATTAACAGAACTTTGTTTCATTTAATTCCATCTAACGATAAGATGTTTGCTTAACTCGACTAATTTCAGAAAATACACGACGAGGAGCTAAAATCGTTTCTTATTTTTAAATAGCCATTTGTAATAGTACACGTAAATATAATCGTTCATTTAATAAAGTGTTACTTGATTAAAATTTTAAATTCAAAATCCTTTCTTCTCAGAAATATAATTTTGAAAAATTTTAACATTCATTAACACGTTATTAAACCTTTCGGAACACCTTTTGTCTAACCCTTTAGGTTTACGCCCCCCCTCAGTAATTTTTTATATTTTTCCCATCACAGACCTCTCAACTCCTATAAATAGTTTTAAATTTAAGCCTAAATTGACCTCATTCAACGGAAAAACTTTATTCTCTTAATCATTTTTTAAATTTAGAACGTCAATGAACACGACGACAGTAGAGGAAAAAACAAGCCGTCCACGCGTTGTGGCAGGTTTGACACCTTACACAGGGACGTTTGGCAAAGAGCAAATTACTCATTTGCTGAAACGAACCATGTTCGGTGCAAAAAAAGCAGATATTGATTTTTTTACGGGTAAAACCTTAACTGAAGCCATTAACACGCTGCTCACAGAGCCACCGGCATTAACAGATGCCGAATTGCCCCTTCGTAATTACGCTGCCAGTACCCAAGTAGGTGTCCTCGATGACATTATGCCCATCGGTACGACTTGGACTCGTTCTATTTACAATAACAACTATAACGGTCAGCGACGCACCTCGCTCAAGGCATGGTGGGGTGGCAAAATGATACATCAACCCCGCAGTATTTTTGAAAAAATGGTTTTGTTTTGGCACAATCATTTTGCTACGGAAATGGATGAAACGACCTCTCATCTGACGTTTAAACACGTTATGACGCTGCGCCAGTTCGCTTTGGGTAATTTCAAGGACTTTACAAGAGCCATCACGCTCGACCCCAATATGCTGCGCTATCTTAATGGCTATTTGAACACCAAAACAGCACCCGATGAAAACTATGGACGTGAACTTCAAGAACTGTTCACTGTGGGTAAAGGTGCTAACTCAGGATATACCGAAGCCGATGTCAAAGCCGCTGCACGGGTATTGACGGGTTGGAAAATCCGCGAGGCAGAAAACCCTGTTGGGTCAGGCAATTATGAATGGTCTTCCTATATGTCAACGACTAATCACGATACGACGGCAAAAACCTTTTCCGCTTTTTATGGCAATAAAGTCATTACGAATTCTGCCAATACGGAAGCTGGTGCGCTCAAAGAATTGGACGATATGCTCGATATGATATTTGCCACAAACGAAATCGCCATGTATGTTTGCCGTCGTCTTTATCGCTTTTTTGTTTATTACGAAATAGATGCGACCATTGAAACAGAGGTCATTACACCGATGGCTGACATTTTCCGTCAAGCGAATTACAATATAAAACCTGTTTTGAAGGCGTTATTTTCAAGCGAACACTTCTTTGAAGTCGGTATTAAAGCCTGTTTAATCAAAAGCCCGCTTGAATTTGCCATCGGCCTTTGCCGCGAATTTGGGGTTGAAGTGCCAACAGTCACAACGCCTTTGACTGATGTACCATTACTTTATAGTGCTTGGTACAATATCGCTATTGGCGACCGCACAAATGGCCCAGCACCTCAGGCACAAAACCTTGGCGACCCACCAAACGTGTCGGGCTGGCCTGCCTACTACCAAATACCCAATTTCCATGAGGTATGGGTTAACACCGATACTTTCCCTAAACGCTTGCGTTTCAGCGATGTACTTATGTCAAGTACGGGTTATTCTTTAGGTAGCGGTAAAAAAATAATCGTTGATTTTGTCAAGTTTACCGATTCTTTTGGTGCCGATGCGTCTGACCCTAACACGTTGATCACTCGCGCTTTAGAGGTTCTGTACCGTGTGCCACCGACTAATGCGATGTTGGCATATTTAAAAACGACTATTCTTTTAGACGGTCAAGCAAGCGACCATTATTGGTCTGATGCTTGGGATGCTTACAAAGCCAACCCAACAACGGCGAATTTCAATATTGTCAACATTCGTTTGCAGAAATTCTATACGTTCATCGTCCGCAATCCAGAATATCAATTGGCTTAAAAACATCGAGTTTTGAGTTTTGGGTTT
>JANLQI010000150.1:0-12915 GCA_031367705.1 Saprospiraceae bacterium | reverse complement strand
GGGGTATAAATGCGCTATTTTTCACTTTTCACTTTTCACTTTTCATTTATCACTTATTCCTCTTGGTCAAAAAAGATTTTGTAGAACGTTTGTCCTTTTTCGGCATCAAAACCACGTTCAATCAATTCACGACGACCATGTACGTAGATATGGAAATTGTCATCGAGTTTGATGACTTTTTTGAAGACTTTACTTGATTTGCGCATCGCTTGTTTGCTGATATCGAATTGGTCAGCTAAAGGCGCTTCTGATATTTGCGTATATTCCTCTTTAAATTCCTTAAAAACTTCTTGGTGGTCAGCTTCTGGGAAGAGCGTTTTGGTGAAATCCTCTATTTCAAAACTCTCATTTTCTTTGAAGTACAAAGCCGAACGATTGAGCAAATCCACAGTATCTGTTTTGTCCAAACCAAACTTCGCAGGTGCTTTTTCTGTGATGAATTCACTTGCCAAATTCATATAATGCCGTGTATTGAAGTAGTTGTCTTCTATGGGCTTTGTGACCAAAAAACGAGACAACCATACTGAGGGGGTGTCTTTTTTCGTCACATGATCCGTTGCCATGATGCGGTAGCCTTCTGCTTCGTCAATGCCAAAAATCAAGGCAGCCATTGCCAATTTACCTGTTCCGATGCCTTCTCCGATGGTCAAAGCGAAGGTTTCAGGTGTTTTTTCAACCTTCAAATAAGGGTCTTTTTGAACAATTTTGAAGATGCCAATCGCGGGCATCGTCTCTCCTTCCAAAACAACGCCGTCGAACAAAGCGATAAAAAACTCGCCACCTTTCATCTTCGCATCCGTTGACAGTTCATACAGCCGTTGTGTCAAAACACTGGCTTCTTCTGAGAGGACATCTGGGTTTTCAAAAATCTTTAAACACGACTGATAAGCGACGTTGTGGCTCACATCTTCATCGTCGGTGAAGTAAAAAAACTCTTCGTTTTTTTCAAAAGGCTTGAAAAATGTCGTCGTTAATATTTGATGCACATAGTCATTGACCGTTACCAAAGTGGATTTTGGAATGACGATGCCTTCATTGAGCGACTTATTGCCCGACCAAGTGATGGCAAGACGGACGATATTGGTTTGTGAAAAATCTAACATGTTTTGTTAATGGTGAATGGTGAATAATTTAATGGTGAATATTGGGGCAAAAGTAGTGAAAATACTGAGGGGGGTATTTTTATTTTCGGATAATCATTTCCCTAAACTAATTTCAAATTGAAGTTTTGGTCAGTTCAAATATTGTTATTTCAGGTCTTACATTGAATCTGACTTGCCCTAAATGCCCTAAGGTTCTATTTATGTACAAAGTCCGACCTCCACCAACGTCAAACTGTCCACATGTATATCTTTTATTCTTTATGGGCAGTAACGGGGCATCTAAAAAGGTGGTTTACATTGTCCTCCGTGTGTATATTGCTAATATTTTGTTATGCAAAAAAGGGCGTTTTTGTTCTCAAAAAACACCGCCTAAAATCTTTTGGAATCTACTTTTTTTGAGAAAAACAATTATTGAAAATCCTAAATCATTGATTTTCAGACATTTACTAAAATAGTTTAGATAAACTAAAATTCATTATTCATTCATAATCAATTATTTATGAAGAAATATTATTTGTTCGTTTTTTTTATTTATACGTATTAACTTCAAAAAAACAAGACAGACACAAAATAAAATACTAAAAAATCAATTTTAGTGAAATATAATTCAAAAAAAACAACCTAGCTATTAATATCTATGCATACTTTTGTAAAAGACACAATTTCAAAAACAAGGGATAAACTCGCCAAATACTTAACACACCGTACCTCCCGTGAGGCTGCTATAAAATATATAGCATATTAAACAATGCGTATTGACGCTTGGAACACAACAAATACAGAAAATAAAAGGACATACAATAAAATGTAGCGCATGAGCGTCTATGACAGTATTTTGTGCGGTTTACATTCAAGAACAAGTAATTGAAAATAAAAAGGACACAATTTTTTGCAATGAAAAAAACAGTACTACTATTTTTATCATTCTTTGCGGTTTTAAATATACTTTCAGCAGATGGAATCGAAGTAGAACCTCGATTGCTTAAGATGGATTGTATTGTACCGATTTCGACAGACGAAGTTGTCATTAAAAGAATAAAAACTCTCCTTCGTGGAAAGAACGATACCGAAAAAATGATTGGTCGCTCTGCGACTTATTTCCCAATTTTTGACAGATATTTAAAAGAATACGGGCTTCCAAGCGATTTGAAGTACATCACTTGCCTTGAAACAGAGCTTAACAATAGGGTCGTTAGTTCAGCAGGTGCAACAGGTATTTGGCAACTAATGAATGATGTACGCCAAGAATTTGGTTTACGGATAGATGGTCAAGTCGATGAACGCCTTGATATCAACCGCGCCAGTGAAGCCGCACTCAAAGACCTGAAGCGCATGTTCCAAGCCTATAATAATTGGGAAATGACATTAGCAGGGTATAATTGTGGCGCAGGACGACTCGGTCAAGCCATTAAAAGGGCTAAAAGCAATGATTTTGAGAAAGTAAAAAAATTCTTACCTCAGCAAACACAGGATTATATCCCTAAATTCATTGCTTTCACTTATGTTATGAAAAACTTTCGGGAGCATGGTTTGCATCCGCAACTCCCCGCTCTTGATGTGCAATGTATCAGCGCTCAAAAAGTATATCATTATCTTTCCCTTCAAACGGTTGCCAAAATTACGGGCGTTACCTACGAACTTGTAAAGGAACTGAATAAGCAGTTTGGCGATGGCTTTGTGCCTGAAAATACTGAGGGGTACAATGTTTTTGTGCCACAACGTGTTATGTGTGCTTTGCAAGACTATGTTTCCAATCCAGATATGCAGCGCGAGTCTAATTTGAATTTTCAACCAATGGCTATAGATGAAAGTCTGCCGCGCCTTGACAGTGACCCAAATTATTTTAAAACATCTTATTATATTGGTGATGAAGAAACCCTTGATTCTGCTGCTGAATTATTTAATATTGGCACGTATAATATCATGATGTGGAATGCATTATCATCTCCTAAGATTGGAAAAGGCGTAGAATTAACGCTTTATTTGCCGCGCGTTGTACCTAAAAAAGTATAATATTATACACCTTTCATTCATCGAATGATTGATTAAAAGCTAAAGACAACCAACTCAAGCAAAGCAAAATAGCAAACCAGCAAAAGGCGCGACCCGTGAATCGGTGTCGCGCCTTCTCTTTATATGTGCAATGAGATATTTTGCTTAGTTTTGCTTGAAAAAAATACTATTTTAAGGTTTTAATAATGACTAAACAGAATAAAACGAGTCTTATTAATAGTACTAAAACAAGGTCGTTTTCTACTTAATTTTTTATCAAAAAAAACTTATTTAATCTTAATTTTTAGAAATCATGGTCAATAAAATCATCATTCCCGCTTTTTTAGTTGCTATTACCTTAGTTGTCGCTTGTAAAAACGAGCCTAAAACCAATGCTGATACGGCAACACAAACAATGGAGGTAAGCATTCCCTCAGTAGATTCTGCTGCTTTAGCGGCACAAACTCAAGCCACAGCCGATTCTATTGCTGCTGCTGAAAACGCGGCGGCCGCCGCTGCGATGGCACAGACTACAACGGATGCCAAAACGACAGTTGTAAAAAAGGACAATACAAAAGTTAGCGTACCTGCAAAACCCAGAACGAAGCCCAAAGTTACGCCCGTAACTCCTGTGAACCCTTCAAAAACGGCAACTGTTATAAAACCTGAACCTAAATTTGATGACGGCAATATCGTCAAACGCCCAGGTAGAGATGATGTTTTTACCATTTCAGAAGTGGCTCCAGCCTACCCAGGTGGTGTGAATGCCATGATGAAATATTTGCAGAAAAGCATCAAATACCCTAATGAAGCGAAGGAAAAAGGCATCAAAGGCACTGTTTTCGTAGAGTTCGTTGTTGAAAAAGATGGAACTGTCGATGATGTACTTGTAAAAAAAGGGGTGAATCCGCTTTTGGACAAAGAGGCTGTGCGCGTTGTTAACTCAATGCCGAAATGGACACCCGGTAAGCAGAATGGCCATTTGGTAGCGGTTCGTTACACATTACCTGTTAAATTTGACTTGATTAACTGATTTGTATTGTTGTTTGGCTAAATTGTTAAATGGCTGTATGGATTTCCTTCCATACAGCCATTCAACAATATAGCCATACAACAATTATTTTATCATCTTCATAAACGTCCCGACAAACCAATTTGAATCAGCTTTGACAAGCATATCGAGCGTTGCATCGGCTTTTGAGGAGAACAATTTGATGTCGTTAACGGCTTTCGTAAGGGCTTCGGCTTCTGCACTGACCGTGCCATCAATGCCACTAATTTCATCTAAAACCTTTAGAATAGGCTCTAATTCTTTCTTTTTTCGGTTGACAATGATTTGGCGAACAACTTTCCACATATCTTTTTCGGCGACGAAATACTCCCGTCTGTCTCCTGCGCGCAGTTCTTTGTAAACCAAACCCCAATCCATCAAAGCTCTGATATTCATATTGGCGTTGCCGCGCGAAATTTGCAGCTCTTCCATCACTTCATCTGCACTTAAGGCATTGGGTGAAATCATCATGAGGGCATGAATCTGCGCCATTGTGCGGTTGATGCCCCAAGACGTACCGAGCGTACCCCACGACTGTAAAAATTTATCCTTTCCTTCTTGCCATTCCATAAGTCGTAATTCTGTTGCGATTTTCTATTTCAAAAATTTCTGAAGCCTTTATACTAAAATTCAAAATTAGCTTTTTTGTTGCGAATAACAGCCCTTTTTATTAAAAACAAAATCATTTTTCCTTGCGTCTTATCCTTTTAGCCGTTGTTAATCGCAGAAATGACCCCCTCAGTATTTTGGTCATTCATACATCTAAAATGACCTTTTGGGCACTTATCAAACCCAATTTTTGAGCATGGCCGACATTTTAAATTGTTCACTTCAAAAAACGTAGAGCCATTGGTAGGTAAATAAGGGGTCATACCAAATTCAGGAATCGTGTTGCCCCAAACTGAAACAATGTCTTTCCTAAAAGCGGCAGCGATATGCATCAAGCCTGTATCATGCGTGATAACCGTTTTGGCTTGCCGGACTACCGAAGCGGATTGATTCAAGTTCAGTTGACCACATAAATTAATAACATCTCCAATCGTTTGGTTTTCAATGAATTGACTGTTTTCTAAATCGTCTTTTCCACCTAAAAGTACAATAGGTAACTTGATACCATTACAGATTTCTACTATTTTTTGCCGTGGCAAACGTTTGGTTGCATGAGCTGCACCAATCACAAAGGCGATATACTGAGGGGGTATATTCAAAGTAGCAATATCCACCTCATCTTTAGCCGGAATAAAATAATCCAAACCCAAACCATCATTTTTAACGCCTAATGTCTCAACCGTTTTCATATAACGGTCAACAATGTGGACATCAGGCAAACGATTGATTTTAAAATTCACCATCAACCACTTTTCCACATTTAACTTGTGGAAAACGAAAGACGCTGTGGATAAAGCCCGTTTTACTTGTAAACTCCTTAGGTTTTTGTGTAAATCTATGACATAATCAAAGTTCTCTGCCTTCAAATCTGTGGAAATCTCGGAAACATCCCTATCAATTGTCCACACATGCTTGACATAAGGATTGTTTTCCACAATACCTTTAAAATTCTTTTTTGTCAAATAATGCACTTCTGCGCCCAACTGCTTGTGGAGGCAACGAACAACGGGTGTCGTCAGAACAATATCGCCGATAGATGAAAAACGAATGATAAGAATTTTCACAACCAATAATTTGAAGTTTAAACTTAAAAATGAGGCGTAAAATTCGTGAAAGTTTTTTTACATTTTTTTTCTAATTTTTAGATTAGTCTAAAAATATTTTTACTTTTGCACAAAACAATTTTATATTATCCATTTCAATTCACAACGATGATTTCGCAAACAGAAGAAAACTACCTAAAAGCCATTTATAAAATCAATGAACGCGAAGGCAAATCGGTCAACACCAATGCCATTTCCGCTGCTATGAATACAACGGCTGCATCTGTAACGGATATGATTAAACGCTTAGCAGATAAGGACTTTATAAATTATGAAAAATATAGAGGTGTAACACTGACTACTGAGGGGGAGCGTGTCGCAACCGCTTTGGTTCGGAAACATCGGATGTGGGAAGTTTTTTTATGCGACAAACTCGGTTACTCTTGGGATGAATGTCACGACCTCGCCGAGCAACTCGAACACATTCAAAGTGCAGATTTGATAGACCGTCTCGACAGTTTTTTAGGCAAGCCTAAATTTGACCCACATGGCGACCCTATTCCAGACCGCGAAGGCAATTATGCTAAAAGACAACAAGTGCTATTGGGCGAAATGACGGTTGGCGACAAAGGTGTCATGGTCGGTGTGCAAGAACATTCAACCGCTTTTTTGCAACATCTCGACCGCATCGGTTTGGTTTTAGCCGCAGAAGTGGATGTTTTAGAGATTTTTGAATTTGATAAATCTGTAAAAATTAAACTAAATAAAACGACTGATTTACTCATAAGCAGCAAAGTCAGTGAAAATGTTTTTGTAAAAATAGGGTGAAAGAATTAGGAATTAGGAATTACGGCAACCTATAAAGTTTTTAGAATCAATAGAATCTGTATAAATCTGTGATTTAATGAATATTGAAAAGAAGATAACCAAAGTCCCTAAAGGGTGGCTACACGATAATAAAACGCCTTCACTCCCAGAGGTTTATGCCTCCATTAAAGTGCCTGTGACGGGTAGTTTTTGGAAGAAAATGTTCGCTTTTGCAGGACCGGGTATGATGGTCGCTGTGGGTTATATGGATCCCGGTAACTGGGCTACAGATATTGCAGGTGGTGCAAAATTTGGCTATACTTTACTTTCAGTCATACTGATTTCTAACTTTTTTGCGATTTTATTACAACACCTTGCCCTTAAATTGGGCATCGTTACAGGACGTGATTTGGCACAAGCCTGTCGTGATGCTTATCCGCGTCCAATTGCTTTGGCGTTGTGGGTTTTGGCAGAAATTGCGATTGCAGCCTGTGATTTGGCAGAGGTTTTAGGATCGGCGATTGCTTTAAATTTACTTTTTGGTATGCCGTTATGGTTGGGCGTTTTGCTGACCGTTTTAGATGTATTGGTCATTTTGTACTTTCAAAATAGGGGTTTCCGAGTCTTAGAATCCATCGTTATTGGTTTAATTTTCATCATTTTCATTTGTTTTGGCTACGAAATCATTGTATCACAACCCAATTTCAAAGACATTGCCGCAGGGCTGATGCCTCGTAAAGAAATCCTTTTGAACCCTGAAATGCTCTATATTTCCATCGGTATTTTGGGCGCAACCGTCATGCCGCACAACCTTTATTTACATTCAAGCATCGTCCAAACACGGAATTATGCCAAAGATACTGAGGGGGTCAAATCGGCTATCAAATTTGCTTCGATTGATTCATCGGTTTCCTTGTTGTTGGCTTTTTTTGTCAATGCTTTTATCCTCATTTTGGCAGCCGCTACCTTCCATAAAAACGGTCTTTACGAAGTGGCAGACATTACAGATGCTTATCATTTACTCGACCCTTTGATGGGAACGGCTTTTGCGAGTACATTATTTGCGGTGGCACTGTTGGCATCGGGTCAAAACTCTACTTTGACAGGCACTTTGGCTGGACAAATCATCATGGAAGGTTTTCTAAATATCAGACTCAAACCTTGGATTCGGCGGCTCATTACACGACTCATTGCCATCATTCCAGCGTTTTTTGTCACCTTATATTATGGTGAAAGAGGTACGGCTGATTTACTGGTATTGAGTCAAGTTGTTCTGTCGTTGCAATTGAGTTTTGCGGTCATTCCTTTGGTCGTTTTTACAAGCAGCACAGCTAAAATGGGGCAGTTTGCGAATAAAATGGTCTTAAAAGTGAGTGCTTGGGTTGTATCCGCTATCATTTTGACTTTGAATGCTTATTTGCTTTTTGAGACGTTTAAATGATACCCCTCAGTAAATTATCCCTTAATGGGGTGTATTATCATCAATTCTCTAAACTTGGGGACTTTTTTCCCCAATTATATATTCATTTGTACTTTTTATGAATATAATAATGGTGGTGCAATTTTTTTAGGTTTACTATGAGATATTGCTCAAGTGCATTATTGAACATTAAATATTAACGCTCTATTGACGCTTTACAACATCGTTTTAATGAAATCAATAGAGCATTCACAAATCTAAATATAAGTCCTATGAAAAAAGTAATCTTTTTGCTAAGTATGGTATCTTTCCTATTTGCTTGTCAACCGAGTGCGAGCGACGAAGCAGCCAGAATCGCTGCTGCAAAACAAATCATGTTGGATTCAATCAATGAAGCCCATGTCATTGCTCAACAACAGAAAACAATTGATTCTTTGAAAAGGGTTTCGGCTAAATCATCTGTCACAAGGACGAGTGCCAAAGAAAGCCCGGAGCCTATGGTCGGCAGTGTATCAAAATCGAAGAAAACGATGAACAATACGACCAAAGGTGCGCTGATTGGCGCAGGTGTCGGTGTTGTGACGGGTGTAGCCACTTCTAAAAATAAAGTACAAGGTGGTATTATCGGTGGTATTATCGGCGGTGGCGTGGGTGCTGGCGCAGGCGCAGTCATTGATAAAAAGAAAAAGAATAACAGTAACTAATGATTTAGCATTGTTATAATCTCAAACAAGGAGGGCGGCTGTAAAGGTTGCCCTTTCTTCGTTTACCGACATCACGCCAACGGGTTTGGGGCGACGGAGGTTTGATTGCGGTAAATCCCTACTTGGGAGGATAAGTTTTATAAAAATCTCCACGTAAACCGATACTTTGAAAATGCAGAATATCATTTATCAAGCGAACCCCCAATGCGATAGTTACCAACACGAATACGAAAATAGATACGATTTTTCTTTGACTTGAGTGGTTTTCTATTTTGTATGTCTGTTGCGGTTTTAGCTGTTTTACATTCATCAATGACCTCTAAAACCCTCCTTTGAACGTGGTGTAGTGTCTGTTTTAGCCCTTTTAGGAAGGGGTCAGTGATTTGTATCAGCATACAGCGCACCGAGACACGCCCATATCCCCTCAGTATTTTGCCTATCGTAGTTCGTGCAATGGCTTGGAAGCCGACACCAGCACGTCCGTGTTTATTTAATGATAGAAGTTAAATTAACGAAAACCGCTGACGAGCGGTTTCAATCAGCACTTTTGACTTTTAAAGGCAGTAATCTTATGCGTATTTTATTATCTTCAACAACAATCAAACTGCCTTTTTTTAAATCTTCTTCTAATTCTAAAAGGTATTTTTCAAGAAATTCAAATATACGCAAGGTTGTAATGCGTTGCTAACGAATCAAAATAACAGAAGGTCTATTTTGCCCAGTTAATGCCAGTATTGTTCCAAAATCAGTGTCGTGAGTCACTATGATTTCACCCGTAGTCACAGCAAATGCTGCTATTTTAAAATCGGGCGTGCTGTTATAGCCAACTTCTATGACGTGACGTGCTTCATAGCCTATGCTTTTTAATAACCCAGCAAGGGCGGGTGAGATATTTTCGTCTAAAAGAAATTTCATCAAGCTGCTTTTTCTAATGAAATAATACGGTCATTAAGCATATTGGCTGAAAAAGCAAGTGCTTGCAGCACATCTTCCCGCTCAACCCAATGAAACTCTTCAAGAAATTTGTCTATGGACATACCGCCAGCCAAGTAAGCCAAAACAGAGCTAACAGGGATGCGCGTGCCTTTAATACGCGGTTTACCCATGCAAATGTCTTGACTTGTCACGATGCGCGGAAAATTGTGAAATGCGTATTCCATTTTTTTTACTTTTTGATGAAAGAACAGGCTTGATGCACAAATTTAATCGTTTTTGGACAATTTCAAAGTTAAAATTCAAAGCCACTCACGCGAGAAGAAGTGTCCATTTTTTATTTAACGATAGAAGTTAAATTAACGAAAACCCCTGACGAGCAGGGCATACCCCTCAGTATAAATCGCTTTTTTCTTAAAAACCGAACCCAGCGACGTGCTGCGTTGGCTTGGCGAATGTGCTTAATTTTAACTAACTACCCTGCCGAGTGGTGACAAACTGCTTTTATCAGAGATTGAATTGACCATTTCAGAGATTGAGTTGACCATTTCAAAGATTAAATTGACCATTTCAAAGATTGAGTTGACCATTTCAGAGATTGAGTTAACCATTTCAAAGATTGAGTTAACCGTAGCCAGCACCGCCGTTCGTTGTTGTATATTTGGGTATTTTGAGGAGAACCGTTCGCCAACGGGACTGCCTTATAATGAGTACTGGCTTGGAAGCCGACACCAGCACGTCCGTTTTTTGTTTAACGGTAGAAGTTAAATTAACTAACATACTTTGTCAGTGGTTTCGAAAAGTGAATAATAAACAGTCATGGGTATAAAAAATTAAGCCTTTACAGACATTAGTAGTTTATGTTTTAGAGATGCTGACGGAAAGTAATCGACAGTTGGCCATTAATTTTATGAATTTGATTTTGTAAAAATACATACCTTCGCCTATGAAAATTTAAAAAAATCGAGAATATGGTCAGTAAAATTTCATTCAAAAACTTCAAAGTATTTAAAAGTTTACAGACTTTGAAATTAGCTCCCATCACTGTTTTGATAGGAAAGAACAATACTGGAAAAAGTGCTGTATTGCGTTTGCCAACAATGCTCGCAAGTGCTTTGAACGGAGAACCTTTAAATTGGATAAATAAAATTGGAGATGACAGAGAGAATTCAATAGAATTAGGATCTGATTTCAAAGATTTGGTATATAACAAAGTAGAAGCAGGTATTATTGAATTGGGTATTTTCAATGAAAAGACAAGTGTTGAAATTGCATTTACAAAAGAATATGGCATCTTAGATTATAAATTAAATGGTGAGAATATAGATGTCAATAGGGTATTCAAAGGCCTATTAATTGATGGTGAGTCGTTTGAGAATTTGACGTTAAACCTTGATTATTTAGGAGCGATAAGGATTGAACCTGAATCTGCGTACACTTTTTCTAACGAGGATTATGATAAAATTGGCATTAAAGGTCAAAATGCTTATTTAATTTTAGTTCAAGATTTGAAAAAAAACAGTACACTTATTAATAAAGTAAGTAATTGGTATAAGGAAAATTTTGAAGGATGGGAATTAGATGTACTTGAAAGCAAGGCAAAAACTGAAACAAAATACGAAATATCCATTTCTAATTCTGTTATTAAAGGTATTAATATTAAACAAACAGGTCAAGGTATTCATCAAGTTTTACCTTTAATCGTGCTTTCGTACATGAGTGAAAAAGAACCGACTTTGGTTATCATTGAAGAACCTGAAACACATTTACATCCTGCGGCTCATGCACTATTGGCTCAACGATTTGCAGAGTCTTATTTAGAAAATACGAATAAACAATATTTAATAGAAACACATTCTCAAAATTTCGTATTAAGATTGCGAAGAATGGTCGCAGAAGGGACTCTAAAACCTGAAGATATTGCTATCTATTATGTTGATTTTGATGAAAGGAGGAATGAAAGTTCTCTTAAAGAAATTGAAGTTGATAATGGTGGCGGTGTCAAATGGTGGCCAGAAGGCATTTTTAGCGAAACAGCCCAAGAGACACGTGCAATTTATAACGCCCAAATAAATGATTTGCATCATGTGGATTGAAATTGACAGCGATATTTTTCAAAAAAGCGATTTTAAAGGATTGAATTACCTTTATCAAATTCTGTCTTGGTATCCGAATCACTCAATTCCAAGATATAAGATTTTTATTGACTTGCTCAAAGTTGAAAATACACAAAACTATGAGCAATTAAAAGGTGTTGAAACGCGATTAAAAGAGTTGATAGAAAGTCAATTTGATGAATTTATTACGGCTAATCCGAGAAATATAAAACCCAATCATAAAGTAACTTATAAATTAGGAAAAACTTGCTTCACTATAGAAGAGGCTATAAGGTATTTCTCACAGCCTGTTTCCATTATTTTAGAGAATAATAAAAACGATAGTTGTTTTGTTATTTCGATAATCCACCACTTTGATAGAAGTGGTATAGCACAAGCACATTTAAAAAATGGTTGGATTCGATTTGAGAACGCAGGTGGGTGTTCAAATACGGTTAATTTTATTGATGGTTTTTTAGAAATTTTTGAAGATTTAGCATTGAAAAACAATAGAAATTTATCGGATTATTTTAGAGGAATAATCATTTTGGATAGTGATAAAGCATATCCTACTGACCCCGAAAAAGAAGAATATACCAAATTATTAGTCAAGTTAGCTTTAAAAGGCATAAGCAGGGATAGTATTCACATTCTTGAAAAGCGGATGATGGAGAATTATATGCCAGATGATGTATTCAAAGATTTGAAAAGTGAATTCGGTACGAGAACTAGACATAAAGATTTAGTTGATTGGATAAATGTTTATTCATATTTGAATGAAGAACAAAAAAATTACTTAAAATATTATGATGGTTTTAATGATGATTTGACTCGATTGGATAGAAATGTTAAGGCTCTATATTTAAACTTGTCACTTAAACAATTCAATATTCTAAAAAATGGATTCAAATATAAGGGAAAAGAGTTCAAAAATCAATTCCCGTTGTTATTTTTGAAATCGGATAAAGTAAATAAACATACCTTGAATTTAAGAGCAGGTTCAAGGGAATTAGAAAATGTGTTAGAAAAAATATTATATTTATTATGAATGATAAAATTAGCATTAAACCAGATATAAAAAAATTGTCAGGATATATTACAGACTTTGAAAAAGGAAACCTACAAGTTCCTGCTTTTCAAAGGGATTTTGTTTGGAC
>JANLQI010000131.1:0-12480 GCA_031367705.1 Saprospiraceae bacterium | reverse complement strand
TATAGGTAAACAGAAATTGAATAGTTTTTTATTTTTTTGCAAAAAAATAAAAAACTATTCAATTTCTGTTTACCTATACATATTAAAAATCAGTCCCCAACGCCAAATGCAGCATCGGTTTCTGAACCTCTCTTGTTTCGATGCCCCAACCATAATCGGCACGCACCACGTAGCCAAAAAGCAGCATCCTTGCACCAAAGCCATAACTCGCGACAATCGGGTCTTTAAAATAATTAACCGTGACGACGACAGGCGTATTTTTTGTAATATCCTTAGGCAAAACAATCGTATTAAGCGGGTTGTCTCTGCGGAATGGATTCGCACCATGCCAAGCTGTTCCCGCATCAAAAAAGCCGACTACTTGGAAATTGCGCCAAAAAGAAGAGGTCAGAGGCTTCGATGAAAAATATTTGACGACAGGAATCCTCAATTCAGCGTTAAAAACCACATTGGATGTCCCATTACGGATATTGCGGTTGAAACCCCGCATATTGGCTGCTAAAGTTTGGAACGCATAATTGTCTTGTGGAATAGCAATATCATTATTAAAATTAGAAAAAAGTTGATTGTCAATGCCACCCAAAATAAATAAGGTTTTTTCTGCACCAAATGACGTAGCACCTGCAAAACGGGCTGCAAAAATCGAATGTTTTAAAATACGCTCGTAATGCCGTGTATCAAAACCAACGATGCCCATAAAACCTGAATTGAGTTTAAATTTGAAATCATCTACAAAATCCAACTCAAATTTTTTGACCAAATCTACCCAAACCTTAGCCCGAGAACCCATTTTGGCATTCACTTCAAGGTCAATGGCGTTGTCAAAAACATATTCGAAGCGGACACCAATCCGTTGTTCCTTCAATGTCGGTGCATTCAGCGAAGTTTGGTCAGTCGCTAATTGTGTATAGCGGTCAGAGCGCAAAGTACCCGTTGCTTGCACACGTTGATAAATATCAAGTGGATAACGGACTTCATATTGCCCCAAAGTCGTTTGAGTGCGGCTGCGGCGATTGTCTAAAACAGAGCTGTTGTTGTCGCTGAATTTTGTTGATTTATGATAAATCGCATAACGTTTGTCTAACCGTTGTTTTTTATCATCAAAAAACATAAAAGCCTCATAACCATTAAAGGTGGTTGGTATCCGAACACCGCCTTCAAGTTGATAGTCTTCAAGTAAATCTTTGAAATTGCCTTTCAACAAAATGCCCATCGGTGGCGTTGTAAATCCTTGTGGCGTACCCGCATAACTGTCTAAACCGCCAAACAACAAATTGTTATCTAATTTTGACGTAAAATAATCAGACCTAAACTTCAACCGATAAGGAGAAATGCGTCCAGGACGGAAAACGTGGATTTTTTTATCCTTATCTCCATTTTTATCTGCTAAAATCGAATTTTCAGGCACATATACTGAGGGGACCTCTACTACTTGCTGTTCCGTTTTTTCAGGTGTGATTTGAGTCGTTTTCGGCTTTTCCTCTGCGTCAAATTCACTTTGGAAAACGTAGGCATCTATATCAATTTTCTTTTTCGCTGGCGGTGTTTCCACCTTGGGTTCTGTTACGGGTGGAGTCGTTACAAGCGGTTTTTCAGGTGTTGGCACATTCGGCACGACGGGCTGCATAACACCATTGACAGGTTTATTGCTCTGCCCTTTGCCTTTTGATTGCCTGATTTGCAACTGCTTTTTCCAATACCAATAATGAGTAAACGTAGCCGTAATTGCGGAATCAACCTGCAAAGGCACTATTTGCACATGAGGCACCCCCTCAGTATAAAACACTTCTGCGACCTTTCCGACTCGTGGCGCAGTGCTTTGTGCTACGATATTATGGTCATAATTCGAGTTATTTTTAACAATCGCTATTTTTTTCCAAATAGGTTTTAAGACCGAAGAATCAATTTTTTGTGTCGGTGGAAATTGACGCATCGAGTCTTGCATCACCACAATATCCACCTTTTCTTTAAATTCATTGGTGACGTAAAAAACAGTATCTGTCCGCACCAAAAAGTCTTCTAACCGTCCAATTTGACGATTAAAAACGCCACTTTCGTCTCTTAAAAATGTAAAAAACGTGGTGTCAATTGCTGCGGGGCTGCGCTCGTCGGCATCAGGCGTAGCAGTGATACGAACAAGGTTTTTAGACGTGTCTTCTAAGTCTTTATAAAACAAATCGAAGCGATTGACAGGCATAACAGAGTCTAAACGCTCCGTTTCCCAACGTTCATTGAGCCTATTTGATGAAAAAATAATGCCTTTACGCCCTTCCAAATTAACGGCTACGGCATCAAGGTCGTCCCAATGGTCATTGCTCAATTGTCTTAAACCCGTCGTTGCGGTATTGTAAATAAAAACATCAGAATAACCGCGTACACTTGCCGTCAAAACCATATCTTTTCCATTCAAAAAATCAACTGAAAAGACACGTTGTACGTCGGGGTTAAACTTCTCTATCTTAGTTTTTGCTTTTTTATTTTTAACATTTTTTTCAAAAGTATAAACCTTATCTCGTTTTTCATAGACCACAAAAAGCCGTTGATTGTCTGGATTCCAAGCTAAAAACGGATATTGATAGTCGGTTGCTTGAAAAGGATTGCGTGTGCCCCCCCTCAGTATCAACTCTCTTTTTCCTGTCGAAACCTCTTGAATATAGACTTTCCAACGTCCAATTTCATTTTGAATATATGCCAGCCTTTGACCATCAGGACTGATTTTAACTTGTGGCATCGGCAGTTTCCGCTTGTTTTTTATCTTAACTTGCTTGGAAGTGGACAGATTGGTGGCATCCAACAATTCACGTTCATATCGTTTCCTATAAAATTCCATGCACGCCAAACTCGTCGCATCGAAAGGCGTTCCCAGAACATACATCACTGCATCGTCGAGTGAGCGATTGATGCGGGTCAGATACAGCAAGTTACTCACATTAGCTTTGCCAAATTGTTGAGCGATGTAATACCAAAAGGCTTGTCCTGCCAAACGTGGTTCTGCAAGAGCAAATTTGTTGAAGTTTTTATATTTTTTTGTTTGAAAAATGTCGCGCATACGGTCGTCAGAATCCGTACTCCACTCCTCTCCGATATACGCCAGCAAACCGACTTTAAACCATTCGGGCAAATTGAGTGAAATGGCGTTTTGCACCACTTCTTGCAAATTTGAACCAAACAACATGGCATTTAGAAACACCCCTGCAATACCTTCACGCACTTGTTTCCGCAAATGCGTATGGTCGCCGTCAAAATGAACGAACATCTTTTCACCCACCACTTTGACCTGACCACTTTTAGTCACAAAGGTTTCTTCCGAACCAATATTTGATTGATGTAAATCCGTAAGGTCGGTATAGACGATGATTTCCATTTTGTCGTTGAGGCGATATTCAAGCGTTTTTTGGATTTCCTCAAAGTCCATTTCAGCCAATTGTGCTGCCGCTTGACCGACGAAACGCCCTTGACCGTACCAATAAGTGATGAAGTTTTCACTTTCATATTGATCCCAATCGTCAAAAAGTTTATGAAATTGCACGCGATTTTTGCCGAACTGCATCTGGTTGATTTGTCCGATGGCAAAAAGTGGCAATAAACAGAGCCAAACAAGTGTTAGTTTTTTTATCATGGTCGTGGTATGTATGGTAAAAGTGTTATGATGCCAAATAAAACTTCAAATTCGTGAAAATCTACGAAACGAACAAAAATTTAAACGTTAAAATTGCTTGAATAGTTGTATTGCTGTATTGTAGTATGATCATTAACAATCTAACCATACAACAATATAGCAATACAGCAATTAAAACGTTACTAAAATGATAAAACGGCTTCTAAAAGTAATCCTTGGCTAAAAATTTGCGTCCTTTATAAATATGGAAACTTTTCTTAAAATACTGCCTTTTTCGGCACTCGATGATGCGGCTCAGTGGTTAGCGTTTGGGCTTAACTTGGCTTATGTCGTTTTGGCAGGTCGGGGCAATATATGGTGCTGGTTTTTTGGCTTTTTCGGAACAATTTTCCAGTTTGTCGTATGTGTGGATGCAGAATTGAAGTCCGATGCGGCTTTACAGGTCTATTACGCTTTTTCAGCTATTTATGGTTGGTACAGTTGGCAGGAGCGCAATGAAGACGGTGCGCCACTTGATATTTCACAGATACCCCTCAGTATGCACCTCAAAATCGGCTTAGCGGGTGCAGCGGTGGCTATTCCTTTGGGTCTTTATTGGCAATCAGCTGCATTTCGGTTTGAAGATGCTTTTTTAGCTGTTTTTAGCATTATCACCACCTTTTTGACTGCCCGCAAGGTCTTGGAGTCTTGGTTTTATTGGCTAATCATTGATTTTAGTTATGCCTTTATCTATTTCAGCCGAGACAAATATATGATGGCCGTTTTGTCCATTATCTATTTTGTTTTTTCAATTCGAGGCTTTTTCCTTTGGCGAAAATCTATGAATTTATCAACCATCAGGACATAGCCCCTCAGTATTTTGCTCTTTGCGACCATTTATGCCAATTTTTCCCCCACTGAATTGTCGGTTCTTCAACCCAATCGTAAAAATATTTTGAAAATAGAAGACTGAAAGCGACCGCAACGAAAATGGCCGTACCCATAAACCAACCATTTTCTCCTGCAATTTCTGCCGCACCATCAAGTAAAAGCCAACCTGTAACAACATGCGTTAAGTAAAATGAATAGGAGGTTTTGCCTATGAATTTTGACCAATTCCACTCTTTATTGATAAAAAGTATGATAGCACAAGGGATAGCTGTTGCCAAGCAATGTGTCATATCGAAGCCGCGATAGTGCATCAGCAACATGGCAGGTAAAATGATAGCCAATTCTTTTTGGCCGATGTAACCCCGATAATATTGAAATAAAATATAACCCGCACCAAACGAAGCGACATGATAAGGCAACCATTCGTAAGGAAAATACCAGTGTCCGAAGGCAAAAAGTGCATAAATCGGGTAACGAATCCACCACTCCCGACGATTGAACAATGCAAAAAAGAGGAGTAAAACGAGGTAAAACTGCCAATCTATTGCCAAAGTCCAATAAATGCCCCGCAACCACGGCTCGTGCATGATGGCATTGATGTGAAAAACGTGAAGAAACAGATTGTAATAATCCAATTGAATCCATCTATCTGCTTTGACAAACCAAACGCTGGCATCTTTCATCAACATCAAAACGATACTTGCCCAATAGGCGGGTTCAATGCGAATGATGCGGCTGACAAATTGCCGACCAAATTGCCGAATGGTATATCCTTTGAGTGACAACGAATAGGGAATGACCATGCCCGAAATGACAAAAAACGCTTCAACGCCTAAATAGCCGTAATGACAAAAAATACTGAGGGGGTGCGTTTTTGCCAAAAAGAAGTCAGTATAATGGTAAAAAGCAACCGTTAACGCAGCCAAACCGCGCAAAAGGTCTATGGAATGAAAATGCTGTTTCTGTTGAGTTGCCACTGTGTTTTTCGTTTTTTTGCAAATTTAGTTGACGGACACCAATTTCTCGAATTACACGAATTAAATATTATAAATCAATTCGTGTAATTCGTGAAATTGGTGTCCCCAAACTCTTTTCACTATTTTTTGTTTACTTTAAAATATTTTTCATAGGTTCTCGTCAATTAAACTACGATGAAGTACGCAACATTAACTATCGAATCACAATTGGCTGACTCGCAAAATCAGCAAATACAGGAAACCGTGCGGCGTGAAAGGCAACGGCTACTGGCTTTTATTCGTCAACGCATACCGCGTCAGGACGATGCAGAAGACATTTTGCAAGACGTTTTTTATGAGTTTACAGAAATGTACCGCCTTATGAAGCCCATCGAAAAAATTGCTTCGTGGCTGTTCACTGTGGCGCGTAATAAAATTACTGACCGCTATCGGAAGAAAAAACCGTTGTTGCTCGAAGATGTTTTTTCGTTCAATGGGAATGGCGAAGATGAGCCTTACCTCATTGATGACTTACTGCCTGCGGCAAATATTCATACAGCCGATGTCGAAATGATGCGTGAAACCATCATGGATGCCCTTACAGAAGCTCTTGATGAACTTCCTGCCGAACAACGAGATGTATTCATCGCACATGAATTGGAAGATAAAAGTTTTAAAGAAATTGCTGCCGAAACGGGCGTAACAATCAATACACTACTCTCACGTAAGCGTTATGCGGTACTTTTCCTACGTGAACGTTTGAAATCAATCTACGAAGACTTGGTTAATAATTAGTTTTGAGTCTTGAGTTTTGGGTTTTGTGTTAACCCAAAACCTAAAACGCAAAACGCAAAACTCGAAAAAATGGACAATTTTTGGCTTAAAAAAGGTCTAAAAATGGCGGCTATTGTCGCATTATATATTGTGTTTTTTGGCACATTCGTTATGGCATTGTGGAATTGGCTGATGCCTGAATTGTTCAATTTGCCTATGATTACCTTCTCTCAAGCCCTTGGATTGTTTGTTTTAGGTCGCATACTGACGGGTGGTTTCAAAGTCATCGGTATGTCGAGCCTCGGCGAAGGCAAAGACCATTGGGAACAAAAAAAGCAGATGTACGAAAAATGGCAAGGCATGACTCCCGAAGAACGTGAACGCTGGCGTGATGATTGGCGTGAAAAATGCCGCAGCCGTCGCCCCATTGGTTTTCAAAAAAAAGAAAATGATGATTCAGACAATAGACCGGATATGATTTAATGGTTAGTTAGGTGTCCTTTTCAAGCTAATCCAGGAAAAAAAGCATCTTCGTAGTGGTCAATATAAAATTTATCCCCCCTCAGTATCAAGCTTAAAATATCGAACCGAATAGCCCCATCATGCCCACTTTCCGACATATAAGCGATAGCTGCTTGGGTCATCAGCCGTTGTTTTTTACCGTCAACAGCCGTTTCAGGTCGTCCAAAAGTATAATCTGACCGCGTTTTCACTTCCACAAATACCATTGTTCGTTTGTCCATCGCTATGATGTCGAGTTCGGCACGTTTGTATCGCCAATTGCGTTGCAGAATTTGATAGCCTTTTTGTTCTAAAAAATCGTTGGCAGCTTGTTCGCCTTGTTGACCTGTTTCATTGTGTTTTCCCATTGTTTTTTGAATTTAAATACAGAGATAAGCCCAGATTTACTAAATTTTAAAAATTTAGTAAATCTTATTACGCTCTAACTATTCCAAATTTCCCAACCACGTTCCGCTTGAAAATAAAGCATATCCAATCCATTTTTGGCATTCGCACCATTGTCAATACCCCGTTTTAGAAATTGCGTTATGGCGGGATTATAGACCAAATCGTAGAGAAAATGTTGATTTCCAACGTATTCGTAAGGCAACGGCGGACACCCCTCAGTATTTGGCGACATACCTAACGGTGTTGTATTCACAATCAGATGGTGCGTTGACATTATTTTTTCATCAATATCTTCATAACTCAAACTTGTTTCAGACCGTGTTCTAGACACATAATGAAACGGAATATGCCATTTTTTCAAAACGTAAGCGACTGCCTTTGATGCACCCCCTGTGCCAAGAATCAATGCATTTAAGTTGAGGTTAAGCAAACTTTCTAAATCAGGCGTATTTAAGAGACCCAAAACCGATTTTTCAAAACCATAAGCATCTGTATTATACCCTTTCATCTGACCATCACGCATATCAATACAGTTAACCGCACCGATTTCTTCTGCCGACTCGTCAAATGTATCAATGAAAGGCAGAACAGCTTGTTTGTATGGAATCGTCACATTCAGACCTACAAGTTCTGGATGCCCCCTCAGTATATCGTTCAGTTTTTCGATATTTTCGATGGAAAATGACTCATATTGCCATTGGTCTGCAATGCCCATTTCTTCAAATTTTTTATTGAAATAAGGTTTTGAAAACGAATGACCCAACGGATAGCCTATAAGACCTAATAATTTCATAAATTTCTTTTTACTGCGAAATAACGCATTTTACTGTTTATGGCGTAGGAAGTTCGGGGAATTTTCAAAATTCCCCGAACTTGGTGTGTCTCTCAATTCACCATTAAACTAATCCAAACCGTTTGCCTGGCAATACCTGAACAACCCCTTTAAACTCCAAAGTCAACAACAAAGAAGCGATTTGGCTGGGGTTCATTTTAGCTTCTATGCTCAAAGCATCAATAGGGATAGGTATTTCAGATTTTTTCAAAATGTCCATTATAAAACGTTCATTATCAGACAGTTCTAAGAAAAGCTGTGTTTGGACGGGCGGTTTTCCCGCATCTATATCGGTCCACCGCAATTGTTCTGCAACATTGTTGGCTTGTTCAATAAGGCTTGCTTTGCGCTTACGCAAAAGGTCATTGCAACCTTGTGCATACGTGTCGCCAACACGACCGGGTACGGCAAACACATCGCGTCCGTAGTCGAGTGCAATATTGGCTGTAATCATTGAACCGCCTTTTGCAGCCGTTTCGACGACAATAACGGCATCGCTCATGCCTGCAATAATACGATTACGCATGGGAAAATGCTTTTGTTCGGGGTCTTGGTCGCTGGGATATTCTGTCAACAAACCGCCATTTTCACACATTTTCAAGCCGAAACTGCGGTGTTCTTCTGGGTAAATGCGTTGCAAACCTGTTCCCATAATGCCCACCGTTGGCATACGTGCAGACAAGCAACGACGATGTGCCGTCGCATCAATTCCATAAGCTAATCCACTGATTATCAAAACATTATGCGGCAAAAAACCATCAACGATTTCTTCACACATACGCACGCCATACGACGAAGGTTTACGTGTACCAACGATACTCACGATGCGGGGTGCGTTCAAATCAGCCGTACCTTTGTAGTACAAAAGCATTGGGCAGTCAGCATTCGCACACAAGCGACGAGGATAGTCCGCATCCGTATGATACAAGACACGCACCTTGTTTTTTTCGATGAAATCCAATTCTTTTTCAGCCCATTTTAAGACCTGAGAGGTCAAAATATAATCGGCTATGCCTTCACCAATACCGTTTATTTTGGTTAAAAAGGCTTTTGATGTCTTGAAAACCGCCTCAGCACTGCCACAATGGGCTATAAGATTTTTTGAATGTATGGCACCCACCTTTGGTACTTTGGTAAGGGCAATGCGGTAGAGTAATTCGCTCATAGTTTTGGTTTTTTGAACTCTAAATAATGATGAATGGTGAATCAGAAAAATTCACCATTAAATTATTCACCATTCACCATTATCTAAATGTCTTCTTCGAGCCAAACAACCTGTCCTTCGAGGTTGATATAAGCCCACATATTATTTTTTTCAATCCATGCTAAACCATTTTTGAAAGGCTCGACATTGTCGAGAAAACGAGGAGGAATGGCGATATGACCGTCCGTATCTACATAAAGCCATTGATTTTTGACCCGAACGGCTGCTAAACCATCGCTAAAACGTTGTGCTTCTTCAAAACGAGGTTCGATGTGCAGTTTAGCGGTTTTGCTCATGTAACCAAATTTTTCTTTATAACTAAACACCGCCAGACCATTGTAAAAATCACCGACGAACTCAAAAACAGGGTTTATCATAACCTCTCCGCCTTGATTGATAAAGCCAAATTTGTCTTCAATTTTGACGATAGCCAGACCTTCCATGAACAGTCCATCGCTCAAACCTTTTATGTGCGGATACTGAGGGGGTATGATGGTTTGCCCTGATTTGTGTAGTAAACCCCATTTGTTATCATCATAAACGGTGGCGACATCGCCTTGAAAAGTGGTTGCTAAATCGTAAGTCGGTTCGACAACCCATTTGCCTTTGTTGTTGATAAAACCCCATTTTCCCTCTGATTTGACGGCTGCGAGACCATTATTAAACTTTTCTGCTTCATCAAATTGCGGTTTTATAACAAATTCGCCTTCTCTATTGATGAATCCCCAAAGGCCGCCATAGCGTACCGTTGCCATGCCGCCATGAAAATCACCTGCGCCTTCAAATTGCACGTCAATCACCAAATTGCAGCGGCTGTCAATATAGCCCCACTGATTGACCAACTGAACGCGTGCCAAGCCTTCCTCCATCTGACCGACATAATTAAAGATTCTTTTCATCAAAAGACGACCGTAATTGTCCATTAACATTACACGGTCAAAGATTCTCACCCGCGCAAAGTCGTTGTAAAAATCTTCTACATCTTGGTATTGCGGCTCGACAATGATTTCGCCATCAGCGTCCATGAAGCCGTATTTACCTTTGTCTCTTATTTTAAAAAGTGGTGGTAGCATGTTGTAACAAGTAAAAAAAAAACAAGAATAACACAAAATTATAAAAACAAGTCACTCTGCAAGCAATTTTTTAAATTCTGCTATCACATCTCGCCCTTCTTTATCGGAAAGATGCGCGAATTTGCCTTGTTTGTCAACGATGAAATAGCTGGGAATGGCGTATAAATTATATAACCTTTTCGTTGCGTCTATATCCATCGGCTGCACATTGAGTCCTTTAATATTATGCCGAATCACGGCATTTCGGAACTGTTCGGGCTGTTCGTCAATACTAATATTCAACAAAACGACCCCCTCAGTAAAAAGGCGATTTCGGACATCTGCGTACTTCGTAAAGTTGCTGATACAAGGTTGACACCAACTTGCCCAAAAATTGATATAAACGACTTTGCCTTGAAACTCTTTTAGATAAAGTGGTTTACCGTCAATCGTAACTAATTGTAAATCAGGTGCTTCACTGCGTTCTGTTACGTCTAAATATTTATCGTAGGCATCGTCTATTTCTTTTACAAGCTCTTTGAAAGGGCATTTTTCACGAAAACGCTCGATGTGTTGCCGCCCAAAACTAAGGCTGCGTGTCTTGTCTAAAACCTCAATAAGCAGCTCTTTTTCTAACCAAAAACGATCATAGCCATTAAGTTTTTTTTCTATTGTTTCATAAAGTGTATTCGGGTCATCATCGTTTTGAAATTGCAAGGCTTGATAGTGAATAAACGTTTTTAACGCATTGCGGAAAACACTTGTTTCGTTCCGTTCATAGTCTGTATAGTTGAATCCTTTGAATGGAAAAAAAATTTGCGTAGTCAATCGAAATTCATCAGAACTCATTTTTTTCAATAAAAAATAAGCGTAAAGCTGAGCGTCGTAAGTGTAGTTGATTTCTGTCCAAAGTTGTGAATACAGCTTTTTATTAATTTTGGCTTTTGAACTTTCTAAAAATTGTAAAGCCGCTTCTTTATCGGCATTGGTCAATGATAAAAAAGTAGTTGCGTCGGACGATAAAATACGGCTTTCTGCCCCTTTATCAATCGTAGGTGAAAGGAATGTCTTTTGAAAGTCAGAAACAATATTGGAACGAAAACGGCTTTGAAAAACACTGAGAATAGTATTGTTATTTGCTCCTTGCCCTTGAAATTGAATCGTTTTCTTGATTTGTTGATTTGAAAAAATAATTTTCAAATCGTCGGTTGGTTCAACAAAAATATCGAACGATTCACCTGCGTAGGTCAGTGTTATAAATTTGGGTTCTTCGATGTCGAGGGCAAAATAGGCATCGTTGGTCTCTTTTTTCAATTCAATTTTATAAATTCTTAATTCTTTTTGAGCGTTCAGTAAGGCACATTCGGCTGTCCATACTGAGGGGGTCTCTACTTTGATGTAGAAATAGGGCGTACTGCGTAAAATGTTGATAATCAACAAGAAAGCAAATGTTAAAATCGTTCGGTGGCTCATCAATAAAAAGATTTAGATTAGGCGTTCTGCTGCGAAGGTAGCAAAACGCTTGCTTAAAAAGGTAAAATAAGATGCAAAAGGCAAAAAGCAAAGGGCAATATGCAAAGTGTTTCTACTTTATCTAAAATCAATGACTTTTAGGAAATACTTATAATTTCAGAAATTAGCCAAAAGGAGCAAATCCGTTAGGAATTTGCACGTTTGTAGAAAAATGAACCCACAAATTCCTTGAATCCGTAGGATTTGCATGTTTTTATTCGGATTATTTCAATGAATAGCACAATCACAAACGTGTGAATCCTAACGGATTAATAAGGTTTACAGAGGTTTCTGGAATAATCAAGAAATAATATTTCTGATTATTTAAAGAGACCTCCTCAGCTTGATTTTTCTTGTTTTTACAAGGAAGCCCTATTTTTATTCAAAAAACCTTATGGAACTTTGTGGATAAAGTGTATATTTGCGCCCTGAATGGGAAGAACAAGTCTTTACTTGCTCTTTATTTTTAGTTTTTTAACATATTTTACTAATAAAAGTTCCTTAACATCATGTATGCAATCGTAAAAATAGCCGGTCAACAAGTAAGAGTGACTGAAGGGCAACAGCTTTTCGTCCACCGGTTAGAAACCGAAGCAGGTAGCAGCGTAACTTTCGACGAAGTATTGTTGATTGACAACGGCAGCTCTGTAAATATCGGTATGCCGAATGTAGGTGGCGCATCTGTAAAAGCCACTGTCAATGCACATTTGAAAGGCGACAAAGTTATCGTCTTCAAAAAGAAACGCCGTAAA
>JANLQI010000125.1:0-7678 GCA_031367705.1 Saprospiraceae bacterium | reverse complement strand
CGTTTTGCCCCTTGCTTTTTGCACTTTGCCTTTTAAAAATTATGGATTAGCTTTTTTTAACCATTTATCCAAATTCGGACATTTAACGAACATCGGGTCAATCTGTACAAAAGTAATTTGCGCCCGTTTTTCAATCCACTTCACAAGGGATTGGTTTTTCTTTTGTTCCACCGTTGCTTGTTGTATTTTGTTGTAGTCTTGCAACAAATTTGCTTTGTGAGGAACCGTTTTAGAAATCAATTTGACAAGGCGGTATTCTTTTTCACCTGTCGGCAATGCCACTTCAATCGGTGCGCTGATGCTATTGACTTTCATAGTGTCAACCGCAAAATACGTATCTGGGTCGAGGTCTCTGGTTTCAAAAATATTATTACCCGATGAAGGGTTCGTCATACGACCATCGTTGTGATAACTTTGCGCATTTTTATCGCCATATGTTTTAACAGCATACGAAAACAACATTGAGTCCTTCACTAAAAGCAATCTAACAGAGTCCAAAGTATGACGTGCCAATTGATAATCCTCATCCGTCACTTCTGGTTTTATCAAAATATGGCGTGTATGAATCGTATTGCCCCGTCTATCGAGTAGTTGAATGATGTGAAAACCAAATTCCGATTCAATGACTTCTGACATCTGACCTGGCTCCAGCTTATAAGCGGCCGCTTCAAATTCGGGTACAAATTTGCCGCGTTTTGCCCAACCCAAGTCACCACCTTCACGTCCTGAACCAGGGTCTTGAGAGAACTTTTTAGCCAAATCCTCGAAAGGGACTTTGCCGCTTGTTATTTGCTCGCGGATGTTCGTCAATTTGTCTTTTGCCAATTTTTTCTGAACATCATTCGGTTTTGCCTTATATGTAATTTCTGATATTTCAACCTCTTGATTGAAATAAGGCAAACTATCCTTAGGAATCTTACTAAAAAACTCACGTACTTCCGAAGGAGTCACAACGACATCAGCCAATACCTTCGCCTTCATTTTGTCACCCATGATTTGGTCACGCATATCGTCACGCATGGATTCCTTCATAACACCAGGCGTTTGACCATAGTAGTCAATGAATTGCTGCTCATTGTTGCCCATATAATCGAGAATCTTATCGAAACGAGCGGTCAATTGCTGCTCCAATTCATCGTCCTTTGGATATAAAGAGTCAATTTTCGCTTGTGCGACAAGGAGTTTAGTCACTAAAATCTGGTCAAGGACAAGGCAACGATAGGTGTCAGGTAAGTCTTTATGTTGGTCTTTAGCATAAGAAAACTGTTCTTCCACTTCTGACAGCAATACATATTCGTCGCCAACTTTAGCGACTACTTTGTCAACCAATTCTCTCTGTGCCGTCATTTTGGTTAAACTCAAAAGGAGGCTTAAAAACAAAAATATTTTTTTCATTATCTTAATAACTATAAATTTTGACATTATTTTTTCGCAATTCTGTATCGTACATCTCTTGTTTCTTCTTTTCTAACAATTGAATTTTCCGTTGATGCAGGATATATTTCGATGCTTGTTCTCTAATAAACGACAAAGGTGCAATTTCTTGTTTGTTCATCACACCTAAAGCCCTAAAATAGTATTGAAAATCATCGTCTTTCATCGTCAATTCTTTGTCACGAGACATATTTTCGGTTGAAAGCGTCCCTTTCGGCAGCATTTCAGCAATTTTATCCACCCTTGTCCAAACGGAATCTTCTAAGATGTAAGCTTTTGCATGGGCTTTGGCGTAATTTTTCAGTTTTGTAAAATTATCACCCGACTTAGGTGCATTCCACCATTTCGACAAACTATCGGATTGCGGCGCAGGTTTCGGAATTTTTAGAAAATAGCAGCGTGTAATAGGCGTTTCGAGTTGATATTGATCCTTATTTTTTTCGTAGAAAGTGTGTAGTTCATCATCTGTAATCGTCGTGTCTAAACCTATTTGCGTCAATTGCTCTTCATAATTACTCAAAATAAGCGATTCTCGATATTTTTTCACCAATTCATCGAGGTTCAAATCTTTTGGAATATTGTGTTCTGCCTCTGTCATAACGAGTTGCTCACGAATCCAACGGTCACAAAAAGCATTGATGACTTGCAAGCTATCCTCCCGTGTCGCATTTTCAGAAAACATACCGTCCATGTCGCTCAAATACAACGACCTATTGTAAACTGTTGCCAGTATCCGATTGCTGCCTGTTGGGTTGGTATTTTTTTGACATGCCCCTACAACCAGTAGAAATAACAAAGCAAAAAGGGTGTTTTTCATCATAGCTGGTAATGGATAATGGATAATGGATAGTTGATAATTATTATACATTATCAACTATCCATTATCATCTATTTAATGATTGAATTTAAAACATCTTTATTAACCACGACTTTGTATTTTGCCGCCAATTCATCCATCCATTGTTTTTCCAAAAACTCTTGATAGTCAGCAACAACATAGCCGCGCGCTTCTTTCAAGGCTTTAGGTGATTTAGGGATGATTTTTTCAACTTTCATAAATGACAAAGCGTCCGTAGCGTTCACAACGACTTTTCCCTCTTTCCATACTGAGGGGTCTAAAGCCTTACCTTTACCACGTTCCATGGTTTCCTCACGGTAGGAAACAGCATTGCCTTTTTTGTTGAACTTTTTCAGAACCTGTTGCGGTGACCGTCTTGCCGCATATTTCCGAATTTTCAAGGAATCTCCTTTAGCCGAATCGCTGATAGTATAGTAAATCAACGAAGCCCGTTCGTCCCAATTGTAGCGACTTTTATTTTGCTCAAAAAACTTGTCAAGCCCAATCGTATCTAACGAAGCCTTGTCCCAGACGTTTTGTTTGATGGCTTCGAACAACAAAATACCTTCTTCGTATTCACGCATCAAGTTTTTGAAATCTGGATATTTTTTATCAAGTTGCGTTTCTTCATAACCCAATGTTTTTTCAACAACAAAGTCATTGTACAGCTTTTCAGCAACTTCCGACACGTTATTATTATACTGTGTCGAGTAGTTGATGCGCTTATTGGCACTTTCACCGAGCCAATTCGCCCAATCGTTTACTGTTGTCACCTTATTGTCAAAGCTCAATAATGTTTCCGAAGACGGATTTTCAGGCACTCGGTACGCATACGTTAAAAAAGAAGAATCCAAAGTACCGATAAATTTGTTGCGTGCAGCGACCCCCTCAGTAAAATGCGCTTCACTTTTGATGCGCTCGACCATCGCTACCCGCGCCAATTCATAGCGAGAGTCGCGTTGAATACGTGCTTTTAAACGGCTTTTGATGACATCATAAGGTTCAATATCTTTTTTCGAGACGCGACCAATGATGTGCCAGCCAATACTCGATTCGTAAGGTTCTGTATAATCACCATTTTTAGCGAGGGCAAATGCGGCATCTTCAAAACCTACTTCATAGCGACCAATACCGAAAAAGCCAAGATAGCCTGCCTTCGATTGCGAGTTTTGATCTTCGGTATAACGTGTTGCCAATTCTTCAAAAGCTTTTCCGCCTTTTAATTCTTTGTAAATTTCATCAATACGGTCTTTTGCATGGGGCACCTCAAGACCGTCTTTTTTATTTCTGATAAGGATGTGCGAAATTTCCATTTCACCTCGAGCAGGGCGTTCTGCATTTACCTTAATAAGGTGATAACCCATAGGTGAATGTACGATACCGCTTGTTTTGCCAACAGGTGTCGTGTAAACAGCCGTTTCAAAGCTGTAAAAACCTTCAGGCAACATAGCCGTCAAAAACCCGATAAAACCACCTTTCTCTTTTGATGCGTCATCTTGCGACAGGGCTTTGGCAACATCTTCAAACTTATCGCCTTTTGCCAACCGTGCTTGCGCTTCTTTGATGATGCTGTATGCCTTTGTGGTATCATTTTTATCAATTTTTACCAAAATATGGCTCACACTGATGTCTTTCAACATACGGTCATACACCTCTTTGACCAATTTGTCACTCACTTCGCGGTCAGTCAGGTAGCTGTCAGCTAATTGCCGACGATAACCAGCCAATTCTTCAATGAGTGCCGGAATGGTGTCAAGTTGCATCTCTTTCGCCCGCGCTACCTTCATTTTGAAGCGGGTATAGAGGTCGAGATACTCCATAACAGATTCTTTGCTAAAATCTGCTTTAGCACCGTTGGTTTTTGTGTAAATGTAATTGAACTCTGAAACGTTGACAGGCTTGCCATCAACGGTGAAAAGTACGGGGTCAGATTGTCCAAAGGATGAAGCCGCAAAAAGGAAACACGTAGCGGCAATGGAGAGCAACACTTTTTTCATTATCGTTCAGCGATTTTTGTTTAATTTTTTAATAAAAATGGCGATTTATACTGAGGGGGGGTAAAAACAAAGGACATAACGCATCGCTT
This sequence comes from Saprospiraceae bacterium, assembly GCA_031367705.1. Lineage (GTDB taxonomy): Bacteria > Bacteroidota > Bacteroidia > Chitinophagales > Saprospiraceae > JAAFJT01. Next base: position 3,320 of record JANLQI010000125.1, on the reverse strand, counting down.
TCAAAAAAAATCTTCAAAAGCGGTGCAAATTTACACTTTTTTACTCATTTGATTAAATGAAGTTTCAAAAAAACAAAAATGCCTTACTTGGGTCACTCGAACCTTTTAGTACTTCATCCCTTAAAAATAGCTTTGTCCTGATGACGGGCAGCGTGTTTGGCAATTGAGTCGTAAGAACCGAAAAAAACAAGAATTATCACCCTTAAAATTCTAAAAATCCTTGAAATCAGTAAAAATACGCCTCATTTACAAGTAAAAAAGAGTCAATTTGGCTTATCTTTGTCATTCTTAAAATTATTAAAAACATAAAATATTCATTAATCCAATCAAACACTTATTCAATAATGAAAAAGCTACACTTCTGCCTATTTGCAGCAGCATTAACACTCGCTGCCATAGCCTGCTCTAAAAAGACGACAGGAACAACGACAACAACGACGACGACACCTACTAACACGACGACGACCACCACCACCACTACTACGGGCAACAATGACATCATAACGCCCGCTGGCAAAATGAAATTCATTGATATTGCCAATTTCGACCTAACCGTTCGTCCACAAGACAATTTTTTCGACTATGCCAATGGTACTTGGTTGAAAAATACGCCGATTCCAGCAACAGAAGCCCGTTGGGGCAGTTTTAATGAATTGCAAGAGTTCAATCAAAAAGCATTAAAAGCTATTTGTGAGGACGTAGCCGCTAATCCAAGCATGCCAGGTTCAATTCAACAAAAAGTAGGTGATTTTTATGCCGCAGGTATGGACTCTACGACCATCGAAAAAGCAGGGATAGCCCCTTTGAAACCTTACCTCAACCGCATTGACAAACTGAAAAACTATCTTGAACTGTTGACCTATATCACCGACGAATATGTGGACGGCAACGGCTCACTTTTTGGTTTTAGAGGTGGCTTAGATGCAAAAAACAGTAATGCCTTTGTGCCTCAAATCTTTGCTGGTGGTCTCAACTTACCAGACCGTGATTATTATTTGAAAGATGATGACCGCATGAAAAAAGTGCGTGCCGCTTACGAAATGCACATTTTTAACACATTTCGTATGTTAGGCGAATCGGAAGCAAAAGCCAGAACAGCCGTGTCAACTATTATGCGTATCGAAACCGCTTACGCCAAAGCCCGTTTGAGTCGTGTTGAATTGCGCGACCCTGAAAAACGGTACAATAAAATGACCATTGCTGACCTTGAAAAAGTCTGCCCTCAGATGCGTTGGGAGTTATTTATGTCACGAGTAGTCGGGGCAAACAAAGTCGAATATGCCATAGTGAGTGAACCAGAGTTTTTGAAAGAAGTCAATAATCAATTGAAAAACGGTACACTTGACGATTTTAAAACCTATTTGCGTTGGAATACCGTTAAAAATGCTTTGCCTTATTTGAGCAGTGCATTCGTAGCAGAAGGTTTCAAAATGCAACAAGCTTTAACAGGTCAAAAAGAAATACAGCCACGTTGGAAACGCGTTTCGGGTATGACAGATAATGTTTTAGGCGAGGCATTAGGACAACTTTATGTCGAAAAACACTTCAAACCTGAAGCAAAAGCCCGCATGGAGCAACTCGTCGGCAATTTGATGAAAGTGTATGAAAAACGCATCACTGCTCTCGACTGGATGAGCCTTGAAACCAAAGGTAAAGCCCTCAATAAACTCTCAACTTTTGTTCGCAAAATCGGTTATCCAGACAAATGGCAGGACTATACCCCCCTCAGTATTGACCGTTCAAAATCGTATTTGGATAATGTCATTGCAGCACAAAAATTTGCTTTCAATGATGATATGAGCCGCATCGGTCAGCCTGTTGACAAAACACGTTGGGGCATGACTCCGCCAACGGTTAATGCGTATTACAATCCAACACAAAACGAAATTGTGTTTCCTGCGGGCATTCTTCAATTTCCGTTCTTTAACAACGATGCCGATGATGCGTTCAATTATGGCGGTATTGGTGCGGTCATTGGACATGAAATCTCTCATGGTTTCGATGACCAAGGACGTAAATTTGACCTCAATGGCAACTTAAAAGATTGGTGGACAGCAGACGATGCGGCTAAATTTACTGTCAAAACAGATATGGTTGTTAACCAATTCAACAACTATACGGTATTGGACACGATGCACGTCAACGGTAAATTGACTTTGGGTGAAAATATCGCCGATTTAGGTGGTTTGGCAGTGGCTTACGAAGCCTTCAACACATATTCACCACAAGCAAGAACCAATCAAAAAATTGACGGTTTTACGCCGAATCAACGCTTTTTCCTTTCGTGGGCGCAAGTTTGGCGCAGCAAATACCGCGATGAAGCACAAGCCAATCAAATTATGACCGACCCACATTCGCCAGGTAAATTCCGTTGCAATGGTCCTTTGACCAATATGCCTGAATTTTATGAAGCCTTTAATGTTAAAGAAGGTGACAAAATGTATCGCCCAAGTCGGATAAGAATTTGGTGATTTTTTGAAAATATAAGACTTTAATACAAAGACGATAAGACTTCTAAGTGAGTTTTATCGTCTTTGTATTTTAAAGCCTTGAAGTGTTGTCATTTTGAATAAACTGCCTTAAATTTGTCAAAAAAGAAAATAAAATGGACAGTCAAACAGCCGTATTAGACATGCCAAAACAAGGTACTTTGGCTTATTTAGAGGAATTTCCAAACGAAATTCTCACAATGAGTTTTGATGAATATTGGGATAATGAACTCGAAAACGAGTATAAAAGCCAATTTTTTAATAACAAAGTAACAGCCATTATGCCTTACACTTCAAAAAACCACAACCGATTGGTTAAAAACACAATCAAACAACTTGATGACCATACGGAACAGCAAGGTGCTGAATTGTTTTTTGAAACCCGCCCAGTTTGGATTCCAAACTGTAACCTCAACACCTATCCCGATATTTTTATTGTCGAAGAATCAACGCTTATCAAGCGGAAAGGTTATCAACTCGCTGAAATGACCCCCTCAGTAATTATTGAAGTTTTATCGAAAAGTACAGCCGATTTTGATAAAGGTGAAAAATGGCGTTGCTACAAAACGATTGACAGTTTGAAGCAATACGTCCTGATTTCACAAGACCAAATATTGGTCGAAACCTTTGAAAATCAAGAAGGTAAGTGGGTTTATAACGATTTTTCAGGTGCAGAAGCAGTTGTAACGATTGGAGGTTTGGAGATACCCCTCAGTATTTTGTATCAAAATGTTGACTTTTCAGTGGTTGAGGTATAGGTAAACAGAAATTGAATAGTTTTTTATTTTTTTGCAAAAAAATAAAAAACTATTCAATTTCTGTTTACCTATA
>JANLQI010000095.1:0-27973 GCA_031367705.1 Saprospiraceae bacterium | reverse complement strand
TTTTGACACCGCCCTAAAATCGAAGCCGACACCTATATATGATAAAGCCTTTGCTTCACGCATAACATTAGGCAATTTCGACGATGATATGCCTAAAATCGCTGATGCCGATTGGATTATTGAAGTCGTTGTGGAACGTTTAGACATCAAAAAACAAGTCTTTGAAAAAGTTGAAAAATACCGCAAAGCAGGCACTTTAGTTACCTCAAACACATCAGGCATACCTATTAATATGATGGCAGAAGGTCGCTCCGACGACTTCCGCAAGAACTTCTGTGGTACGCATTTTTTCAACCCTGTGCGTTATATGCGGCTCTTGGAAGTCATTCCAACAACAGAAACAGACCCCTCAGTAATTGACTTCTTTATGCACTTTGGCGACCGTATTTTGGGTAAAACTACGGTTTTATGTAAAGATACACCTGCATTTATCGCCAATCGAGTAGGCGTTTATGCTATGGCAAAAATCTACCAATTGACCACTGAAATTGGTTTGACAATCACAGATGTGGACGCATTAACAGGACCAGCCATTGGTCGTCCGAAAACAGGCACGTTCCGTTTAGGCGATTTGGTCGGGCATGATACATCAGTCAATGTCATCAAAGGCATCAAAGCAAACTGCCCCAATGACGAACAAGCAGGTACGTTTGATATTCCAAAATATCAGCAATTTTTGATTGACAATAAATTTTTGGGCAATAAATCAGGTCAAGGTTTTTATAAAAAGACAGGCGAAAGAGAAGCATCAGGTCGTCCAGTCGTGTTAGCATTAAATTTAGAAACTTTAGAATATGCCCCCTCAGTAAAATCCACTTTGCCATCGTTGGCGGTGGCAAAACAAATTGAGGATTTACCTAATCGTGTACGCACACTTTTCAAACAAACAGACAAAGGGGGTGAGTTGATTCGCCGTTCTTTAGCAGGTTTGTTTGCCTATGTGTCCAACCGTGTGCCTGAAATTTCAGACTCATTATATGCTATTGACGATGCTTTACGCTCTGGTTTTGCTTGGGATTTGGGTCCTTTTCAATATTGGGATACCATTGGCGTTGCCGAAGGCATCGCTGCCGCAGAAGCAGATGGTCAAGTCGTTGCAGCTTGGGTAAAAGAGATGTTGTCTGCTGGTTTCAGTAGCTTTTATAAATCTGAAAACGGTATTAAAAAATACTACGACCCAAGCACAAAGGCGTATAAAGCCATGCCAGGTGGTTCAGATTTCATCGTTTTGGACAATTACCGCGATAAAAAAGCGGTTTATGAAAACCCAGAAGTCGTGCTTCACGACATCGGAGACGGTGTTTTGTGCTTAGAGTTTAGGTCAAAAGCCAACTCAATCGGTGAAGGCGTTCTGAAAGGTATCAACGATGCCATTCAAATTGCAGAAGATGAAGGATGGAAAGGTTTGGTTATTGGTAACAACGCCACAAACTTCTCGGTCGGTGCCAACTTGATGATGATTGCCATGTTGGCGTACCAACAAGAATGGGACGAACTGAATTTTGCCGTCAATTATTTCCAACAAACGTCAATGCGGATTCGCTACTCGGCAATTCCCGTCATTGTTGCCACACAAGGTTATGCCTTCGGCGGCGCTTGCGAGTTTTCGATGCACGCAGATGGCGTTGTAGCGGCTGGCGAAACGTATATGGGTTTGGTTGAAGTCGGTGTAGGTATTTTGCCTGCTGGTGGTGGCACAAAGGAATTTGCTGTCCGTGCGAGCGATGCATTCTTTGAAGGCGATGTTCAAATACCAACGATTATCGAAAAATTCAAGACGATTGCCCAAGCACAAGTCGCAACATCTGCACACGAAGCCTTCAATTTCGGCTATTTGCAACATGAAAAAGACAGTGTTGTCTTAAACAAAGACCGCAACATTGCTGATGCTAAGAAAAAAGTCTTAGAAATGGCGGATACTTATATTCAAAAACAACCGCGTAAGGATATTCTCGTCATGGGTCGCAATGGTCTCGGAGCTTTGTATGTGGCCGCACATTCCTTGTATTTGGGTCGTTATGCGTCTGAACATGACATCAAAATTGCTAAAAAAGTCGCATTTGTTCTTTGTGGCGGCGATTTAACGGGTCAACAACGCGTAAGTGAACAATATCTTTTGGACATCGAACGCGAAGCGATGTTGTCGCTTTGTGGTGAACAAAAGACCTTGGAACGCATTCAATATATGTTGACGAATAATAAGCCGTTGCGGAATTAAGCGAAACGTAGAGACGCAAAAACTTTGCGTCTCTACGTTATATTTTGCTTGAAAACCCTTATTTTTGAGGAAATTTAACAATAAAAGAAAATAAAAATGGAAAAAACATTAGACATAACTACAATCGAGTCATTGCAAAGGCATCTGATTAGCCGTGTTCAGTCTATAAAAGATGTTGATAAATTAGTCCGTTTTTTAATTTTCCTTGATGAATTGCCGATTCCAGAAGAAAATGCTAAACGCATTTTTAAACCTATTCGAAGTGGTAACACGACCTTAGAAGATTTGAAACGTGAACAAAATTTTAAAGGAACAGATTGGAATAGGGCAAATGAATGGGCAAAATCACTTAATATTCAAGAATCCGCAGAAGAACTAATTGCACAATTGTCAAAATGAAAACTTACCTATTTGATACAAACATATTGCTCTATTTTTTTCGCCAAGATAAAAATTGGGAAACAATCTATTCAGCTTATGACCTCTCAGTAATTTCTGATAATGTCGTTTCGGTCGTTGGTTGGGGTGAAATTTTAGCATTAGGTACTCGGAACGGTTGGGGCGAACGTCGTATGTCAGAACTGGATAAATTGAATGAACTTTTCCTTATTGCTGATATTTACGATGAAAAAATCATTCATCGGTACGCAGAAATAGATGCTTTTAGTGAGGGCAAATTAAAATCAAAGCCGCTTGGTACATCATCCCGAAAAATGGGCAAAAATGATTTATGGATTGCAGCAACAGCATCTGTTTTAGGATTAACCTTATTGACAACGGATAAAGATTTCCAACATTTGGATGGTGTTTATCTTGATTTAGCTTTTGTTGATTTGGAAAAAATACAAAAGTAGATGTTTAAAAATGTTCTTATAAAAACAATCGGCTACTCCTTCGCCGCATGGATTCTGATTTTTACTGCCATCATGGTGACAAAAGTGTTGCCGTATTTGACATTTGAAAGAGCGATAAATTTTCTCGGTACAAAACCCAATCAACTGCTTGACCGCAGCTATTTTATGTGGGCGTTTTACATACACATCACATCAAGTGTATTGGCAATCGGTGGTGGTATTTTCCAGTTTTTCCCTTCTATACTGAGGGGGTATCCGAAAGTGCATCGTTTGATTGGGAAGGTGTATATCGGGTCAATTTTGTTGCTGGCAGCACCGTCAGGCTTGGTTTTAGCGGCTTTTGCAAACGGTGGTTTGGCGGCAAGGGTCGGTTTCACATTGCAATGTTTTGTTTGGTGGTTCATAACCTATGCCGCTTGGCATGAAGTGATGAAAAAACGTTTTGTCAAACATTCTGAAATGATGATTTTGAGTTATGCCATCACTTTGGCAGCCATGAGTTTGCGGACGGAAAGTTATTTCATGGTTTATCTGTTTGAAACAAAACCCATTGAAACGTACTTAACTGTTACGTGGTTGTCGTGGGTCGGTAATTTGTTGATTGCACAAGTTTTGATATATTTTGGTTTGGGCAAAAATTTAGTAGAAAAAATGGGGAAAGAGACCCCAAGGTATAGTAAACAGGAATTTAGATAGTTTTATATTTTTTTCAAAAAATATAAAACTATCTAAATTCTTGTTTACTATACCTTCATAAAATATTGATTATCAATCATTTAAAACATCATTTTGCAAATGAAGAAACAACTCGTATTCATTCCCATGCTTGTCGCTGCGGCGATATTTATCTCTCAGTGTTTCAATAAAGCTAATGCGCCTACACAAAAAGCGACAGCTTCAATACCTTCAATGCTTACGCACAAGGAAGCCGTTGATTCGCTTTTGACGGATTCATCAGCTCCTTTGAAACCATTGATATTCAAAGATTTAAATGCAAAAGAAGCGACTGCTTTTTTCAAAAACAACAGATTGGACAGCCTTTTTGTCAGTGAGTACATTTATCCAGTCAATGGTTTTTATGGTGCAGACCGTTACCGCATTGAGTTTCTTTTTACAGAAGTCAAACAAGACGCAACTGACCCTACTTTATATCACGTAAAAGGTAAAAATCGGCATAAAAAAGTGATTACACCATTTGATGGCACATTCAAATTAGGCAAAATCAGCACGTTCACTGACCCCAATGTCAATGTTGACGACGTCCAAAATATGAATGTTGAAACGCTGTACGCCACAGAAGGTACATTTGAATTTGCAGAAGCCGACAAAACAAGTCCGTACAGTGGTTTGTTTCAAGGCAATATGAAAATGGAGTTTTCAATTGGTGAGGACAAACACGCGAATCTCTGGTTTTATTCATCTGTCGGTTTACCAAGCGGTGGCGCAGGTTATCGTTTTGATGGCACTTGGACGAGTTACACAAAGCCAGACATGCAAAAACCTGTCATTTTCGCTGCCGATTTGTTTCGTTTCGCTAATGACATTTTAAAGGATTTCAGCATGGGCGAACGTGAAGTTGAAATTAATAAGAAGTACAACAATTTGGGTTGGGATAGTTTTTGGGAAAATGAAGAGTGGTGGAATGACGCTGCAAAACCCAAAATGTAACCCCCTCAGTATTAATCAATAATAACGAACCTTTTGTCATTCCGAGCGCAGCGAAGGAATCTGAAAAAGAAAATGTAGATTTTTTCGCTCCGCTCAAAATGACAAAAAGCTGTTGTGAAACTACTTAGAATAACAAGAAGTAAATAATTGATTTTCAATTATTTAAATTACAAAATCTAATAAATAAAATCATAGTAAAAATGGAAGATGCTTATATAGTAGCAGGATTTAGGTCAGCAGTCGGCAAAGCAGGACGTGGCGGTTTTAGAAATTATCGGTCAGACGATTTAGCGGTGGATATTATCAAACAACTCATGGCTTCTATGCCTGAGGTTGACCCTTTGTTGGTAGACGATGTCATTGTCGGTTGTGCCAATCCAGAAGGCGAACAAGGGTTACAAGTCGGTCGTCAAATATCATTACGGGCTTTGGGAAAAGAAACACCTGGGTTTGTCATCAACCGTTATTGCGCTTCGGGTTTGGAAGCGATTTCGATTGCGGTGGCAAAAATCAAGGCAAATATGGGTGATTGTTATATCGCAGGCGGTACAGAAAGTATGTCCATGATACCAATGACGGGTTATAAACTCGCGCCGTCGTATCATGTAGCGATGGATACGCCAGATTATGTCGTCGGCATGGGTTTGACAGCCGAAGCGGTGGCTAAAAAATTCGGCATCAGTCGTGAAATGGCAGACGCATATTCTGCTCAATCTCACGTCAAAGCAGCCGCTGCGATTGATGGCGGTTTGTTCAAAGACGAAATTGTTCCCGTTGAAGTGGAAGAGGTTTTTGTTGCCAATGACAAACGCCAAACTAAAAAATTCACCGTTGACACCGACGAAGGTGTGCGTAGAGATACAACTACTGAGGGGTTATCAAAACTCCGTCCTGCATTTGCCAACGGCGGTGTTGTGACGGCGGGTAATTCATCTCAAACCTCTGATGGTGCAGCTTTTGTGTTGGTGATGTCCAGTACTTTGGTCAAAAAATTGGGCTTAACACCCATTGCACGCATGGCAAGTTGTTCTGTGGCAGGTGTTGAGCCGATTATTATGGGTATGGGCCCATGTGCAGCGATTCCAAAAGCTTTGAAAAGAGCGGGTTTAAAACTTCAAGATATTGATTTGATTGAGTTAAACGAAGCCTTTGCAGCCCAAGCCTTAGCCGTGATGCAAGAAGCGGGCTTGAATCCTGACATCGTCAACGTCAATGGCGGTGCGCTTGCGCTTGGTCATCCACTCGGTTGTACGGGTGCAAAATTGTCGGTTCAGTTGTTCAACGAAATGCGTCGTCGTGGTAGTAAATACGGCATGGTGACAGCGTGTGTCGGCGGCGGACAAGGCATTGCAGGGATTTATGAATTGCTGAATTAATTACAAATTAGAAATTACGAATTACGAAAAAGCGACGCCTCATATACTGAGGGGTCGCTTTTTCGTAATTTCTAATTTGTAATTGAATTAAAGAGCGACATAACTCTATTGGTTCTCGCACCCGAAACACCTGTACTTGGACATGCGCCTCTACCCAAAAGTTCATCAACAATCGTTTGAATCAGCGGTTGCTGAATGTGTTTTGGCATCTCAAAAGCCATCACTTCTTTCTCCTGCCCTTCCAATTCCAAAGTCACCATATTGTCTCCAAAAAAAGGAAAAGAGATTTGTCCTTTACTGCCTACAATCGTTGTTTTATCAATTTCTGAAACAGTTGACGTTGTAAAACACCAATTGCCACTGCCTATAATACCATTGTCAAAATAGAAAGAACCCATGACAATATCCTCGGCAGGGTATAAATGCGCTTGATTGTGCTTAAAACCTTGAGCATCTTTGATAGGGCCAAACAGAAAATCCATAATGTCTAATTGATGAGAAGCGAGGTCGAAAAAGTAACCGCCACCTGCTATTTCTGGATTGACACGCCAATTGTCACTCTGTCTATTATCAGCAACTATATTAGGTTGTAGCGTTTTATTAATCACAATATTGACGTATCGAACATCGCCAATCACGCCTTCTTCCAAGAGCGATTTTACTTTTAAAAAATTAGGCAGCATACGCCTGTAATAAGCTGTAAACAAAGGCACATTCGCAGCTTTACAAGCATTTATCATGTTTAAACACTCACTATACGTGCGCGCCATTGGTTTTTCAACATAAATAGGTTTCTGTGAAGCTGCCGCTTTAATCGTCAAAAACTCATGTGCGCCAGGCGGTGTGGCAATGTAAATGGCATTGACATTTGGGTCATTTACCAAAGCATCAGCATCGTCGTACCATTTTGGCACACCATGTCTTTGAGCGTAATCCTGAGCTTTTTGCCCATCCCGACGCATCACCGCAACCAATTTTGAGCCTTCGATAAGATTCATCGCGGGTGCACTTTTCACTTCACACACATCGCCAACACCAATGATGCCCCAACGGACTTCTTCCAGTTTAATCATATTTTCAATTTTTGCCCCAAAAGTGCTGAAAATACTGAGGGGGGGATAATTAGGAATTAGGAATTAAGAATTTACGCTATTCATTCCTAATTCCTAATTCTCTTATTTTTTCAAGAACAAAGACAAATTTTTACGCCAATAACTTTCAATAGCTTTTTTAGTGCGGGCTAATTGAGCCTCATATTCCTCGTTCTCTTTTGGCCGTGTATCGGTAAACAGTTTGACATCCATTGTTAAAGTATCAAATTTGATGTCATCGCCATTTCTGACAATGTTTTTTCTAATTTCAACTTTTCCACCAACATTACCATCAGAGTCATAATTTAAGAAATTAATTTCAGAAAATACAGTTTTCTCTGCACCATTCAATTGATACAACTCATAAATACCGCCCATTTTGTTTTCCAAAAATTGAAATTTAAGGTTCTTAGATTTATCAAAATCCCACTGATCGCCATTAAAACGGCCGTTGATATGCCTTGAAAAATCGTTTTTAGTTTTGTCAAAAAGACTGACGCTGTAATCCCATTTCCAATTGTCAATGCGGTCTTTGAACCCGTCTTTGTCCCAATCTTCAAATGTAACAGAATAGTGATTTGCCGTTTTAATGTCGTCCAAAATGGCGCATTTGCCATCATTTGTAGTAATTTTCAGCCATTCTAATTCTTTTTCCTCGTTGCTCAAACGCTCAAAAAGGGCGTTGTTTTGGTTGAATTTTTCTATCAACTTGCCCTTTGTTTGGCAATTGATATTCGATTCATTCGTCGGAACGGAATCTTGTGTAGGTGCGACAGCGTTATTCGTAGTCGCTTCAGGTTTAGGCGCAGGCGGTTGGCAGCTTAAAACCAAAAGAATCAAAGCAGAAATACATGCAGACTTCATTAGATATGGATTTTTGTTTAATAAAATGAAACACAATTTACAGCGTTGTTATTATAGGTGGTACATGAATGTAACAAATGTTTTAATAAAATTTGTCCCCCTCAGTATGACCCAATTTTTCTATTGAATTGAAATGGCTAAAATGAGGTTTAAGTCCATTTCCTATGAAAAACTTCTACCTTAGTGCCACATTTTACCAATCATTGCAACATTATTGATTAAAAAAAGAAACATGAAAATTTTTCAAGCTTTAATGGTTTTTTGCCTGTGCCTTGGGTTCAACAATGACCTTTTAGCTCAATGTAGTACTTTGCCGAGTAGAACCATTGATACTTTTTTTTGTGAAGGTAAAGGTGTGATTATCAATGGTAAAGCTTATACAAAATCGGGGAATTATCGAGACACAATTCGGCGCAACTTACCTCTGTGCGACAGCGTACTTGTCATCACAGCTCGTACACAAGCACCGACTTCCGAAACACGAAATATAACATTGTGTACAGGCGATACTTTAAAAATTAATGGTCGAATCATCACACAAGCAGGAACTTACCGCGATACGATTGCAGCGACAAACACAACTTGCGAAGCCTATATCACTTTGAATGTGACGACGGCTGATTTAAGGGTGAGTTTTGGCAACGATGTGACTATAGAAAAAGGAGACAGCATAAAATTGACCCCCTCAGTATCTTCGACAAATAATGTGGTTTTGTCTTGGCGACCGTCCACTTCAGTGCCTTGCAAATCCTGTTTAAACCCCATCGTTTCGCCTAAAATAACGACTGTTTATGAACTTGAAGCACGTGATACGGTCAACGGCTGTATTCGTTCAGATGATATTATTGTGAATGTCAAAACCTGTGTGGGCGTATATATCCCCAATGCTTTTAGCCCCAATGATGATGGCAGAAATGACTATTTTACGGTTTATACAGCGCCATGTATTAAACAAGTACTTGTATTATCTGTTTATAATCGTTGGGGAGCCTTGATGTTTACACGAACGAATTTTGAACCCAACGATGATAAAATGGGCTGGGACGGTTTGGTCAATGGAAAACCCGTTCCAAATGATGTTTACGCTTTTTATGTAGAATTAGAGCAAAAAGACGGCTCTATGCAGCGTTATCGAGGTGATATCAGTGTAACTCGATGAATTTATTATTCAATAACTTAAAAATATTAAAATGAAAAAAGTAATCTTATTTCTATCCCTTATTAGTCTGTTCGCTTGTACTGAAGCACCTAAATCTTCGGAAAACACGGGTGCTCAAACGGACACAACCACTTCCCGAAGTATGTCTGAAAATGTTTCCACAGATTCATTGGTCATCGTTGTAGATTCTACGGGAGCTATCATGATGGGTAAAGAAGTCGTCAGTATGGCAAATTTAGAGATAAAACTTGTTGATTCTCTTCAAAACATCAAAAAATTGTATGGTAAATTGCCAGATACCGTAATCTGTAATACCAAAGGCGATGTGCTGATGGGTACACGTGGCGCAATTAAAGATGTTATTTTAGATGCAAAAGAAAAGGTTGAGAAACAATGATTAGGAAATGATGAATGATGAATTATAAATGATGAAAGATGAATATCGAAGCCTTACGACTTTATTGCTTGTCAAAAAAAGCGACTACGGAAGATACGCCGTTTGGTCCCGATACGCTCGTGTTCCGGGTAATGAATAAAATATATGGACTAACAAGCCTTGACATTGTTGAATGTCGCATAAACCTCAAATGCGACCCCGATTTTGCCCTCGAATTGCGCGAAAAATACCCCGACCACATCATCCCAGGCTACCACATGAACAAAAAACATTGGAACACCGTTTATACCGAACGTGGTTTGGACGATAAAATCATCAAAGAATTGGTTGACCACAGTTATGACCTCATCGTTCAGTCGCTACCCAAAGCACTGCGACAGGAATTGGAACAGCTTTGAAACTCATTGAACTATTCCTATTTTTCTTAGACAAATCTTTTACTTTTGCGGCTCAAAATGGAATTATGCATGATAAATGTTTGATGATGATTCGTTATTTATGCCGTTTCATCATTCATCGTTCATCATTTATAATTCATAATTATCAGAATTATGAATATTGTACAGATTATACAAAATGCTGTAAAACAAGCAGTATCAGAACTTTATAACGTTGAAATCGCTGTAAATGAAGTGATTTGCAACACCACACGCAAGGAATTTGAAGGCGACTATACTGTTACTGTCTTCAATTTTGCCAAAACAGCTCGTAAAGCACCACCCGTTATTGGTCAGGAATTAGGCGCGTATTTGACAGAACATGTACCAACCATATCAAAATTCAATGTCATTCAAGGCTTTTTGAATTTGTCCATTTCTACTGATTTTTGGACAAATTTTGTAGCAGAAACCACTAAAAACGAACATTTTGGTCAATCTCCTTCAAAAGATACAAGGGTGATGATTGAATTTTCATCGCCAAACACAAATAAACCTTTGCATTTGGGGCATATTCGGAACATCCTTTTGGGTTGGTCTTGTTCAAAAATTTTGGAAGCAGCAGGTTATGATGTCGTGCGGACAAAAGTTGTGAACGACAGAGGTATTGCGATTTGCAAATCTATGTTGGCGTGGCAGCTTTTTGGCAATAATGATACCCCCTCAGTATCTGAGGAAAAAGGTGACCATTTTGTTGGAAAATACTATGTTTTATTTGAAGGTAAATTCAAAACAGAATATGCCGTTTGGCAGTTAACGGATACAGCATCAAGCGTTTATGAATCAAAGAAAAAAGTAGAACAAACGACAGAAGAGTTTTTCAAAGATTTCAAAAACGAATATTTCAATAACTATTCCGACCTCGGCAAACAAGCCCGTGAAATGTTATTGCGTTGGGAAGCGGGCGATGCCGAAACAAGGGAACTTTGGAAAACAATGAACGGTTGGGTATATGAAGGTTTTAATGAAACATACAACAAATTAGGTGTTCATTTTGATAAAGTCTATTACGAATCCGACCAATATGCGCTCGGAAAAGATATTATTGAGGACGGAATTAAAAAAGGTGTTTTTTATCAAAAGCCTGATTCATCGGTTTGGATTGACTTGACAGATGTGAAATTAGACCATAAATTGGTGTTGCGTTCTGACGGTACTTCGGTTTATATTACGCAAGATATTGCAATGGCAAGGCTGCGGGAAAACGATTTTCATGCCCGAAAAGTCGGTTATGTCGTTGCTGATGAACAGAATTATCACTTTCAAGTCTTGTTTGAAATCTTAAAAAAATTAGATGAACCGTATGCCAATGGTTTATTCCATTTAAGTTATGGTATGGTGGAGTTGCCTTCTGGCAAAATGAAATCAAGAGAAGGTACCGTCGTTGATGCCGATGATTTGATAGAAGAAGTGATTTCAGAAGCCAAAAATGCAGCATCAGAAAGCAATTCGCTTGACAATTTTTCAGCAGATGAAAAGGCAGATATTATCCGTAAAATCGGTATGGCGGCTTTGAAATACCACATCGTTAAGGTCAATCCAAAGAAAAGAATGGTCTTTGACCCGAAGGAATCCGTTGATTTACAAGGACATACAGGTCCATATATTCAATATGCGTATGTTCGTTCAAAATCGGTTGAGGCAATGGCAGCGAATGCGGGCGTTGATTTTTCAATAACTGAATTGCCAACGGAACTACATGAGACGGAAAAAAGTTTAGCTATTAGCCTTTATGAATTTCCAAAGATAATTGAAGATGCGGCGGCACAATATGACCCCTCAGTATTGGCGAATTATCTTTATGAAATTGCCAAAGGTTTCAGCAAATTTTGGCACGATGTACCTGTTTTGAAAGCGAATGATGTAGAAAAAGTATTCCGTTTGAAATTGGCAAAAATCGTGGCGCATACCTTAAAACAAGGCATGGATTTGTTGGGGATTGAAATGCCTGAACGGATGTAATTTTAGACACGAATTTCACAAATTACACGAATTTAGTTCCATACAAGATGACAAAAAATTCGTGTAATTTGTGAAATTCGTGTCAAACAATAATTGAAAATGAAATTTGTAGCTATTTCCGATACACATAACAAGCACCCTTTGCACTTACCCGAAGGTGATGTGTTGATTCACGCAGGTGACGTAACAGGTAACGGCACAGAACCACAAGTTTATCACTTTTTGGATTGGTTTTCGGCACAACCGTATCGTTATAAGGTATTCATTGCGGGCAATCACGATTTTTATTTTGAAAATTCCAATCCCGAAACCATTACCAAAATGATACCTGACAATGTGATATATTTGAATGACAGTGGCGTGGATATAGAAGGCATCAAAATTTGGGGTTCACCCATTCAGCCGTGGTTTTACGATTGGGCATTTAATCGCAAACGCGGTTCAGAGATATGTAAACATTGGGATTTGATTCCAAACGATACCGATGTTTTGATGACACATGGACCCGTTTATATGCGTTTGGACAGAACCACAAGCGGTTTTAATGCAGGTTGTATGGATTTGTTGACGGCTGTTCGGCGTGTGCGTCCGCAATTTCATATTTGTGGACATATTCACGAAGCTTATGGAGAAATGACGGAAGGTTTAACGACCTATATTAATGCGTCGGTTTTGAATTTGCAATATGAATTGGTGAATCAGCCGATTGTGTTTGAGCTGGAGAAAAGGGTTTGACCCCCCTCAGTATTTTTCTTATTTTTGAATAAAAAACAAAAAAATCATGGCTAAAATAATCATTAAGAATTTCCGCGCTATTGATTATGCTGAAATAGAAATAAAGCCGTTTACCGTCATCATTGGCGAGCAAGCGAGTGGGAAAAGTACGATTAGTAAGTTGGTGTATTTTTTTCAGACTATGTCTAACGATATGAGTAAAATTATCATAAAATACTTGAGCGAAAGACTTCATCAAAATGTCAACCTTAAATTTGATACCATTAATTTTGAAGAAATTAGAGAAAATTGTTTAAAATTAATGATTATTGAACAAAAAAGAAAATTTCATGATTTCTTCAATTCTACGAAAGAAGAGGATTTTAATATAAGTTTTGATGAGCCTGATTTCTTAGTTCAATTAAAAACCGATGGTAAAATTTCAGTTGATATATTTATTAATAAAAACCCATTTAATATAAAATTTGTTGAAGACGCTTTTTTATATACTAAAGGTATTACTGATATAGCATTAAAAAATAAACTTTCTTTAAATCAATGGAAGAAAAGAATAGATACTTTTTCAAAACAACTAACTAGAATTGGTTCAACTAAATTCTTTTTTATTCCAGCAAGTAGAAGTTTAATTACAACTATTTTACCTGCATCGCAAAGTAAATTTATTGCAGAAATTGATAAGAGAACTGAAGATAATCAAATTGATTATTTTGTAAAAACATTTTTAGAAGATATAGATTACTTCAAACGCAATTACTTTTTCGGTAAAAGTTTAGACGAAGTCATTGACGAATTTGAATTAAAAACAAGTAAAGAAAACCCACAAGCAAAGCAATTACGCGATAAAATCAAAACGATTCTAAAAGCAGACTACCAAAACGGCAGTTCAGGCGAACAATTAGTAGATAAGCGTTTTTTAAAACCTGTCAGTTTAGATAAAGCCTCATCTGGGCAACAAGAAGTGGTTTGGATTTTATTAACTTTATTGTCTTTAGTTTTAGAAGACAATAAATCGTTTGTCGTCATAGAAGAACCCGAAGCGCATTTATATCCAAAAACACAGGCGCAGGTAGTGGAGTATATCGCACAGTTTTTCAATGCAAAAGAAGGCAATGAAATGATTATCACGACGCATAGCCCGTATATTTTGACCGTTTTGAATAATTTATTGCTTGCAAAACAGATTTCTGTCAAAACGCACGGCGTTGAAAATCAAGCAATTGCAGAAAGTATTGACCCACAGGCATGGTTAGATATTGATAAATTCAGTGCTTATTATGTCGGTCGAAACGAACAAGGGCAGTTCATCAAGTCTATTATTAATCCCGAAACAGGTTTGATTTCAGTTAATGCTTTAGACGATGCTTCCGACGATATTATGGATACTTTTGACAATTTGATGGACATCTACAAAAGTGCGGCGGTATGAGAAAGCAGATTGAAACGCATTTTCCAATCGTCGTAACCAATGGTTGTTTACAAACTGTTTCAGATGCCGAATTTGGTATTTCTGAACCAGAGAAGGATAAAGGAGGTCGAAGTATTATTGTTGAGAAAGAAGGAGCAGATTTTGAAGTAGAAAATCCGAATCAAAAGGATATTATTTTTTGGGCAATTGATGATTGTACATTTACAAGTGGCGAAGGCAAAAGGTGCGATTTTGCTGTTTTTGATGATGAAACGTTTGCTTTTGTAGAGATAAAACGAGTTAAACTAAAGAATCGTCAACAAGCGCGTTCAGAAGCCGTTAAGCAATTGACCGATATGTTGGATTACTGTAAAAGGAAATTAGACTTTAGCGATTATAGTCTAATTGTCAATATTGCATTAAAAGTTAAAGAAAGTCATCCATTAGCTAAAACACGGAGACAAGATGCAGAATTGTCTTTTTTTAATAATTATAGAGCGCAACTTTTAGAAGGGAACTCGATTTCCTTTCCTTTTGAGGGGAAATGACCCCTCAGTATTTTGAACATTTTAACTATATATTGAGAATATATCCAAAATTATAACAATGAATGATAAGCAGCAAATAGCAGAACTTGGAGAAAAAATACTCAAAGGCTTCCAAAAAGCCGTCGAAAAAGTATATGAAAACGCCCGTAAGAATGGCGAAGAATTGGTCATCGCTGATAAAGATGGCAATGTGATTAAAATTAAACCGTAAAATATAAAATGGCAGAAGCAATAGAGAAATCACTCAATTTTATTGAAGAAATCATCGAGAAAGACCTCGAAACAGGAAAACACACGTTGATAACAACCCGTTTTCCACCCGAACCTAATGGCTATTTGCACATTGGTCATGCAAAATCTGTATGTTTAAATTTTGGTTTAGCAAAAACTTTTAATGGTAAAACCAATTTGCGTTTTGACGATACCAATCCGACGAAAGAAGATATTGAATACGTAGATTCGATACGTGAGGACGTAAAATGGTTGATTGAAGGTATGCCCATGGCTTGGTCGGAAGAGCGTTACGCATCTGATTATTTCCAAACGATTTATGAATTAACGGTAAAATTGATTCAAAAAGGTTTGGCATATATTGACCATTCGACGGCTGAGGAAATGGCTGTTTTGAAGGGTACGCCTACACAAGTAGGTAAGGACTCGCCTTATCGCAGCCGTTCTGTTGATGAGAATTTGGCTCTTTTCGAACAGATGAAAAGTGGTGTTTTGCCCGATGGCACATGTGTTTTAAGAGCAAAAATAGACATGGCTTCGCCAAATATGTTGTTGCGCGACCCTGTTATTTATCGGATTAAACATGCTCATCATCATCAAACAGGCGATACTTGGTGCATTTATCCGATGTATGATTACGCACATCCCATTTCTGATGCGATTGAAAATATCACGCACTCGATTTGTACTTTAGAATTTGAGGTGCATCGCCCTTTTTATGATTGGACGATTAAGAATTTGGAACTGTTTCCTTCTCGTCAAATCGAATTTGCTCGTTTGAATTTGACTTATACGATTATGTCAAAAAGGAAATTGATGCAACTCGTTACTGAGGGGGTGGTTAACGGTTGGGATGACCCGCGTATGCCGACAATTTCGGGCTTGCGTCGCAGGGGATATACTCCTGCGAGTTTACGTGAATTTGCGAATCGGATTGGCATTGCGAAGCGCGACAATATGATTGATGTGAGTTTATTAGAGTTTTTTGTGCGTGAAGATTTGAACAAATCGGCACAACGTGTGATGGCTGTTTTGAACCCTTTGAAGGTTGTTTTGATGAATTATCCTGACAGATTGATTGAATATGTAGAAATTGATAATAATCCAGAAGACGCAGACAGCGGCAAACGAGAAGTACCTTTTGGTCGTGAAATATGGATTGAACGTGAGGACTTCATGGAAGAACCGCCTAAAAAGTATTTTAGGCTCGCACCAAACGGTTATTTTCGCTTAAAAGGGGCGTATATTATCAAGCATCTTGAAACCATAAAAGATGAAGAAGGCAATATCACAGAGTTGCATTGTAAATATGTGACAACATCTAAAAGTGGCAGCGACGAATCGGGCATCAAAGTCAAAGGCGTTGGTCATTGGGTCAATATCGAAACGGCGGTAACGGCAGAATGTCGCATTTATGACCGTTTGTTCAATGTTGAAAACCCTGATGGCGATAAAGAAAAGTCGTTTTTAGAATATATCAATCCTAATTCATTGACAGTTTTGGAAACGATTTTTGTTGAGCCTTCAGTCAAGGATTTGGCTGTGAATGACCGCGTTCAGTTTTTACGTCATGGTTATTTTGCGGTTGATAAGGATTCGACAGAAGAGAAATTGGTTTTCAATCGGACAGTGACTTTAAAGGATTCTTGGAAAGCTTGAAAGTGAAAAGTTTTAAGTAAAAAATGAAAAAAGCCCGAAATAAGTGATTTGCTTATTTTGGGCTTTTTTACTAAGGGGGGTATCAATTAAAATTTTATCTTTGCTTACATCACCTTTTTTATCAAAACCTTAAAATAATACTTAAATGAAAGTTTATATTTCCTTCATTTTTGGTATGAGTTTCTACATATCTTCTTGTTATCCTCCTTGCAAAGGAAATTTTACACAACAATTTGAAATGACACTCAAAGTTGTTGATATGGACAATAATCCAGTTAAAAACAGGGAAGTTATCATGTTTACCCTTCCAGAATCCCATAATCCATCAATGGCTAATTTACTATCTCCTGTAATATTTGATAAAACGTCGACTACTACTGATAATATCGGTAATATAAAACTGGCTTATATATTGAAAACTGATTGTGAAATGAATTTTAGCCGTGCCTTCATTGTAAAAGAGGATTCATTATTTAAGGCAGTTGATTTTGTCAAACACAGTGTAAATATAAATCAAAAAACTGCCATAGATCGAATAAAACTATCAGATACAATTAGAATGGATTCCCTTGTACCTTTTAAAATGAGAATAAAGTCGAGTAAAAACAATGTAAGTAAGTTATACATGAGAGTAGCGAGTTCAAACCTTTACGGATATAGCATTGATACGCTTTATAGAACTTTCAAATATTCATTTGGTGAACCTATTTCATCACAGTTAATAGATACAACAATTGTCACTCAAGTTTATTCAAAAAGACAATTTTATATGAAAAACGATATAAAATTAAGCGATAGTAGCATCATTCAGGGAAAGCCTTACTTTATTGACAGAAATATTAACAGAAACGTTATTTTTCTTTACGAAATAAATTAACAAACAATGAATATACCTTCCCCAATAATTGACTGGAATCCTATCGAAAAAACAGAACATGAAATAGAAACAGGTGTATCTTTTTGGCAAATCTTACATTTCAATGGTTGAGGGTGCGTGTTTTTGAAAATCTCTTGAAAACGAGTCAATAATCAAGCTTCTCTTGCGTTCTTATTATGTCAAAATTTAATCTTTTTAACATTAAATCCATTATGAAAAAATGAAAATTCACCATCTTTTTGTCGTTTTAACGGCATTGACACTATCAAGTTGTCAAGCACAAGCCAACCTCATCAGCCTTTCAAATACCCAAAAAGGCAATTCGGGACATCGCGGTATGATTCCAAATGATGAAAATTATAAACCCATAGAAGGTAAGGATTATTACAGTTTGACAATGACAATCATGGGCGATTGTACACTCGAAATTTCTAATTTGACGGTTAAAGCCGATGGTGGACAAGTCAAATTAATGCCTAAATTTGAAGATGGTTCAATAAAAAAACGCTTCAAAAAGAGTGAAGTCGTCTATTTTCACGTTGAGAAAGATAAAGAAATGACTGTTGCAAAACCAACTATTGAAGGTGAAGGTAATTTGAGTATAAAAATAAATGGACGTTTGAAGCGGATTCCGATAAAAGAGTTTACGATGATTTTTCCAATGTAAGATAAAAAGTTGCTGTTTTACGATTTAGTATTTATTTTTACAAAAAAATAATAACACATGGTTGAAGTTCTTGAAGCAAAAAAAACAATGACAGCCGAAGCATACCTCGCAAGGGAACGTTCGACTTTGCGAGAAGAAGGCGGTAAACATGAATTTTTTAATGGAAAACTTATTGAAATGGCAGGTGCATCATACAATCATAACCGCATTGCCAAAAATGCAGCAATGGCTTTGGAAAAGCAGTTTGAATTGCATAATACCAATCACGAAACCACACTTTCAGATACGAAAGTGCCCAGTTTTATAAAAAATAAAAACTACTTCTATCCCGATGTCGTCGTCGTTGATGGAAATCCTATTTATACAGATGAATTCAAGGATATTGTAGCAAATCCTCAAATATTGATTGAGATTTTGTCTGAATCAACGGAGTCTTTTGACAGGGGCGATAAGTTTAGAGCTTATCGCAATATTCAATCTTTGAAAGAATACATTCTGATTAATGCTGAAAAACAATGTATTGAACAATTTTATAGAGATGATTCAGGACGTTGGCAATTTGGGGAGGTTGTTTTTGAAGGAACTTTAACACTCAATATTGCTCAGTTTTCACTTAATATAGAAGAAGTTTATCGGAAAGTTGATTTCGATACCGTTTCAATGCCTAATCCATAACGCCATTACTTAAACGGTTGTCGTGGTGTCCATTTTTCACGTGGACTTAAAACAGGCAAAATATAAGGCAAAAGCCAGTTAAACAAACAATTTTCGTGCTTCAAAAACAAAGACATTTCCTCTGCAACAGCGCCAACTGAACTTTTAATTTCATGAGCAGTCCTTGCAAAAACGATACGTTTCGCTTTTTGGTCAATGCCTGTTTTTATGATGTCAAAAAGCATATTGAGATACAATTGATGATTCGCATTTTGAGCCATGTCGTAACCTAAAAAATGGGCTTCTAAAACGTGTTCATTCGTAATTGTTGTAAAAAAACCAATGAGTTTCCCTTCTTGAAAATAACCAAACAAGCGAAAATTGTCTTCCAATTCATTTTTCAAATTCACAAAATAACCTTCATGTAAATGAACAAGATTGACATCTGAATTATCGCAAACTTGCTTGTACAGGTCATTTATGCGCGTTTTATGTGCTAAAATGCGTTCAATATTGAATTCTTTTAGTTCAACACCCACCACTTTTTTGAAAGCACGTTTGGCACGAACCCGATATTTTGACCCCAACGCATCGAGATAATCCTCAAATTTTGTCCATTCAGAAGGTATATCAAAAACAAAATTAGGCTCTACTTGAAATTCATTATAACCTTCAAGCGACTGAACCAAACGGTGATGATTTGAACCAATAGGAAAATCTTTTATGAAAACAGCGTTGATTTTTGTACCTTTTGCAGCAAGTTGTTTTTTAGCTAATTCCACCCCCTCAGTAAAAAGCACCTTTTTATCTTCAAACGTAAGGAATTGATTATCAAACGAAAACGAATGGTCGCCAGTCAACATCAAATTACCAATAATTAAAGTATTGTATTCAACTTTGCTCGCCAACCATTTTTTGAAAGTCAACCAATTATCTTTTCTACCTGAAAAATTAAGGCTATCACCCGCATTGAAATGCTTGATTTGGCAAGTCATGAAACCTACAACTTCTCCCCTCTTTTCAAAAACTAAATAACAAAATGTGAAATCATGAGGCGGCTTATTTTCAAGAACACGTAGGTATTCTGTACTCAAAAACAAGTCTTTATTTTGACCAAAAGAATGGCGGTTCTCCGTTTCTATTTCAGAAAGAGAAGTATAAAAATAAATGCAAAAATCATTGATAATCAAGCTGTTATTACCCAATTTATGCGTAGATGGTGTCGGATGAAAAAGATGTTTACAAGGATACATATTCTGATTAGGTGTTAGTGCAATTAATAACAGTATTTGCCATAAAAGGTTGTCTCATTGATGACGTTTGGTTGTATAGGATATTTTAATTCAAAAGAAACAGTTTTAAGGAAATGAAATACTATATAAAATGAACTAAATATTATCCATCATTTCTATCTAACTGCACATGTCTCAATTGCCTCCATCTTTAGATGGAGGCAATTGAGACATGTAGAAACAATGAGATATAGTTGTATAATTTATTTTTATTTCATTACTAACTAATTGACTATCAAGTTTGTATAACACCCACATTAAACTTCTCGACAGGTGCATTATTCGCTGCTTCAATACCCATAGCAATCCATTGACGTGTATCCAAAGGGTCAATTATAGCATCAACCCACAAGCGGGCGGCAGCATACTGAGGGGTCGTTTGGCTGTCATAACGGTCTTTTATTTTGTTATAAAGCGTCATTTCGTCTTCCTCTGACAGCTCCTGCCCTTTTGATTTCATTGAAGATGATTGGATTTGTACCAAAACCTTAGCCGATTGTGCGCCACCCATGACAGCAATTTTGGCAGAGGGCCATGCCACTATCAAACGTGGGTCATAAGCTTTGCCGCACATCGCATAATTGCCCGCACCATAAGAATTTCCAATGACAATGCTGAACTTAGGCACTGTCGAATTGGCAACTGCGTTGACCATTTTCGCACCGTCTTTGATGATGCCGCCATGTTCGGAACGTGTGCCGACCATAAAACCCGTCACATCGTGCAGAAACACAAGCGGTATTTTCTTTTGATTACAATTCATGATAAAACGAGTCGCTTTATCGGCTGAATCAGAGTAAATCACGCCACCAAATTGCATTTCGCCTTGCCCATTTTTCACTACAAGTCGTTGATTAGCAACGATTCCGACTGCCCAACCTTCAATGCGAGCATAAGCGCAAACGATGGTTTTGCCGTAGTCTTCCTTGTACAAAGTCAATTCTGAATTGTCCACCAATCTTTTTAAAACCTCAACCATATCATAAGGCTTTGAGCGATTGTCGGCAGGGAAAATTTCGAGCAATTCTTTGGGTTCATACTGAGGGGGTGCCGCTTCAACTTTTGAGAAACCCGCGTTTTCAAAACGTCCGAATTTATCCACCAATTTTTGAATGGTTTCAAGACAAACGGTGTCATTTGGCACTTTATAATCGGTTACACCGCTGATTTCTGAATGTGTTTTTGCGCCGCCCAATACTTCCTGATCAGCGTTTTCTCCAATCGCTGCCTTGACCAAATAAGGTCCTGCCAAAAAAACAGAGCCTTGTCCTTCCACAATCAAAGCCTCGTCGGACATAATCGGCAAATACGCACCACCTGCCACACAACTGCCCATAATCGCTGCAATTTGTGGAATACCCATGGCACTCATCTTCGCATTGTTCCTAAAAATGCGTCCAAAATGTTCTTTATCTGGAAAAATTTCGTCTTGCAGAGGCAGAAAAACACCCGCGGAATCCACTAAATAAATGATAGGCAACCTATTTTCCATCGCAATCTCTTGCGCGCGCAAGTTCTTTTTGCCAGTAATCGGAAACCACGCCCCCGCCTTGACGGTTGCATCATTTGCGACTACAATAACTTGTCTGCCTTTCACATAACCGATGACGACAATGACACCCGCGGCAGGGCAACCACCGTATTCCTCGTACATGTCATAACCCGCAAAAGCACCGATTTCTATTTGAGGTTGTCCATCGTCGAGTAAAAATTCGATACGTTCTCGTGCAGTCATTTTGCCTTCTGAACGTTGTCTTTCTAAGCGTTTTTTGCCGCCACCTTCATAAATTTTCGCCAAATGACGGTTGATATTAGAGACAGCGAGCTTCATAGCGTCTTCGTTTTGAGCCGCTTCAATTTCTTGTTTAGTCATATTTGGATTAGGTTATTCCATGAGTTATTTTCCTTTTGATGCTCATTGAGACGCAAAAATAGGAAAAGAGAAACAAAATATATCAAAGAAACACCCAAAACACATAACACACCATTATTGTTTCTTCACAGTCGCTTTTTTCGCATCGGCTTTTTTTGCAGCTTCTTCTCTGTCTTTTTGTTCTTGCTCTTGCTTTCTTTTCTTCTTTTTGAAAAATCCTTTTAGTAAAATGCTGCTTTTCGCGGCTTCCATATTCTCACTCATGCTTTTCGAACCTTGTTCTAAATTACTCATCGTATTATTGAGTGTTTTAGAAAATTTATCATCTGTTATCAGTTTGGAAATCAGACCATTACCATTGTTGATATTGTATGAAATTTCTGCAAGCTGGTCTGTTATGATTTCCAAATTTTCAGCAGAGATTTTGACACTCGCCAAAATGTCGTCCATTTCTATGGGTGTCTCGGAAAGGAGATAATCATTTTCTTCGGCTTGTTGTTCACCACTGGTCCCGGGCGTTATGACCAATATCTTATCGCCCATCAAACCTTCTGAACCGATACTGGCTCTTGAATCTTTTCTGATAAATTTTTGAACTTCTTTTTGAAGAATGACCTCTACTCTTACAGACGTATCTGTTTCAATTTGAATAAAATCTACAGTTCCGATATTGATACCTGAAAACCGCACATTACTGCCGATTTTCAAGCCACTCACATTTTTAAAAACGGTTTTAATCCGATATGTCGAACTAAAAAGGTTTTTTTGAGCCCCAATAATATAAACGGCTATCATGAGTAACAGGACACCGATTGATACAAACATGCCCAATTTCATTACATAATTTGTGTTGTTTTTCATATTAACGACTGGATTATAATTTTAATTAAAAAAAGATTTTACCCATTTGTCCTCACTTTTTTCAAGTTCTGCATACGTGCCTTCGGCTGTAATAACGCCATCTTTAAATACCACAACTTTATCACTCGTCAATTTGGCACAAGCCAAATCGTGCGTGATGATGATAGATGTTGTTTTATTTTTCTTTTGCATAGCCAATATCAACTCACTTATTTCTCGTGACGTAACCGTATCAAGCCCAGTGGTCGGCTCGTCGTACAACATTATCTCTGGTACTAAAATCAGCGACCGTGCCAAACCAACTCGTTTACGCATACCACCCGACAATTCCGAGGGCATTTTATCAATCGCTTCTTCTAAACCCACTTCTTGCAAAGCGGTGATGATGCGCTCTTCACGTTCTTGTTCGGATAATTCTGTAAAAGTTCGCCGCAACGGAAACTCCAAGTTCTCGCGCACGGTCATGGAATCATAAAGCGCAGCATTTTGAAATAAAAAACCCATTTTCAACCTGATTTCATTCAGTTCTGTATTGTCCAGTTCTGTAATATTACTATCTAAAACAGTAATACTGCCTTCATCAGCTTCCACTAAACCAACGATGCACTTAATAAGCACCGATTTGCCTGAACCTGACTTGCCTAATACCACAACATTCTCGCTGCGTTTGATTGTCAAATCAATACCCCTCAGTACCTGATTGGAACCGAACGACTTGCACAAACCTTTTATATCTATAACCACATTATCTGGCTGTTCCATTTTTTATTATTTGTTGTTTGTTTAACAAAACGGGAAATTGGATTCCGTGCTGATATTTGATAATCAACGCTTTACGTCCATTCATAGTTCATCATTTATCATTCATCATTACTTACTATCCCAAAAGGTCTGTAATTTGCACCGCAAGCATATCAATGATAAATATACTCAAAGAGGCGACGACGACCGCTGAATTGGCGGCTTTGCCAACACTTTCTGTTCCTTGTGAGGCAGTATAACCTTTGTAACAGCCGATTATACCTATCGCAAAACCAAAGAAAAATGTTTTGATGACAGCTGGAATCAAATCAGAAAAGCCAACAGATTCAAATGCTTTGGTAAAAAATCGGTATAAAGATGAATGACTGTGAATATTGAAGCCAACATAAGAACCCACGATACCAATACCTGCAGCAATCACAACTAATAAAGGCAACATGAGGGTTGTCGCCGTCACACGGGTTACAACCAAATATTTGAATGGATTGATAGAAGACACTTCCATCGCATCTATTTGTTCTGTCACTTTCATGGAACCTAACTCTGCACCCATACCAGAAGATACTTTTCCAGCACATATCAAAGCAGTGATAACTGGCGCTATTTCTCTGATTAATGACAGCGCGACCATACCTGGCAACCAACTTTCTGCGCCAAACTCCGCCAAAGTAGGACGAGATTGTAATGTCAATACCAAGCCCATGATAAAGCCTGTAATCAACACCAAAGGCACGGATTTATAGCCGACATTATAGCATTGGACGATTATTTCTTTTATTTCAAAAGGAGAAGACGTGGCTTCTTTGAAAAAACGGATACAAAACTGTGCGATTTGACCCATTTCACAAAAAGCATCCTTCAGATAGGTGGTGATAGCGTTGTTTTTCACGCCTATTTTTGTGTTTTCTATGTTCATTTTTGCTGCTTATTCTGTTTTAAAACAAACAACCGCGCTATCAAAATAAGAGTTTGTTTATTTGTTTTTGCAAATATGCTATAATTAAATCGCATTTCCTATCGACCGACAAAAAGGGCTATCACAAAACACTTCATGTATCATGATAGCCCCCCTCAGTAAAAAACCAATTCCTGCGATAAACCCTTTATTTCTGCATCGTTGCTTCAACAATAACAGGCACTTTAGCCATCGGGCCGTCTTGATATTGAGGTTGTTCGCGAATGACATATTTCAAGTCAAACCATTTTTTTTGTAGCGTTTTGTTTGAACCAAAGCCGCGATTGTCCTCATTGGCTTGTGCTTCAGGCAGTTCAACAGCAAATTTGACTTTTTCATCCTCGCAACCGCCAAAATCCCACGTTTTGCCCGCTTTATCTTTAAACGAATAGTGTTCTGCATCGCCTAATGTAAAGTCCACAAACATCGCATTGAGGCTTAAAACTTCTTCTTTTGCCGTTTCTTTTGTAGCATCCGGTACTGCCATTGTTTTCGCAGAACCGGTAGTTGTCACCACATTTTGACTTGAAGTGTTTTGTTTTGATGCCTCATTTTTGCATGAAATAAAGGCAAATACCAAGAGGATTGGCATTAGAATAGTCTTAAATGATTTCATTTTGTCAATGTTTTAAGTTAAAAACTCAAATGTACTTTATTTTCTTTTTGTCAGAACTAAAAGGTCATTATTTGCAACAAATAAGAACGGCGGGGTATAAAACCTCGCCGTTGTTAAGACATAAATCTACGTTAAGCATTCGCACTAAAAGCGCTCATATTTATACTGTAAAGTATGGTCACCATCAGTTTTTTCTAAAACAAGCGTCGTTTTACCCATTGCTGCAATCGGCTGACGGGGAGCAACATGCGCACAATCTGTTTGGATAGAAACATAGCCACTACCTAAAACATAAATACCTTTACATGCAGCATCGTTGCTCGTTTCTTGCTTAAAAGCACCATCAGATTTGAAGGTCAATTTTTCAATTGCGTTCGTTTTTGACCACGTAAAATTATTGCTATTGCTGCCTTCGCCGCAGCCTATTGGATTACCATTCATCGGCGTTCCCATTTCGACCAATTGCCATGAGCCGACAATCAAAGTCGCATAGTCAACAGTTGGATTATTTGTATTGATGGAAGGAGAGACAACAGAGCTGTTATCTGTTTTTGAGCAACCTATGAAGGCTAAAACCAAAATAGTCAAGAGTAAACTTATTTTTTTCATGATTGATTTTTTATAATGGAAAATATTATTTCAAAAACAAGCAAATATAACAATTATCATTTTAAAGTTGCATAAAACAGCATTATTTTACTACACTTATTCTTATTTTTACATTATTTTCGACAACCTACGTAGTGATTCAATACTGAGGGGTCTGTTTTTAGTTGAAATTTGAGATTATCTCTTGAATATTGAAGCTAAAACCATGCGAAACGTCCACATCTTCTGACCACGGCATTACTTCCCAACGTTTTTTACCTTGTTCAGCAACCATGACCGTTTCAGATTCCGTAAAAATCCAAATGACTTTTAAAGCACCATTATCGAGCAATTGTTGTGTTTTCTTAAAAAAATAATTCGCTGGTTCGGGCATATCAGCTAAATCTGCTTTCGTATCTACTTCAATGATAATATCAGGTATCTTATTTGAATATTCAGTTTGCCAAACTTCGTCAAACGTCATACGGTCTTTTGAAATCAAAGCGATGTCAGCGGCACGATTAGATTTTTTAAATTTTAGACCCAATTCGTTAGTAAAAAGATAATAAAATCGCTCGATATCGAAGCGTAACAAACGAGCGATTAATTGAATGATAAGAAATGATTGTTTTTTGCTTGTTCCCATAATGTCTTCGGTTTTAAGTTTTCCTAACAGTACATCGCGATATCCTCTATAAAATATAGGTGTACCCTCGTCAATCTCATAGACAAGTTCCTTCGGAATCGGTTTTGTTTTTTCAGTTTTAGGTTTAAATACAGCAGTAGCTTCCATTATTTCAAGTTTTTAAATTTAAACAAAGCTAAACTTTATCATTTAAAAAACAAAAAGCAACTACCTTATTAACAATTCGGTTGCCTTTTGTGGCAAAATACTGAGGGGGTCTGTTTTATCGTAATCGAACAGAGATTTAGGAAATTTTGAAAATTTCCTAAATCTGTTAACTCTGTCTATCAATAACTTAAACGCTTTTGCCCACCCGTCATCAACAGCTCAACCATTTTAAAAACCATTTTGGGCGGATATTGTCGCCAATTAAAATCATTGTAATCCTGTCCAAACTGCACATAATTATCGAGTCGTGTGCTGTGCAATTCATCCGCCACATGGTCAAATGTATTGAGCATCACAATCCAACCACCATTGAAAGCATCTTGACATTCCTCTGCCCATTCTTCGTAGTAATCGTCGCCATCGCCATGAAAGTTTAAGACATTATCCATCAGCAAAATATACTTTGAAATCCCTGCATCGAGCATCGCCTCAATGACGTTGCGTTTCAAAAATTTTATATCATTTTCCACCGCATCGTTCCATTCGCCAATCAATTCGATGATGGCATAATTTTTATCATAATCTGCAATCAAAACCTTTAAATAAAGTGTATTTGATTCAAAATCATCCCATAATGGATGCAACAAATAATTATATACTTGTTTCCATTCAGTATATGTCGTACCATAAAAAGGCGATTTGTCGTCGTCTTCAACGGCATATTCTTCGCGCCAGCGATAAAAAGGTTCTATATTGTGCATATCAATTTACTTTGTGGCAAATGTCTTATTTTTGAGCCATTTTCAAAATAGTTTTACAAAATTACACGACTTATATGCTAAAAGTTGTCATCACAGGCCCTGAATCAACAGGAAAATCAACGCTTTCATCCGCACTTTCAACACATTTTAATGCCGTATTTTCAGAGGAATACGCCAGAGAATATTTGGAAACAAAGTTGGCTTTACAAAAGTTGAAAAAAAATAGAGAAGATACTTCTTCATACGATGAAACCGATTTTTACAATATGTTTTTAGGTCAAAAAAACAATGAAAAAAAGGCAATTGAAACAGCCAAAACAACGCATAACTTCATTATTTGCGATACAGATGCCTTGACATATCAAATTTGGTATCAAGAAGTTTTTAAAAAATCAGACAATAACTTGATAAAAACGCTTAATTTTTTGAAGGAATCAAGCATTTTCAAGGAAATTTCAACCATTTACCTGCTTTGTTCACCCGAAGGCATTGTTTGGCAACCTGACCCACTCCGTGAAAACCCCAATGACCGAGACCGATTATTTGATATTTATGAAAAAACACTCATGAAACATCAAAAAACGTATTTTATACTGAGGGGGTCTAAAGACGAACGATTAAAAGAAGCTGTGAAAATTATTACACCCTTTTTGTCATGCTGAGCGTAGCG
>JANLQI010000067.1:0-4244 GCA_031367705.1 Saprospiraceae bacterium | reverse complement strand
GTAAACAGCTATTAAATAGTATTTTGTTTTTTTTGCAAAAAAAACAAAATACTATTTAATAGCTGTTTACTATACCTGTTATCACATAAATAATTGATCATCAATGAAAAACTTATTAATATTTGCAACACTTCTAATGGTGGCTGCGTGCCAAAATTCAGAAGATAAAACACCGACAAAGCAATCATCAGCCGTTTCAACGATTTTTGAAAAATACTATGATGAACGCATGAGCCTCTACCCTTTTGAGGCGACTTCTAACGGCGTTTCAGATTACAATGACCAATTCCCGATAGACATCAGCGACAACTACCGCGATACTTTGAAGCAGTTTTACAACAAATACAAAACGTTGCTCAATGGGGCTGATACGTCTAAAATATCGGACAAAGACCGCACAAGTTTTGATATTTTGAGCTGGGACATTGACCGAGCACTCGACCTTTTAGCTTCTCCCGACAACCTTATGCCTATCAATCAATTTGATTGTAAGACGTTGATGTTGGGTCAATTAGGTTCTGGAGAAGGCTCACAACCTTTCAAAACAGCCGCCGATTATGATGCTTGGTTGCGCCGTATCAGTCATTTCCCAGTATGGGCAGATACAGCGATTAGCAATATGAGACGTGGTATCGCAACTGCGTGGGTATTACCTAAATCATTGGTTGTTAAAGTTTTACCTCAACTAAAACCATTAGCTGAGACAACAACGGCAACACATCTTTTCTTTCAACCCATTGGTAAATTAGCATCAAACACAACAATTTCAGATGTCGATAAAGCCCGTTTGACCATAGAATATACAAAAATGGTCAATGAAAATATAAAACCAACGTATAAGAAATTGTATGACTTTATACAAAAGGAATATTTGCCAAAAGCAAGGACGACTTCTGGCATTTCGGCTGTGCCAAATGGTGCTGCCTATTACGCAAGCCTTGTAAAGTATTATACGACAACAGATATGACACCCGACCAAATTTTTGAATTAGGTCAAAAAGAAGTCGCGCGGATTCGGGCAGAAATGGAAACGGTTAAGGAACAAGTGGGTTTTAAGGGCGATTTGAAGGCTTTTTTCAAGCACGTTACTGAGGGGGAGGCAAAATTGCGTCCTTTCACAAAACCCGAAGAAGTTTTAGCGAATTTCAATGCTATTCACGAAAAAATGAAGCCTTCGCTTGAAAAACAGTTTGAATTAGTACCCAAAACGCCTTTTGAAGTCCGTCGAACTGAAGCTTTTAGAGAAGCATCCGCGAGTGCCGAGTACAACCAAGGCAATCCTGAGCAAAAACGTCCTGGCATTTTTTATGTGCCCATTCCTGATGTTAAAGCCTACAATACTTTTCAAGATGAATCACTTTTCTTACATGAAGCGATTCCAGGACATCATTACCAAATCATGTTGCAAGCAGAAGATGCGAAATTGCCAAAATTCCGCCGCTATTTATGGTACAGTGCCTACGGCGAAGGTTGGGCTCTTTATACTGAGGGGTTAGGCAAAGAGTTTGGTTTATACACCGACCCTTACCAATATTTTGGGCGTTTGGGTGGTGAAATGCACCGTGCGATACGCCTCGTCGTTGATGTCGGTTTGCACGCCAAAGGTTGGACACGCGAGCAAGCGATAAAATATGACCTCGACAATGAAGCCGATTCTGAAGCGAATATTATTGCAGAAATTGAGCGTTATATGGTCATTCCAGGTCAAGCCTTGTCTTACAAAGTCGGTGAACAAAAGATTTTGCAATTGAAAAAGGAAGCAATGGATAAACTCGGTGCGAAGTTCGACATTCGAAAATTCCACAACGAAGTGCTGAATGACGGTTGCGTGCCTTTGGCTATTTTAGAGAAAAAGATGGCTCGATTTATTGAATCAAACAAGTAATTAAGCAATTTAGACCACTGATTGGACTGATGCGACTGATTGACTCTGATTTTATTGTCATCCCGTAGGGAACTAAAAAATCAGAGTAAATCAGTCGCATCAGTCCAATCAGTGGTCTAAAAAAATATCACTAAAATCTGATTGATGACCAAGCAAGAAAAAGCAAACAATATAGCAACGATACTCGACGAATTGTACCCCACAACACCCATTCCATTGGAACACGAAGACCCTTACACCTTATTAGTAGCGGTTTTGCTGTCGGCTCAATGCACCGATGTGCGGGTCAATCAAGTCACCCCTCTCCTATTTGCAAAGGCAGCAACGCCTTTTGATATGGTCAAATTAGACGTTTCGGACATTAAGGCAATTATCAGACCCTGTGGCTTGTCACCGCGTAAATCGCAAGCGATTTTTGATTTATCGAATATTTTGATTGATAAATACGAAGGCGCAGTGCCGCAAAGTTTTGAAGCCTTAGAGGAATTGCCTGGCGTGGGTCATAAAACGGCGAGTGTGGTGATGTCGCAAGCCTTTGGCGTTCCTGCATTTCCTGTGGACACGCATATACATCGGTTAGCCTTTCGTTGGGGCTTGAGTAGTGGCAAAAATGTGGAACGTACTGAGGGGGATTTAAAAGCCCTTTTCCCAAGAGAAACTTGGAATAAATTGCATTTACAAATCATTTTTTTTGGCAGAGAACACTGCCCTGCACGTGGGCATGATGCACGTAAATGTCCGATTTGTAGCAAATTTGGCATCGAAGAACTGTTTGAATCATAAAATTCTGTTGATTGCTTTGCTACTCCATTTTTTTTATCTTTTTTTGTCGATTCAACAGTTTATTTATTGAAAAACTAATATTTTTAAACATTCATTTAAACATTCAAATCAAACTAATATGGCGAATTTATGGGTAAAAAAGACCTTAAGCTCTTTACAACAAGAAGCAGGAGATGAAGGAAACCCACTTAAAAGAACACTATCGGCAACCAGCTTAACCATGATAGGCATTGGTGCCATCATCGGTGCAGGTTTATTTTCCATTACAGGTACTGCTGCCGCCCACAATGCAGGCCCTGCCGTTTCCATTTCATTCATAATCGGGGCTGTAGGCTGTTTGTTTGCAGGCTTATGTTATGCTGAGTTTGCTTCGATGATACCTGTTGCGGGTAGTGCTTACACATATTCATATGCGACATTGGGCGAATTATTAGCATGGATAATTGGTTGGGATTTAGTTTTGGAGTATGCCGTAGGCGCAGCCACTGTTTCCATCAGTTGGTCACGTTATTTGGTCAAATTTTTCGAAAATATGGGTATAGAGTTGTCCCCATCGTACACCCTTTCCCCTTTCGATTCCTATACTTTACAAGATGGATCTGTCGTCAATGGTATCATCAACTTACCTGCCGTTTTGATTGTTGCTTTGACGACTCTCCTTTTGATTCGAGGTACAAAAGGTTCCGCCATGGTTACTACCGTGATTGTCATCCTTAAAGTAGCCGTCGTTTTATTATTTATTGGGCTTGGCTGGAGTCATATGAACCCTGCGAACCACCAACCATATTTTATTGAAAACACTGGCAATTTTGGTGAGTTTGGTTGGAGTGGTATTGTGCGTGGTGCGGGTATCATTTTCTTTGCCTACATCGGTTTCGATGCCGTTTCAACGGCTGCACAAGAAGCGAAAAATCCACAACGTGATATGCCCATCGGCATCCTCTTGTCGTTGGCAATATGTACCGTTCTGTATATCGCTTTTGGTCACGTATTAACAGGTTTAGCAAATTACACCGAATTTTCAGGTGCAGACGGCATTGCTCCCGTAGCGATTGCCATTGACCACACGCCTTATACATTTATGAAACAAGCGATAATCGTTGCAATATTAGCGGGTTATACATCTGTTATTTTGGTCATGTTAATGGGTCAGTCACGCGTCTTTTACTCCATGTCAACAGATGGCTTATTACCGAAAGTATTTGCAGAAGTCCACCCAGTTTTCCAAACACCTTGGAAATCAAATCTACTTTTCTTAGTTTTTGTGGGGCTTTTTGCCGCTTTCGTTCCAGCTCGTATTGTCGGTGAAATGACAAGTATTGGTACGTTATTCGCCTTCGTTTTGGTCTGTATTGGCATCATTGTGATGCGGCGAACGATGCCTGATGCACCCCGTCCATTCAAAACACCACTTGTACCACTTGTACCTATACTCGGTATTTTGGTTTGTATGGGTATGATGGTCGGTTTGCCTTTAGATACTTGGATTCGACTCATCGTTTGGTTGGCTCTTGGATTCTTGATTTACTTCTTCTATGGCATTAAAAACAGTAAGTTGCAGAAATAAGTTATTTCG
>JANLQI010000179.1:0-40722 GCA_031367705.1 Saprospiraceae bacterium | reverse complement strand
TACAGCTCATTTACTGAGGGGTATCTTGGTAGAAGACGAAAGCGTGGCGGCAATTTTAATGAAGAAAATTGGCGTTAACCCTGCTGCTTTAGAAACAGAATTGGATAAATTAATCGCCGCAATTCCTAAAATTCAAGGCGGTGTTGACAAACAATACCTGTCAAGCGAAGCCAATAAAGTGTTGAGCAAAGCTAAGACGCTCGCTAAAGAATTTGGGGACGAATATATTCCCATCGAAATCGTTTTGCTCGCCATTTTGCAAGGTAGCGACAAAACCGCCCGAACGATTCGAGAGTTGGGTGCAACAGAAGACAGCCTTAGAAAAGCCATTGCGGACATGAGAAAAGGACGAAAAGTAACCGATTCGGGCGCGGAAAATCAATACAATGCTTTGTCAAAATATGCCATTAACCTCAATGAACGGGCAGAATCAGGTAAACTCGACCCGATTGTGGGACGTGATGAAGAGATTCGACGTGTCTTACATATATTGAGTCGTCGCCAAAAAAACAATCCGATTGTTATTGGTGAAGCGGGTGTTGGTAAAACAGCGATTGTTGAAGGCATTGCCCACCGTATTATAAGAGGTGACGTGCCTGAAAGTTTGAAAACAAAAAAAATTATGAGCCTCGACATGGCTTCTTTGATTGCTGGCGCAAAATACAAAGGGGAATTTGAAGAACGTTTGAAAGCCGTTATCAAAGAAGTGGAGGAGTCAGAAGGCGAAATTATTTTGTTTATTGATGAAATCCATACACTCATTGGCGCAGGTGGCGGCAACGGTGCGATGGATGCAGCAAATATCTTAAAACCCGCTTTGTCACGTGGCGAATTGCGGACGATTGGCGCAACGACTTTGGATGAATACCAAAAGTATTTTGAAAAAGATAAAGCCTTAGTCCGTCGTTTTCAGCCCGTTATGGTGGACGAGCCAAGTGTCGAAGATACCATTTCGATACTGAGGGGGGTGCAAGAACGCTACGAAAATTACCATAAAATCAAAATTTTGGACGAGGCTTTGGTCTCTGCTGCCGAGTTGAGTCATCGCTATATTGCAGACCGTCATTTGCCCGATAAAGCCATTGACCTGATTGACGAGGCGGCTGCCAAATTGCGTTTGGAACTCGACAGCGTACCCGAAGAAATTGATGAATTAGACAGAAAGTTGCGCCAATTGGAAATTGAGCGTGAAGCCATCAAAAGAGAGAACGAACCTAAGAAATTAGAGGTTTTGAACCGTCAAATCGCCGATTTACAAGAAAAACTCAATGGTGTGCGGGGCAAATGGGACGAAGAACGTGCCATTGTTGAAGCGATTCAAACAGCCAAACGCAAATTAGAAGAGCTGGAACTCAAAGCGCAAAGGGCAGAACGGGAGTCCAATTTTGAATTGGTCGCTAAAATTCGTTACGGTGAAATCAAGGATGAAGAAAAAATATTGAAGGTTGCCGAAGACCAACTCAAAGAATTGGCACCTGAAAATCGTTTGACAAAAGAAGAAGTGACTTCTGATGATATTGCGGATGTTGTTGCTCGTTGGACAGGTATTCCCGTTGCCAAAATGTTGCAATCTGAAAAAGATAAATTGCTCAATTTGGAAGACCAAATTGGCAAACGTGTCATTGGTCAACGCGAAGCGATTGAGGTTGTTTCGGATGCGATTCGTCGTTCAAGGGCAGGTTTGCAAGATGAGAATCGCCCAATGGGTTCGTTTATTTTCTTAGGACCGACGGGTGTTGGTAAAACAGAATTGGCAAAAGCCTTAGCCGAAGTCATGTTCAACGACGAAGCCGCTATGACACGGATAGATATGTCTGAATATCAAGAGAAACATACCGTTTCGCGCTTGGTTGGTGCGCCTCCGGGCTATGTTGGTTATGACGAAGGGGGGCAGTTGACCGAAGCTGTGCGTCGCCGCCCATATCAGATTATTTTGTTAGATGAAATTGAAAAAGCGCATCCGGATACCTTCAATATCTTACTTCAAGTCCTTGATGATGGACGTTTGACGGATAACAAAGGACGTGTGGCGAATTTCAAAAATACGCTCATCATCATGACCTCAAATATGGGTTCTGATAAAATTTTAGACAATTTCGATGGTCTGGAAGATGTGTCTGAAAGCCAAAAAGAGGAAATAATTGAAGAAACGAAAAAAGAAGTTTTGGAGATATTGAAAGAAAACCTCCGTCCAGAATTCCTAAATCGGATTGACGAAACGGTCGTTTTCCACCCCCTCAGTAAATCGGATATCAAAGCTATTTTGGTGATTATGATTAAGGGTTTGAATAAAATGTTGAAAAAACAAGAGTTGTTCGTTTATCCAACTGATGCCGCATTCGACTTTTTAGCGAAACAAGGTTATGACCCTCAATTTGGCGCACGTCCTTTGCGTCGCACTTTGCAGAAGTCATTGATTAATGAACTGTCTAAAGAGATTTTGATGGGTAAATTCTCAAAAGGCGATAAAATAGTCGTAGATGTTAAAGGCGAAAAGATGACTTTTGAGATTAAAAAGGGTGAAAACGAGGTTGTTTTGGCAGCAGAATAAGGTTTTAGGTGTTGCGTTTTATTGACTGGACGCAACACCTATTTATTTTTCATAAAAAAAGAACAAAGAAAACTTGTTTATCTGAACCAGATGATTGTATATTTGCACCGCCTTTCAAAGGAACGGTCTGTTAGCTCAGTTGGTTTAGAGCACCTGCCTTACAAGCAGGGGGTCGTAGGTTCGAATCCTACACGGACCACAAAAGATATAAATATCTCATAATGAAGCAGTTACGACACAATCGTAGCTGCTTTTTTTATGCTCGTCAGTAGAAATACTGAGGGGGGCGTGTCGCCATTATTTTATTTTCTCAATGAAATCAACGAAATCGTCTAAATCTTTGTCATCAATATTATCCTGTTCTGCTTTATCGTAGATGTCAAGTAGAAAAACAGTGTCTTTGTCGGTGCGGATATAAGTGATGACCCGTGCGCCACCGCTTTTGCCCTGACCTTTAGAGACAATCGCCATACGGATTTTGTGTGCGCCACGGCGTATAGGCGTTCCTTGAGTTGGGTCGTCGGTGATGGACTCAAGGAAAGTACGATAATCGGCAGGTATAGAGGCGTGTTTTTTAGCCAGTCGTTTGAGTTGCTTATCAAACCATGCCGTCGTTTCTATTCTCATGCCGCGATATTGTTTTGTTCCGCTTCCAATTCAGCCAACACGTCATAAGCAGAGCGCAGTTGGGTTTTGCCTTGAATAGCCGATTCAACTTCGCGTGCCGACTCCATGAGACCCGCTAAATATTCCTGTTTAGTCGGAGGCACAGCAGCTAATAAGTCATTGTCATCGTCTTTTATTTCGACTTGCTTATTGCCTTTTAGCTGTTTGATGAAATCTAAAAGTCTTTGTATATTAGAAGCATCGTCTAATTGAACCAATATTGTTGTCATGTGTACCTAATTTTATAGTTTCAAGATTATGACAAAGGTAAATGTAAAAAGTGTTTGGTTGCGATAAAATTATGTGCCGACAAAAAAAACGTTTTATTTATCTTCCAACATCTTCTTTGGGTCAATTACTGGAAGAATAAAATCTTTAAATACTGTACCTTGAAAACGGGACAATAATATGCCACGAGTTGTCGAAAAGGCTATACCCGCCAATGTTGCAGCCATCGCAACATTAAATACGATACCGCCTTCTTTTTCCTCAACAAAATCTTCAAAATTTTCAACTTGATAAACAAAAGAAATCGTGAAACTGCTTTCAGCAATAATGCGCCCTTCTTGATTCTTTTTATCTACATTTATTTCCAATTCACAGCGTATCAATTTTTCTGCTGTATTGAATCCATTCAAAAAGCTCATATTGAATTGAAACTCACTTGATTCCTCTCCTAAAGAGTCAAAGTCACTTTGAATTCGTGCTTTAAGAATATCCACAGAGAGCATGTGTATATTGTCTGGATTGACTATAATTTTCTCCTTCATATTGCTGCAGCTATTTGTGGTTCTTTATCAGCTATTGTACCGATTCTAAAATTCTGACTTTTCATAGCTTTATTTAGCTTACTATCAATATGGACAATGCGTGTTGTTACAATTTGCTTTTTTTTCTCCATATCAAAAGTTAGACGGTGAGCGTTCTCTCGCCCTTTAACGACTAAAATATCTTGACCTAAAATGGATTCTAATTTGGCAATTGTCCGAAGATTCATATAATTTTCTTCACTATTGAGTAAACGGCTGACCGCAGACGGTTGCTGTTGAAGTGCCTCTGCTAAATCTTTTTGACTCATTTTTTTCTCTTCCATTAACTCGTAAATACGTTCTAAAAGGTCGAGATATTTTTTTACAAAGATTTTTGTTTCAGGTTTGACTTCTGCGAGGGCTTTTCTAAACAGCTTGCTTGCCATGTTTTTAGTTCTTAAATTGGTAATTAATATAGGTTTGGTTATGATACGAGTATTTCATCATCGCCATAAGCACTCAAAAGGCTGTGGGCTGATTCATTTACAAGTATGTCTTTGTCGTAAAGTGCTTTAAAGATTTTTGTAGCGAAGGTCTGTGCTTCAAGAAAAGACATATTCAAAGCGGGGCTGTCTTGCGTAGCTTGCGATGTCTTTTTACCGCCATTGAATAAGATAACGATATTGTCATTAATTTTAATGCAAAACAACCTCAAATTATTGTGGAAGTATTGAATCTCAAATGCTGTTAAAGGAGGTAGTTCTTTTGCTTTTCCAGCGTGTCGTCGAAAAAACAAATCTTTTGCTCCGCGATATTCTCCAATATCTTCTATCAATGTCAGAATCTCATCAAAGTCACGTTGCGTTTCGAGTGAGGATTGATATTTCTCAATAAACTTATCTGTTTCAGATAGTTCAGCTTCGTCCCATCTAACAGTGTAGAATGTGACTAAAGGGAAACGTTCAAATTCTTCGACGACAAAGATATTCACTTTTATGTAATTAATTGAGATAAAATGATGCCAACTTTGGAAAATAATTCACATTTATGTAAATTTTATTTTTTCAATTAAAAATTAAGATACAAAAAATACCCCCTCAGTAAATCACACCCCACTATTAATCGTAAACCCACCATCCACGCCAATATCCATACCTGTAACAAATTTTGAGGCATCGCTCAACAGCCATATCAAAGCACCGACCAATTCGTCGGGATGTCCGAAACGTTTGAAAGGTGTTTGACGGATAATCGAATCACCACGTGAGGTGAGAGAACCGTCGGGATTGGTCAATAACGCTCGGTTTTGGTCTGTCAAAAAGAAGCCAGGCATAATGGAATTCATCCGAACGGCATCGCCATAACGATTCGCCATTTCTAAGGCAAACCATTTTGTATAAATATCAACCGCAGCTTTGCCCATACTGTAACCCAAGACACGGGTAATCGCTCTTTTGGGACTCACAGAAGAAATATTGATAATACTCCCATTACCTGTTTTGGCAATCACTGGTCCAAAAACTTGAACAGGCACGAGCGTTCCCCAAAGGTTGAGGTCTAAGGCTTTTTTCATGCCTTCGATGTTCATATCGAAGACATCGTTTTCGGGCTTCAAAACGCCTTCTGGCACATTGCCGCCTGCGGCATTGACCAAACCGTCAATTTTGCCGTACTTTTCAAGGATAATATCCCTTGCTGCCTTCATTTTGTCTTCGTCTAAGACGCTGCCAGCGATAGCGATAGCATCTCCGCCCTTTGCTTTTATGGCGGCTACTGCCATAGCACCTTTTAATTCATTTGTATTCAAAATGGCAACTTTGCCGCCAGCTTCGATAATCGCGTTCACGAAACTTGTGCCTAAGATGCCTGTGCCACCTGTGACGACGATGACTTTTCCTTCCAATGAAAACATTCCTGTTGTTGTTTGATTCATTTTTATTTACAATTTTTATAAAACCGATTTAGTAAATGATGAAATTCAATCATTATGTCTTCGGTTATATCATTATGAACGATTCTTTTTTCATATAATGTAATGGCGCGAACATCGGAATCAGAAATACCCGATTTCATTGCCAATGTTTTAACAAATTCATCGTCCATCGTCCGCGCCATTAATTTATAACGTTCACGGACAAAGGTTTGAAATTGCTTCATTTTCATATCGCATATACTGACTTGTTCGTTTTGTCGGAAATACATCATGCCAATTGTTTGTATAAATTGAAGCGATGTATTCGTTTTTTCTTCCAAAACAGGGATTATACGTTGTCTTCGTTTGGCAACAAAAACTAAATATGCAACGACCAAACCTAAAAATAAAAACCACGCCCATCGCAAAGAAGGCTGTGCCAGCACGTATTTCAAAGGGCTTTGCTTATCCAATTTGATATTGCTGCCGTTCATCCGATTGATGACATCGCGGGAAACACGGCTTTTGGTATCCCAATAAATGATGCCATTCTGAAGGTGTGACAAGGCTTTTTCCGCATAGCGCAAACGCATTGAGTCCAGTAATTCAATATTGCTAAAAGCCAAAGGTGTTGTGTGCAAAAAGACCGCACCTTTGCCATAAGCAACTTTCAAAAAGTTAATTTTATCTGTATCCAAAGTACCGATGGGCGCACTTGAAGATGATTTTTCAGGACAATCCTCTAAAATAGCGGCAGATTCAAGGGTGTCAATATAGGAAAAAGGATAGCCTGTTGGTTCGTTTTTATAGAAAAAAACGCAGGTAAAAGGTTGTTCTTCAAGAAGTTGTGGGTGTTTGAAATTTAAAGCAACCGTATCGTGATAGTTTGAATTAAAGGAATGATAGCCATTGAAATATTTATCCTCATCTTCTTGTCCAAAAACGGTATCGCAGACGGTATAAGAAATGCGTTTCAGAAAATAATTCGGTACGGCATTAGCCGAAATAAAGGCTCGTCCCCCATTGTGAACAAACAACATCAACTTATCCAAATCGGCTGTATCGGTGAAAAAGCCATCACCCACAAAGACGTAATTAGCAGTCGTCACGCCATTGCCGTCT
The DNA here is from genome assembly GCA_031367705.1 of Saprospiraceae bacterium. Classification (GTDB taxonomy): domain Bacteria; phylum Bacteroidota; class Bacteroidia; order Chitinophagales; family Saprospiraceae; genus JAAFJT01. The sequence continues at coordinate 33,722 of JANLQI010000179.1, read as the reverse complement.
GTGGGCAGCGATTCTGAAACTTTTTGCTTCAAATCTTCGAGTTTTCCAGTCGGCAAGTACCCCCTCAGTATATCGTGGGTTATGTGCGTGCCGTAAGGCTCTTTGCTTTTTTCGTCGTAGGTTTCATTCCAATCGAAACGGTCTTTGCTGCGCTGTCCCATCCAAAAGAACAAACCCAAAATAGTTGCAACGACAATCCCAATGATGATGTAACGATTCATATTCTTTGAAAATGAGAGCGAAGTAAAAAATACCCCCCTCAGTATTTATGCCTTTTTTTTATTCAAATTCTGCCATGTTTCAAACAAAACGGCTTGTTTTGGTCTGTCAACAGGCATTTCACGCAATGGTTCACAGGGTTTTAAGGATTCATACAATTCTTTCGGCAGTTGTTGATACAATTCCGTACCCCGTGTTTTCCAATCCAACATCTCGTCCGAAACTTGGCGAATAATACGTGCAGGATTGCCAACGACAAGGCTACGTGGCGGTATTTGTTCTTTGGCTTTGATAAAACTTAAAGCACCAATGATACTGCCTTCGCCAATATACGCCTCGTCCATCACAACGCTGTTCATGCCTACCAATACATTACGCCCAATTGTTGCGCCATGAATGACTGCACCATGACCAATATGCGCCGCTTCTTTCAATGTAACCGTTGTGCCAGGAAACATGTGAATAACGCAGTTTTCTTGCACATTGCAGCCATCTTCTATAATAATTTCGCCCCAATCTCCTCGAATAACGGCTCCCGCAGCGATATAGACATCACGTCCAATAACGACATTTCCAATCACCGTCGCTTGTGGGTGAATGAAACTTGATGCGTGAATGACAGGTTTGAAGCCTTTAAATTCGTAAATCATGTTTTGTAAATTCTATCTCTCAATTGGGCAAAAAACAAATTTTTCGCCATCAAAAAGTCCTTTATCGCTCAATTTCAAACTTGGAATGACCAATAACGCCATGAAGGAAAGCGACATAAAAGGCGATGTCAAAGTTGAGCCTAAATCACGCGCCATATTGACCAGTGCCGTATATTTTTCCGCTACAATTTCTGCCGATTCATTTGACATCAGACCCGCAATTGGCAACGGCAAAACCTCTGTATGTTCGCCATCGGTCGCCGATAAACCGCCTTTGTGGTCAATCAACGCATTGACTGTTGTACAAATCGCTTCGTCACTGACACCGACGGCTATGATATTATGCGAATCATGGGCAACAGATGAAGCAATTGCACCACGTTTTAATCCAAAATTTTTAATAAAAGCCGTTGCAATAGGCGCATCAGCGTAACGATTGACGACTGCTATCTTCAAAATATCGTCAGATACTGAGGGGGTAGCCAAACCGTTTTCTAAAGTGATTTTGCCTTCAAAAGTCTTTGTAATCAATTGCCTATCAAGGACTTCTATGACATTGACCTCTGTTTTTGATAAAGGCAAAGCAAAATCAGACGGTTTTTTTCGACCAATTTGGAAATTATTGACAATGCGTTCAGGTTCTGTTTTGATATAATCACGACCACGTTCTGCGACGACATCGCCATTGATATATGTCTTTAAAACATTGAAATCCAATAAGTTATCTACAATAATCAAGTCCGCCCAATCACCATCCTGTAGCGTTCCAACGTCTAAACCATAATGCTCAACTGGATTGATACAAGCCATTTGCAGCACTTTGAAAACATCAATGCCACGTGCCACGGCGCGTTTAACCAGCAAATTGATATGCCCTTCGAGCAAATCATCGGGATGTTTGTCATCAGAGCAAAACATCATTTGCTCAAAATATTTATTTATCAAAGGGGCTAGGGTATCAAAATTTTTCGCTGCCGAACCTTCCCGAATGATGACTTTCATGCCATGTTTCAACTTAAAACGGGCTTCATCAATCATATAACATTCATGGTCAGTTGAAATACCTTTCGAAATATATTTCAACGCCTGTTTGCCCATCAAGCCTGGGGCGTGTCCGTCAATCGGTTTGCCTGCCCTTTTTGCGATATCGAGTTTGTGTTGTACTGAGGGGTCATCGAAAATAACACCTGGCCAATTCATCATTTCCGCCAAATAAAGGACTTCGGGTGAGGCGAGTAAATGCGCTAAATCTTCAGAAGTCACTTCTGCTCCTGCCGTTTCAAAAATCGTTGCAGGTACACAAGATGGTGCGCCAAAATTGAATTTCAAGGGCGATTTTCGTCCGTTTTCTATCATATACCACACCCCCTCAGTACCCAAAACGTTTGCAATCTCATGCGGGTCACTGACCGTTGCCACCGTTCCGTGCAGAACAGCAACCTTTGCAAACTCTGTTGGCACAAGCATTGAGCTTTCGATATGGACATGCGCATCAATGAAACCAGGCAGAATATACCGCGTTTTCGTTGCATTTAGTCGCCTAATAGTGCGGATTCTGCCATTTGAAATGACTAAGCGCGCAGGGTAAATGCTGCGCTCACGAATATCTACATAATTCCCTTCTATAGTGAAATCTGTTTTCATAGGTAAGGTTGGTTTTTATTTAATGATGAAGTATGAGTGATAAATGATGGAATATGAATGATATTCAGTTTGATTATTCATCATTCATACTTCATCATTTATCATTCATATAATTATTTTTTTTCAGCATTGAGGATGGCAACGACTTCATTGGTAATATCCAAGGCATCGTTGACGTATAAAAACGGACTGCCGCCATTTTTTGAGTGACTGACAGCGTAGTCAAATCCTTTTTCTTTTTGCAAACCAGATAAGACTTCATTGAGCTTTTTTTGCAAATTTTCATTGAATTTTTGGGTTTCGTCCATCAATTCCTTTGATTTTCTATCCCGTTCAGCCACGATGGTTTGTTGTTTGGCTTGCAAGGCTTGACCTTTTTGTTGCAATACCGCAGGTGGCACAGTGCCTTTTTGCGCTTCGGCTTGCAATGCGCCGTATTCCTCTTGAAACTTTTGCCCTTTTCTATCGAGTTCAGCGATTAAACTCTTCTCTTTTTGCTCAAAAGTGGCTTGTTGCTCTTTAAAATAGGTGTATTTTTCTTTCAATGAATCAATATTAACAAATACGATTCTTGATGCTGCCATCATGCCAGAATGAACAGCCGTTGAATCTGAGACGACAATGGAGCTTGCAGCAGGTGTTTTAGGATTGTTTTTACAATTCGAGAATAGGAGTGTTGTGAAAGCTAATACAACGAATGAAATTTTTCTCATTACAAATTAAGTTTAAAATTATTACCAACACGTTATGTTCTTGTTGGAAGATTAAATATTTTGGATTTTAAAATTCAGCAAAAGTAAATTTTTGTTTGCAGTTTTTTTTAAAAGAATTGTTTTTCAAAACGTTAAGATATTGAGATTCAAGGATAAAAAGACGAAAGACGATAAAATTCTGTAAAGAATTTTATCGTCTTTTTTAATATCGTCCTTAAAATTGGACAATTAAATTTTTTCAGTTTCGTATTTTTTCTTCTTTTTTTCCTTCTCACGCGGTTGTTGCATGAAGAAAGGATTGTCGTCCCAAAGGCTTTGAGGGCGTTGTCGAGGCTTGATTTCAGGGTCGAAATTCTCAAGGACAATGATTTCTTTGTCGTCCGTTTTCAAAACGCCCCCTTCAGTATCAACGCTTGCAGAGCCGATTTTGAACGTCCCTTTTTCGCGTGGCGTAAGGTAAAAAGTATAGGTTGCACTCTGTGTCATATCGCCGTTGATGATGCTCATACTCGTTGAGGTTGAAGGTCCTTGCACGTCGAAACCGTCAAAAGAAGGCGGATTGAAGCGTTTGGCTTTTGCATTTTCGACAGTAATCACGACTTGAAGTGTGTTGTTCAACCCAATCGTATCGCTCGATACTTCCATGCGAATTTTAGCGTCTTTTTGCGCTGCCATACTGAGGGGTATGCTGAGACTGAAAACGAATAACCATTTTTTCATAGCAGCGAAATTTTTATTATTTAAAAAATTTAAGACAAATAAAAATAGAGAATACCAAAGCAAATTTATCGAAATTACGACATTTTAACTTGATATTCTCTATTTTTTTTAAACAACTAAGTGAAATTAATGAAATGCAATCTAATATATGAATCATAAAGCATTGACAATCAATGATTAAAAAATTCATCATTCATCATTTATAGTTCATCATTTCTAAGCTATTGCTTTCCCTCCTTTCAACTTCAAAATATGGTTGGTTTTTGCTGCCAAATCTAAGTCGTGGGTAACTAAAACGAGGGTTGTTCCTGCGGCGCGATTGAGTTCAAATAACAGATTCTCAACCGTTTCACGTGTGTCGGCATCGAGGTTACCTGTCGGTTCATCAGCAAAAAGTATTTTTGGACTGTTTGAAAATGCGCGGGCGATGGCGATACGTTGCTGTTCACCTCCTGATAGTTGCGATGGATAATGGTCGTGGCGGTCAGCAAGTCCTACTTTTTCTAAGAGCGTCATTGCCTTTTTTTCTGCGCCAGAGTCACCGCGTAATTCAAGAGGCACCATGACATTTTCAAGGGCAGTGAGTGTCGGGATGAGTTGAAAGTTTTGGAAAACAAAGCCTACGTATTTGTTACGAATGGCAGCCCGTTCGTCTTCATTCATATCGTCGAGCGCAATGCCGTTAAGGGAAACAGAGCCAGATGAAGCTCTATCTAACCCTGCACACAAGCCCAATAAAGTTGTTTTGCCCGAACCCGATGGTCCGACGATGGCAAACGAATCGCCTTCGCTTATTTTGAAACTGACTTCGTGTAAAACGGTTAGTTGCTTGCCGCCGCTTTTATATGTTTTTGTTAAGTTATTGACTTCTAACATTTTATATAATGGATAATTGATAGTTTATAATGGATAATGGGGCGTAAAATATACCCCTCAGTATTTTGACGTTTTGAGGTTGAAAAAATTGTAGCATGATAAGACACGAATTTCACAAATTACACGAATGGAATATTTATGCCATTGAAATTAATTCGTGTAATCTGTGAAATTCGTGTCAAACTAAACTTTCCAGAAACGGAGGAGGTTAATTTCTATGGCTAAAAATATTAATGCGAATATCAAGCACCAACGCCAGAGGGTGACACCTTGATTGCGCTCTCCAACGATTGCGGTGAAATTGGCTTCTATGGTTTCGTCAAAAACTTTGAGGTTTTTACGTTCATACGTTTTTAAACTTTTGATGTCGTAGTAATCCAAAACGGATTCTCGGCGGTCGTAATTGAAGCCAAATTTGTATAAAATAGAATCTGGACGTGTGAAAAGGTCGTAAAAATCTGCTTCTTTGATGCCTTCTTTTACGCCTAAAATCGCTTTGCCCGCTACGATGCGTTGTTCGGGAATAAACTCTTCTTTTGAGCCTTTCATTTTATAGGCTTTTTCGCCAATGATGCCTTTTGAATCGGCTTCGAGATAGTCGTCTTTACCGATGGTATAGCCGATTTTCCATTCTTTTGCTGATGAAATAGCCATTTTGTAGAGCATCGGAACAAAAATTTCGCCTGAACGAGCGAGGGTCGAAATCTTGTCGTCAAGCGGTGCAGCACATATATATATGTTGCCTTGTCCGATGCGGTTTTTTGTAACAAAGCTTGAACCATCGCGATATGTCAAAATATTTTCACCATTTCTGTTTGTCAATCTATAATTGCCTGTTGTGGAAGGTAATTTCATATTGACATTGCTATTTGTGAAAACATCTTTGAAAATAAACTCGTCGAGGTTGACCATCGCCACTTCGCGGGGTGTATTTTCAAACCCATTTAATACATTGGCTTGTGTGGTATTGAAAAAATTGGTGTAGGAAGTCAAATCCACTGAGGGGGCAGGGAAAGTGACGACATTGCCGCCATTTTTGACATATTGACTCAATTCAGCCGCAAGTCCTGACGAAATAGAGACTAAATTGCTCAAAACGACCATTTGATATTGTGGAAATTGAGAGTATTGGACATTGCCACTTGACTGATTCGACACTTTAAATGAACGAACACCTGCCATAGCCGACTCTAAAAAGCGATTACCGCCGCCGTCACTGATGACTAAAACATTGATTTGAGGTGGCACATTGAACGTAAAAAATAAGTGGTCATCGAACTGAACGGGAAAGTCCGTGATTGCCAAATCTGCTTCGTGCCAACCCGTACGCAAAATAGTGATATTTACAGTATCTTCAATACTTGAATGTGCTTTGATTTTGAGTAAGCCAACGGGTTTGTCTTGTCCATCGAGTTTCAAACTCAGTTTGACATTTTCAGCATTTTCGTTTGTATAATTTGTAACGCGAACAATCAACGGATTGGTTTGCCCCATCATTTGAAGAGGTGATTCAAACCAAGCGGAGTCAATAGCGATGTTTTTTTCTTGAACAGCCATGAGAGGCACTAAATTTACCTCTAATGTGGTATCTTTAAAATTAGGAATATCTGTCACATTTTTCTGAAAATCGGACAAAATAAAGACCGTTTTGTTCGGTGCATTGCTCGAATTTAAGGCTTGTTGTTGACGTGTTAAGACCTTAGAAAGCTCTTGTACTGAGGGGGTGGTTTTCACTTCATCAATAAAGCTAATTGCCTCTTCCTTTGAAACAAGTCTTTGGTGTCGCCCTTCAAAATCGTTTGTTAAGATTTGAAATTTGTCGTTATTGGCATAAGCTTGTATAATTTCATGCGCTTTTTGCTTTGCTTTTTCTAATAAAGAGAGGTCTTTTGAGAGCGCATTCATTGAAAAAGAGTTGTCCAAATAAATTGAGACCGCTTGCTCCCCCTTTTTGACCCCCTCAGTATTTCGGGGTAAAAAAGGCTGTGCAAATGCCAAAACGAGCATAGCGACGGCTAAACAGCGCATTAATAAAACAAGTAAATCACGCAGTTTTCGACGGTTAGATGTTTCGTCTTTTACTTCACGAAGGAAGCGGACATTGGTGAAATAGACCGTTCGGAAACGGCGAAAATGAAACAAGTGAATGATAATCGGTATTGCTATTGCAGCAAGTGCGAATAAGAAAGCTGGAAAAAGAAATTGCATTTTATTTTGAGTTTCAATGTTTTTCTAATGTACAATTAAAGTTAAATCAGTTGATTGAATCGTTTTTGCTGGGGCATATATATTTTGAATAGCCTAATAGAAAAAACAATACAAAAACATAATGTGCAAAGTGGCACGGTTTTTCTACGATAGCAGATATATATTTGTTGTCGTAATGACATTAAACTGATAGACTTTGTTGCAAAACTAAGTTTAAAAACGAGAATTAACGAAGTCGTGTTGTAAATCAATTTTAAAAAATGTGTCAAATAAGTTTGTTATAAGGACTACAATTTTTAATTTTGAATTTCTAACTATTTCATAGTGTATGTTTTATAAATGTTTGGATAGTGAGATAATAAAAAGTTCTAATTGTCACAATTGTTCATTTATCAAACAAAAAAAACCAATGACAACATCAATATTTGGAACATTACTTTTGAGGAAGTTATAAAAGAGGAAACAATTATTAACAAAATTACACAACAAAATCACAGCGACCAGTCCTTGTGAAAAGTTAAAAAAAACGTCTTTTCCCATGACCGAAAAACGCGATCATAAGATGCTCAACGTTGTCATCGCAGATGACCACCAATTATTCGTAGAGAGCTTAAAGCTGTTGTTGCAATCAACAGATGCGTATCATTTCAACATAGTCGGCGTTGCCTATACGGGGCTCGAACTACTTGAATTGCTCAAGGGTAACCGCCCTGATTTGCTCATTTTGGATATTAATATTCCAACTAAAAATGGTTTGGAGGTATTACAAGATGTCCGCAAATCCTTGAAAGGGACGCGTATTCTCGTACTAACGATGTACGATGATCCCAAAATTATCAAATCGGCTTTTGACCAGAAAGTAGATGGTTACTTGCTTAAAAGCAGTAACAAAGATGAACTGCTACGCGCCATTGAAACGATATTAGGCGGTGAAGTCTATGTCGGAAAAGGAGTTAGCGTTGCCAATAATCATTCAGAGACGACAACTTTTGAAGACATTTTCCAAAAGAAATTTCAGTTGACAAAACGCGAATTGGAGGTGCTGAGGCTGATAACACAAGCGCGCAATAATGGTTCGATTGCTAAAGAACTGTATATTAGTGAGCAAACGGCAGCCGTGCATCGAAAGAATATTATGCGAAAAATAGGTGTCAATTCAACCGCTTCTCTCATTCGAGTGGCTTACGACAATCACCTTATTTAGTTACACTTAGAAGGTCATTACCTTGTTTTTATCTCCATAAATGATAAAATAACACTTGGTAATGACCTTTTTTGGTAAAAATACCCTAAATAGGGTATGCCTTTCATGGGAAAAGGGTATAGCTTTGCACCATTATATCCGATAAGAACATATATTTATCTATTTTCTTGAAAACCAGTATTTTCCCATGCATATAATCAAGCGCAAGCTAACCGAATCTTATAGTATAATCTGCACACTTAATCTTTCCTATTCGATTAAGCCTGTTTAATTCTATTAAGGTTGCATCGTTGCAAAGTGTCAATGGTATTTCTGTGTTTTCTGTTCCATTTCAATATAATGCTCTTTTAAGTGGTATTTCAAATTATGTAAGGTTTTAAAAAAGTCCTATGTAATTTGGTCAAATGCGAACCCTATAATTCTTTGAACATTTTTAAGCAAAACCGAAAGATGAAGCATCCTTACTTCTTCATCCTTATATTGATTTTTCTGACAACTGCTGTTGCTGCACAAGTGACACTTGTTGCGCCGACCAAGATGGTGAAGTCTGGGGACTCCGTTGTTGTGGAGTTGCGCGTGAAGACTCGGGATACACTCTCGACGATGCAGTTTACCATGTCTTGGAATCCATCCATATTGAGTTTTGGACGTGTTGATACATTGGGGGGTTTTCCGCCAAGTGCGGTCTCAGATGAATTCGGCTATTCAAGTATTTCACAAGGAAAATTGGCTTTTGTTTGGATTTCGAGTAGTAATAGCGGTTTGAAAATAGCTGATAGCTTAGAGGTTTTTAAAATCGTTTTCAAAGCAATTGGTGCAAATGGCACAAACAGCCCACTCCAATATGTGGCTTCACCGACTCAAATAAAAGCCAGTAATGCACAATTAATGAGTCTCGTAGTGACGACTCAGGAAGGCAGTATCAAGTTAGGTACAACGGCAACGAAAGAAGACAAAAGTTATATCACCCTTGTTTCAAGCCTTGAATTGAAGCAAAATAAGCCAAATCCGTTCCATAATCAAACAATCATTCCTTTTGCTTTGCGTGAGTCAAGTGAAGTGATTCTGACTGTTTATGATTTTAAAGGTCAAAAAGTCTTAGAAAAAAAAGGCTTTTATAATGCTGGAGAGCATGAATGGGTCTTGAATACTGAGGGGGTACTTGTAAGTGGTTTTTATGTGTATAGTATCAGAACACAGCAAGGATATGAAAGTAAAGTGTTCATAAAAAATTGACATTTCATTTTTGATTAAAGATAATTGTGCCGTCAAAAAAAACGCACAAGCAAAACTTTCCAATAGACCTGAAGCTTTGGAAGGTGTTTTATAAACCATTGATTTTTAGCAAATTAGAATAAGTCGTTAAGGTTTATTCTACTGAAAATTTATTTTCTCACGTTCCCAAACTCCAACTCTATGGCAAGAAGAGTCTTTACAAAAATCGTCTTCGCACTTGGGTTGCTTTGTTTCACAGCTACGGCTGTGAAAGCCCAACAAGTAACTTTTGCAATGTCGCCGAGTAACCTAAACCCGACTCCGGCGGTCGGTGACACCGTTTCATTACAGATAGCTGTAACGAATTTCACGAATATCGTGAGTTTCCAGTATGCTATCGAATGGGATCCCCTCCTTTTCTCCTATGTTTCCTTGGACAATGTCAATATGGTTGACCCGTCGAACTTTGGTTCAAATGCTTTTGGCGGAAATACTGTAATCATTGGCTGGAATTCAACTGGAGGGGCAGCTCGAACATTACCAAACGGACAAAATATTTACCGTTTGCGTTTGAAAGTCAAAGCAGCATCAACAAATTATTGGGCAAAATTCTCTGGAACAAATACAACTATCGAAGTTGTACAGAATTCTACGGTAGTGAATCCTGCTTTTGGAAATCTCGGTAATCCTCCAGGCACGACTTCTACGCCTGTAACAGTGCAAGCAACCAATTCACAGACTGTACCGACACAATCAAAAGTATGTGTAGATGTTACAGCCAATGATTTTACAAATATTAATTCTGCCCAATGGGTGACAAAATGGAATCCAGCCGTTTTACGCTTTGATTCGATTTCAGTCATTAATAATACCATCGGCTTCACGGCGGGTAATTTCAATTCAACACAGGCAAGTGGGCGGTTGGCACTTGATTGGATGGCTGCCAGTGGTACTTCCAAGACGGTTTCCAATGGTAGCGTACTTTATCGGGTCTGCTATACGGCAATAGGAGCAAACAGCACTTCATCAACTGTGGCTTTCGATAGTGCCACCATATATCAAGCGGCGGCGGGTAACTCTGTTCGGGTGTCTATGAATGGTGTTAATGGTACTGTCAATGTCAGTTCAGGGCAACAAAGCACAGGTTTGGTATTTACCGCGTCGAATCATGTTGTTAATCAAAATGATGAGGTTTGCGTTCAAATAAAAACGGCAAACTTTAATCGAATTGCTGGGATGACTTATGCTGTCTTTTTTGATTCGTCAAAGATGACATTACTGAAAGCCTATCTGGTTCACCCAAATTTAGGCGTTGACACTTTACAAGCTGCGGGCGGCTCAAGTAATACCTATAATAATAGTCCTGCGGGTACGGTTCGTTTCTTATGGATTGATAATACGACTTTAGGCGTAAACTTGCCAGATAGTGCTGTTGTCATGCAGTTGTGTTTCAAATATACTGGAGGAGCTGGGACAACAGGCTACATTCGGTTTGGTGCTTATGGGCTGAGGCAGTCTATCAAAGATGGTGATTTGAATACTGTACCAGCAACTTACAGAAACGGCAGTATCAGTGTCTCTGGCAGCAACAGTACACCTATCAGTGCTACTTCTACTATTAAAAATGTAACCTGCCCCGCAGGAACAGATGGTGGTGTGACATTGACGGTTTCAGGTGGTTCAGGCACATATACGTATCAATGGAGCAATAACGCAACAACTAAAGATATTTCGAATGTTGCTGTAGGCACATATAAAGTAACCGTTACAAGTGGTTCATTAACAAAAACGGACAGCTTTACAATAATCGCGCCTTCGGCTTTTAACACATCAAGCCAATTGACGCATGTAACATGTAAAGGACAATCAAACGGTGCTATCACTTTAACTGTTGCAGGGGCAACCCCTCAGTACACTTACCTTTGGAGTAACGCTGCGACCTCTCAGAACTTAACGAATGTGCCAGCAGGTGCCTATACTGTATCTATTACAGATTCTAAAGGTTGTATGACAACGAGAAAAGATACCATTCTCGAACCAGAAACTTTGGTCATTGGTGCAGCGACTGTCGTTAATACAAAATGTGGTTCACAAACAGGTTCGATTGCAATTTCAGGTGTTACTGGTGGTAATGGTTCAAATACTTTTGCTTGGGCAGGAACGAACTATACGGCAACCACTAAGGATATCAGCAACTTGCTCGCGGGACAATATACACTGACAGTTAAAGACAGCAAACTCTGTACAGCTACTAAAATCGTTACGATAACAGATACAGCTTCGACGCTGGTTATTGGAAATCCAACCATCGTAAATGTCAAATGTAACGGTGGCAACGATGGCTCAATAAGAGGTTTTGCTTCGGGAGGTACTGGTGCAATGACCTACAGCTGGACAGGCCCAGGCGGTTTCAATTTTGCAGCTCAAATGGTTGACGTTCTTCGTGCAGGCACTTACAACTTGTCAGTGACGGATGCAAGTGGTTGTTCTAAAACAGCCAGTTATGAAATAACACAACCCGTGCTATTGACATTGACCCCCTCAGTAACAAACGTCAAATGTAAAGGTGAATCAACTGGGGCTATCGTTCTGAATGCAGCGGGTGGCACAGGCACACTCACATATACTTGGACGGGTTCAACAGCCACAACGCAAAATCTTGCTGGCTTAAAAGCAGGTGCGTATAGTGTTACAGTAAGAGATGCCAATGGTTGTACTAAATCGCAATCATTTACAATCACTGAACCAACAGATTCATTGAAAGTATTAAGTGCCAGTGTAGCTAAAATCACTTGTTTTGGCGGCTCAACTGGGGCTATTTCAACAACGGTCGGCGGCGGCACACAGCCCTATCAATTTGCTTGGTCTGGCCCTTCTGGGTTTAGTAGCACTGCGCAAAATATCAATACGCTCGTTGCGGGTACATATCGTCAGACATTAACAGATGCCAACCTTTGTACGGTTACAACAACATATACTGTTGATGCAAACCCTGCCATAGTCGTTACGGGCAATGTTTCAGATGCTACTCGCAGCCCTAATGGTACAATCACCTTAACGGTATCAGGCGGCACCCCTCAGTATAGTTACTTATGGAGTGGTCAAGGCGTGAATCCAACAAGTAAAGACCAAACAGGGCTTTGCCCAGGTACTTATAGTGTTACAGCAACAGATGCGGTTGGATGTCGGGAAATTAAAACCTTTACCATTGCTGGTGAATGTTCAACGCCCATGACATTTTCAGTTTCGATAACACCAGCAGGTTGCCCAGGACAAAACTTAGGTCGTATCGAGGCAACCGTTTCAGGTGGCGCACCTTCTTATACTTATACTTGGCGAAATGCGACAAATGACATTATCGGACGGGACAGAATCTTAACAGGTTTGACAGCAGGGAATTATACGATTCTTGTTGAAGACCTCATCGGTCAACGTCGGTTAGAAACCTATACTGTTCTGGGTTCTCAAACGGCTGTAAAAATCGCTTCACTTGCGGTGTCTCCTGAAACGTGTACAGGTGCGGATGGCTCGATTGCTTTAACGGTCAGTGGTGGAGTTGAACAATATTCTTACTTCTGGGCTGACCTAAGCGGTGCTAACCAACAGCGTAATCGTCCTAACTTACGTGCAGGCAGCTATTCCGTTCAAATTAAAGATGCGAATGGTTGTTTGAAAGATACAAGTAATATTATCGTACCACGTAACCCTTGCCCTTTAGTAGCCATTACAACTAAGAAAAATGTTAAATGTTTTGGCGAAAGTAATGGTTCAATAACCGTCAATATTCAAAATGGTGAACCGGGTTATGTCATTCGTTGGTCGCCAACGGATTCTACCATTGTCAATAATTTGCCAAGCCGAACAGGTAGCTACGAAATTACAGGTTTACGTGCAGGCACATATAATATCTCAATTACAGATGCACGTGGTCAAACGAAAGTTGAAACACAAACAGTTGACAGCCCAACACGACTCACAATTGAAAAAAACATCTCGCCTGTTACAAGCGGTTGCAATGGTTCAATTGTCTTAGCCGTTAGTGGTGGTACAGGTTCTGCTTATACTTATACATGGAATACAGGCGCAACAAGCCGCGACTTGTTTGGGTTATGCTGCGATACAACTAAAAAATACAGCGTAACTGTCCGAGACGAAGCGAGTTGCGTGGCTTCTACTGGAAACGATGCCGTTCCTTGCGTCATTGCAGCATTAAGTGCAACAGTCATCGTGACTGACCCTGTTTGTAAAGCAGATTCCATGTCTGGAAAAATTCAGGTAACACCTGTCGGCGGTTCTGCTCCTTTTACTTATAATTGGGCAAATGCCTTCAATCAACCTGTTGGCACTAATTCACCGACCTTATCAAATGTTGCTCCAGGACGATATTTTGTTTCTGTTACGGATAGCCGTCAACCGAATGCACAAACGTGGACAGGGACTTACGAACTTCGTGTTACTTCAACATTGAAATTGGCAAATTTAGTAGGCAACCCAGCAGATGACGATTTAACACCTAATGGAAAAGCTCAAATTGATATTCAAGGTGGTGCAGCAGATTTCAGTGTAGTTTGGTGTAATGGTACAACAAGTGTCGCAACTAATACCACACGCTCACCTTTAGTATCCAACTTATATCCAGGAACCTGTAATGTAATAGTAACGGATAGACAAGGTTGCTCAGAGAAATTAAATTTTCTCGTCCTATCAAAAGCTTGCGCAACGCTTGAGGTTTTATCGCAAATTAAATGTTTTGGTGACCAAAATGGCTCAGCACGGATAGTTAAAGTCTCAGCCGATATGGTCTTACCTATTCAGTCTTACAAGTGGTCAACAGGTGAAACAGGACAAATTGCCTTTAAATTGAAAGGTGGTGAAAATACAGTGTTACTGACTGATGCAAATGGTAAAACGTGTACAGCACGTGCCATTTTGAGTGAGCCAGCAAAACTTTTGACTTCAATCAATGCAGATTTGAAGGCAAAAACGGCTGAAGGTACCATAAGTGGAGGTGTTACACCTTATTCCATTCGTTGGATACCAAGTAGTGATACCGCTCGGAAAATAGCTATTACCAAAACTGGAACGATTTATTTGTTCGTTACCGATAGAAATGGTTGTATTGCAACAGCAGAAAAAGAAATTGTATTGAACGTAGAGTGTCTTATAGGTTCTTCTGTGATGTCGCCTAATGATGATAGTCGAAACGAAGCATTCAGAATCAGTAGTTGCGACCTAAAAAACATTCGACTTGAAGTCTATAGCCGTTGGGGACAATTAGTCTATTCAAAAGACAATTATATCAGCGAACTATGGAAAGGCAATGATCAAGACGGAACGGCTGGTAAACAACTGCCCGAAGGTGTCTATATGTACATCATGAAAGCAAATGATTCAGCAGGACAACCCGTCTTAGGCAAAGGCACAGTAACAATTGTTCGTCAATAAATGGGATTTAGGATATTAGAATATTGAGTTATTTTTAAGAAAAGTACCCCCTCAGTATTTTTATCAAAAACAACTCAATATTCTAATATCCTATCATCCTAATTTCTTAAGGAATCGTGAAAAATCGATGTTTTGCAAATTCATCATTCATCATTTATAATTCATCATTTCCTAATATCCTAAATCCAATAAAATTTCAATAAAATGAAAAAATCATTACTCATTATATTGCTTGCAACGGCTTTCATAGCTAAAGTATCAGCACAAGACGAAGCGGTTTTTGGACATTATCTCATCAATCCCGTCTTGATCAATCCTGCATTTTCAGGTGCATCAGGTAAATATCAAATCTTTGGACATCTCCGCAATCAATGGACTGGTTTCCCTGGACAGCCGACGACTTATGCCCTTAGTGCAAATGCACCATTGGCTCAAAATGTCGGACTCGGTGCTTTGTTGTTGAGTGAAAAATTCGGTTTGCTCAATCGCACGCGCGCTCAGTTGTCGTATGCGTATCATTATGACAATGCCAAACAAGGCTTTAAAGCAGGCTTTGGTTTCTCAACCGAATTTCATTCTACTCGGCTCGATGGCTCCGTAACCCAAGACCCTTTCTTTGACGCGGGAGACCGCACGGTGGAAGCCAATATGAAAAATGTATCGTTTTTTGATGCAACAGCAGGTGGTTACGCCATTATAAATAATAAAGCCACATTGAGCCTTGCTCTGCCGAATCTCATTCGCGCCCGTTTAGGCGTTGTGTCAAATGATTCTGTGACAAAAGAAAAAACTTTCTTAAAGCAGTTCATTTTTTCTGGTGGTTATAAAATCGTCATGGACAGGATGAGTTTTGAACCGTCATTGGTCGCGCGCAAAGTTTATCAATCGCCTTTTGAAGTGGATTTAAATATGGTTGCACGTTTCTTCGACGAAAAGTTTTTACTCGGTGTCTCTATGCGCCCAGGCAATACAGGCAATATTGGCTTAATGGTCGGAACAAAACAGGATTTTTTCCAAATCTATTACGCCTACAACAGTTCGCTTGCAGAAGTGAAAACATACAGCCGTCAAGCACATGAAATTACATTGGGTTTGGAATTCAACCGCAAGCAAAACCAAAGTGAATCGCCAACAGAAAAAAAGAAAAAAAGATATAAAAATTAGTTGATAATGTATAGTTGATAATGGACAATCCACATCATTATCCATTATCAACTATACATTATCCATTAAATAAAGATATTGGTTTTTGGGATGGCCCCTTTACCCCTTCAGGTGGGTGAGGGGCTTTTCAAATAAAGAAAAACGTCCCGCAAATATCACATTTGCGGGACGTTTTCACTTCGTAAGGTCTTAAATATCAATGTTTTATGAAGCAATACCCCCCTCAGTATTTTATGGATTTATGATGATAATGCCCTAAAATTATCCATTATCCATTATCCATTACCCCTTATTTCTTATCCGAAAAACCATCGCCATACCTAAGCCAAACAGCATCATAATTGAGCCAATCCATACCAAATTGATGCCTGGATTCACCGTTGCTTCCAAAACAATATAGTCTGTACGTGGTGCATCCTCAGCTATCGAAATCGGTATTTTTGTAGGCGCACCTTCTGCCACACTAATCGTAATTTGTTTCGTTTCAGGGTTCACTTTCGCTATCGCAAAGTGCATACCGATTTCAGGAATATCCGCTTTTAAAGGAATAGGTGTTGTGCCACGTATGACGTAAACAGGAGCAGCATTATAGAAAGCATCACCCGTTTTGTCCTTTTTAACAACCTTTAAATTGGCAGAAAATGCTAAGTCCTTAGGTTCGAGTACGAAATTTTCAACTTTTGGAGAAGGATTGACATTCTCAAAAGTCACTTCTGCATCGCCTATTTTCACCGTTTGCCCTTGTTCAAAAATATAGTTTTTATACACCAAATCTTTTTGTTGCATAAACAAACGGTCAAAAACCTCCGATTCTGCTCTAATCCGCAAACCCAATTCATTAACCGTAACGGGCAATTGATAGACGTTTTCATCACGTAACAATACAATCGGTTCAGCTTCATAAACCGTATCTACCCCTTTCAGTATTTTCAATTTTATACCGACCGCAATATCTTTTTCCTCCGCTTTGTACTTCGGATGTGAAGGTTTTGAATTAATACCCTCAACAATGACCGAATACTGAGGGGTCTTAGCCATATCAGGTTTTATCGGTGTGAGTGTACCCAACGGAATGTCGAAAGGACGATATTTCAAACTGTCCTCCATTTGGTGGGCAATTTCAGGGTCTTGTTCTGTAGGCGGCAACGCCGCAATATGGCTGAACACATCATACGTCAAAAAGTGGCGCGTATCAGGATTTGTTGAAGCAATTTTACCCGTTCTTTTATCGTACAAAATATAAGGATGAACGACAAAAGAATCCACATTCGACTTCATATCTGCCGATTTTTTGCGAATTTTCAAGGTGAAATCACGACGATTGGCATAAGCCGTATCCGATTCATAAACCATTTCCCAACCTGTTTCAGTCGGTAAAGGTAGCCCTTTCATCAACAAAATATTCTTTCCAAATTGCTCTTCTGAAAAACTTATCAGACTTTCCATCGCAAAACGGTTCTTAGAAATCCAGTTTTTATTGATACCCGAAGCCATAATGCCAATAATCAATAAACCAAAACCCATGTGCGAAAACGCTGAACCCGCTGCACTCATATTTTTCCGTAGGAAACTAATCAAATAGTCCAAATTGGCAACGACCGTGAAAACGCCTGCAAAAAGCAGTAGAATATATTGCCATACATTACTCGCTTGAATCCAACCCAATAGTAACACGGTTAAACCAACAGACAGAGCTGCCGAAATGCCTAAATGTTTGAGTACCGTTGACCGATAGTTAACAAAATTAAACTCTTTATACCTTAAAAATTGAGTACAAGCAGATAGTAAACCTAAGAAAACACCTATCCACAATTGCGTTTTATTGTAATGTCCAATCGAGTCAACAGGTGCAGCAAATTTCTTAGCTGGTGGGTCAAAATAGGTCAATATCTTATTGAAAACGGGTAAAGAAGTCGTAAACGAAATCAAAACAACCGATAAAATCAAAACCAGAGAACCAATGAATAACCAAAACTCACGGCTCGAAACGGCTTCCTCTTTTGTTGGATTAGGTATTTTTTTATAATTTTTAAAAAACAAATACAAACCGCCCACAAGGAAAAACATTTGGAAGAAAACAAGCTGCCACTCCAAACCCATTTCAGTAAACGCATGAGCCGAAGTGTCGCCTAAAATACCTGACCGTGTGAGGAATGTTGAATACAAAACCAATAAAAAACTCAATAAATAAAACATAAAAGTTGCCCGCAACGAATGACCCGTTGAACGAGCCACCAAATGCGTATGCAGCCCCGCAACCATCACCAACCAAGGCACAAGCGACATGTTTTCAACAGGGTCCCAAGCCCAATAACCATTGAAACTCAATGCTTCATAAGCCCAAGCACCGCCCATCAGAACGCCCGTACCGAGTATCGTTGCTGAAAAAAGCACAAACGGCATGGCAGGACGCAACCACTCCGAAAAACGTTTTGTCCAAAGTCCAGCAATTGCAAAGCAAAAAGGTATTGTTGTTGATGCAAAACCCAAAAACAAGGTCGGTGGGTGTATCGTCATCCAATAGTTTTGGAGCAATGGATTCAAGCCTTTAGCGGTCTTTGCCATCTTCGCCACATAGTCCGCTTGCTGAAAAATAGGTGCATCATTGGCTTCACGAAGCAACAAAATAGGATTGCTGCCCCATTTAAGAATGTGTTCACCCCAACCAAAATGCAAGCCCAATATCATGGAAGACAAAAAGACTTGAACACAAGCAAGCGTGGCAATAACAGGGTTTTCCCATATTTTCATACCCCTCAGTATAATGAACGCCCCTAGCCCTACGTGCCAAAACATCCATAACAAGAAACTGCCTTCTTGTCCTTCCCAAAAAGCAGCAAAAACGTACTTAAATGGTAAGTCGGTATCAACATGCGAATGAGCATAGAAATACTCAAACCGCTTTGATATCATGACATAAAAAATGGAACTGATGATGGTCAAAACCGCAACACCATGCACACCAAATGACCAACGACCCAATCGTTGCCATGAAGCGACCCCCAGATTATCATCTTTATTTTGCTTTTGCGTAGCAAAAAAATAGGAAAGCATAGCAACGAGTGCCGCTACGAAACTTAGAACAACGGCTATATGACCGATTTGGCGAGGCAGTAAATTCTCGCCAATGTATTGAATTTCATTCATTTATGAATTTTCTGGTTGCATTATTAAATGGTTGGATGGTTTGATAGCTGTATGGTTGTATTGTTAAATTGTTGTATGGTTTACAACAATTTAACAATACAACCATACAACAATTTACCCCTTCTTTTTCATGTAAATTTCCTCGTCCTTGTATTTTGAAGGACATTTCATCAGCACTTCATTGGCGACGAATATACCGTTTTGCATTTCGCCTGTTACAACGACTTGTTCCGATAGTTCAAAGTCTTGTGGCTTCGCTTTCAAAAGCAAAACAGGTACTTCTTGTCCTTGCGTATCTTCAAGATAAAAGCTGAATTTATTGGCATCTTTGGTTGGCTCATAAACCATCGGTTTGTCTTTGATGAGTTTTCCAGCAACTTTCACTTTTTCAGTAGCGACTTTTGCGTCGCCAAAAGTGGCATAAGTTGCCACGTCTTTAGCCTGTAAAGTAAGGGCAGCGATGCCGCCTGCAATGACTATGATAGCGACTATATGAATGGGTTTCATGTTTTAGAATTTTAAAAAATGAAAAATATTTTTTATTTCGGCGCAAATTTACGTTCAAAAAAGCAGAAAACCACTGACTTCTATCATCAAAGTCAGTGGTTTGCCGAATTATTTATACTGATTACAAACAGTTTAGATGTTGAAATTTGCAAACAAACACGTGGATTTACCTAAACAAGTTGTCTCCAATTCTCATTTTAAAAAGAAAATCTAAGCTTTTATCTTCGATTTATTCAACCGAACGGTCTTAACAGTACTCCCACTATTATTCAGTAATCGAACAATGTAGAAACCTTCGGGCAAGTCATTGACCCAATACTTGACATTATTGCCCACGTTGTAGTTCCGCACTTGTCGCCCAATGATGTTGTAAATGACGACACGTTCTATAATATCTGCATCATCATTCAACATAAAATAATCCGTCGTGGGGTTTGGATAAACTTTAATTGAACTACTGTTTTTACTCACTTCACGAGTGCTTGTTGTGGTTGTAAACAAGTATCTACCCGTTACAGTATTTGCCGTATTGCCGACTTCAGTTGCTTTCAATTCAATCGTTGCAGAACCTGAAATTTGATTTGGTCGGATATAAGCATCAAGGTTACTTGTGCCATTTGCTGCCAAAACGATGGTGTCGGGCGAGGCATTTACGCCACTTGTCCAACATTGATTAATGTCACAAACCAATGATTGCCAACCATTTGTAAGACTAATAATATTGCGTTGCCAAACGACACGTTTGGTTTGGCTCGATGTGTTTTTTAAGGTGGCTTTACCTCTTATTTCAAAAGAATCGGGATGTACGCTTGAGTTGACAATGCCAGGAGTGATAGTCAAAGAGACTTGACTTTGACCCCTCAGTATAAAGGCATTTGCGAAGAGAATTATAAGTAAAAGATGTTTCATGTGATGTCGTTTTAATGTCAAACAATGAAATTTTATGAGCAAAAATAAACATTATATACAGGAAACGCTGAAAAACGCTTTGTGTTTTTAAAAAAGCAAAGGTCTTACTAAAAAATCTCTTGAAAAATTTTGAAAGAGTTAATGTCTGGAAAATTATCTAAATGAAATTGATAGAATTTTAACAATTCACCTATTAGTTGCCGACGTTCTTCATGATTGATAGTTACTACGTGCGATTGCGTCCATGAAGTTGAAAGGAGACCCCTCAGTATTTTGGTCAAATTTTCATTTAAAAAATAAGAATGCCCAATGGTATTATGCGTAAAAATACCACTTTTTAAATCAAAAACAGACCTCTCAGTATAGTCGCCTTCATGTGGACAAAAGCCCAAATGACCCGACAATTCAAGCAAAAAAGAAAGGTGCAAATTGGTAAAACGCTCTGTCGTTTCATCTAAATATTGAAAAATATCAAACAAAAAAGCGAATAATTCAGCATTTTCCTCCGATTCTCTAATAGTCCGTCGTGAGACTTCTGCCATAAAAAGCCCAATGGAAGACTTGCGAATATCAAAAGGCAAGGAGGTATAAACATGAGCAGCCTGTATTTCTTTTATCCGATTCAACTTGCCTGGCGCATCGTAAGCGACAATATCAACAAGCGACATCACTTGTAACAAACCCATAGCCACCTTCGACCGTTGCGTGCGTACGCCACTGATGATATAGGAGCGCAAACCGACTCCCTCAGTATAAATGTCTGCAATGATACTCGTTTCAGAATATTTGACGGTGCGCAGGATGATGCCACGTGTTTGTATTATCATAGTTGTTTGTTCTATAACTCTAATTCTTCGATTTTACGGAGAAAGCTTTTTTTCTCTTTCAAATGATGTTGTACATCTTTCAATTCTAAACCGATAGCAACCACACTTAAATGGATTTCCCGAAGCGATAAAAAAAGAGAGGACAATAAAGAAATCATACCCGCTACAAAAAGGTTTTTTGCCGTAACCTGTTGATTCTCAAAGATAAAATAGATACTTAATATGCAGAGAAACAAAGCAAAAACTGCCAACCACTGCATGTTCCGAATGATAATCATGCGACGACGGAGGTTACGAAGCTGCGGGAGTAAGTTCTCATCTTCATCCTGAATATACTTATCTTTTAACTTTCTAATCAAAGTGGTAATCGCCAAAAACTTATTCATATAAGCTAAAATCAACAAAGAAATAGCTGGAAAAAGAACGGCGGGTGTCGTTATCGTAAACTCTGTCATTCCTTTTTTTATTTTTGAATTAAAAAGTAATATCAAGCACTAAATCCTCATTTCCTCTACGAACAAGTACTTTTGTCGTATCTCCTTTTTTAAATTTTGCTAAGGCATCCATGTAAGCATACACGTCTTTTACCTCAAAATCGCCAATTTTCAAGACAATATCACCTGTTTTTATGCCCGCTTTTGAGGCTGGTTTGCCGTCGGTCACACCGTCAATCCTCATGCCTTTTTTGTCAAAAGCATAATCAGGCATGACACCCATTGTTACTTTGAAAGAACGAGATTCGCTTTGCGAATTTCGGGTTTCGCTATATTCCATTTTGGGGAACGTACAAGTGGCTTCAATGATGCGAGCGATGTATAATAAAACGTGTTTTTCGCCGTCGTAATTTATCAAATTTGAATCATCACTCGGTTTGTGGTAATCGCTGTGTTGACCCGTGAAAAAGCCCAAAACAGGTAGTTTTTTCAAGTAAAAAGACGTAAAATCAGATGGGCCGATGCCTGATGAATCAGGAATTATTTTAATATCCGTTGGAATAATTTCAAGCATTTTGCCCCAAAGGGGTGAAGTGCCGTAACCATGAACGATTAAACCTTTTTCAGGTCTGTAACGTCCAATCATATCCATATTGACCATATAGTTAATTTTGTCAACGGATACTGAGGGGGTCTCTGCAAATTTTTTAGAGCCAATCAAGCCGAGCTCCTCGCCTGAGAAACAAACAAAAAGGAAGTTAAAAGGTTCTTTTTTATTGTTCTTTGAAAAAAAACGCGCTAATTCAATCACACCTGCTGTGCCGCTTGCGTTATCATCTGCACCATTGTGTATTTTACCATCGGGGTTGGCATCGAGCGAGTTTTTATCATGCCCAAGACCGAGGTGATCATAGTGTGCTCCGACGATAATTGTGACATCAGCCCCGTTGTCAAGAAAACCAACAACATTTTGGCTAATGATGGCAGGTGTATTCGAATCTTCGGTCGCATGAGGGTTAGACAATTTTTTGAAGGTGTAATTATGAAAGTATGCCCCCTCAGTACCCGCAGGTTTTAGACCCATTTTCTTGAACTGTTTAGCGATATATTTAGCTGCTCTTTGTTCTCCTTTTGAGCCTGTACCACGCCCTTCGAGTTTATCTGAAGCCAAATACGTAATATGTTTTTTTAATTTTTTGACGGAAATATCCGTTTGTGCAAAAGAAAAAAAAGGATAACATAAGGAGAATGTGAATAGAAAAGATATTTTTGTAATGTTTTTAACAGCAGCAGACATTTTCATTGTTAGAGATGTTTTTCGATAAGAAATGAGTTTTTTTTGGAAAAAGATGAATTAAATAGGAAAAGATAAGATAACTTGAAAATCAGGAGTGTAATTTTTGTTAGTTGAAAAAGTATTTTATACTTTGTGGCAAATTTAGAAAGTTCCGACTAAAGTTAGAGGATGAAAGTTCATTATCCAATTTTATTTTTTTTTGTTTGCGGAAATGAAACATTCTTGGAATTAAAACGAAAAAGCATATACATAAAGCAAGATACCTAAAATTTAACATATCTACAACTTTGATTTTGGGTTAAAAGTGACTCTTTCAAAATAACCAAGTCTATTACATTGAACCAATTGGGATAAAGATAAAGAGTCAAAAAAAAATTTGAATTAGTGATGAAAATAAGTACCAACATTTGAACCAATTTTGGAAAACTCGTTGCCTATCAATAGGAAAAACTTGTTTGTTTTCTGCAATATATTAAATAAAAAATAAAAAAACTTCAAAAAATTTGTGACATAACAGAAAAGTAGATACTTTTGTAAGCAAATTATTTTTTTCATATTTTAATTCATTGAATACTAATTATTAATTCACTAAAGTTTCAACCCTATGACAAGGAACATTTATTCAGTTTTATCTTTTTTACTTGTGGCATTGAGCATCACAAGTGCTTCTGCTCAAAAAGCAGCGAGTACCAATTACAGCCTTTTTGCGCCCAATAATCAAACAGAATTGGGTGTCAACGCAGGTCTATCCTACTTATTAGGTGACCTCGTAGCAAAACCAGGTATTGGTATCGGTTTAAGTCTCCGTAAGGCTTTAGATTACACTTTCTCAGTACGTGCAGATGTTGGTTTCCAACAAATTAATTCAAAAACACCTAGCAGTGCTGATTGGCAGTATGGTGGCTTAGAAACACGTAATGGATTTGGTAACGACCCGCGTTTCATTAACAAAGCAAGCACTTCCGCTTTGAATGCTGATCTTCAAATGCTTATTTCTCTTAACAACGGACGTTGGGACAATGGCGCAAGAAAGATCAATCCTTACGTATTTGGCGGTGTGGGCTTATCTTACTTGAACACTCAAGTTAATGTCACTAAAACAGGTGGTAAAGTCGGTGCGACAACGGGCGAACAAGAGTTTCAAATTCCGGGTACTCGTAACACAGGCAAAGTAGCTCCTCAAATGACTATGGGTGCGGGTCTTTCTTTCCGGATCAATGACAAGATGAGTTTTTCTATTGAAGAAAAACTATGGACTGTCTTTGGCAAACGGGGTGACCTTTTAGATGGTTTCCAGTACAACGGTCGTGATTTTGGCACTTATACAAACCTTCGTTTAGGTTTCAACATCGGTGCGAAAAACAAGCAAACAATGCCATTGTGGTGGGCTGGTCCAGCTGACCAAATGAATGCTGACATTGCAGAATTGAAAGCACGCCCTAAGTATGACCCAACCGACACAGACGGTGACGGTGTTATTGACATGATTGACCAAGAGAAAGATTCTCCTGCTGGTGCACGTGTTGATACACGTGGTGTTGCTCTTGACAGCGACAGCGATGGTGTTCCTGACTACAAGGACAAAGAGCCGTTCTCTCCAATTGGTTACAAAGTTGACAACAATGGTGTCGCTATGGTTCCAAAACCTGCTTATGTGACGGAAGCTGATGTCAACCGCATTGTTGAGGCTCAATTGGCTAAATTCAAAGCATCTCTCGGTGAAGGTAAAGGTTCAGGCAGCATGGCTGATTGGTTCTTACCAATGGTTCATTTTGACCTTAATAGTTCATCTGTTAAGACATCTGAGTATGGTAGTCTTGCCGCTGTTGCTTCTGTTATGAAAAGCAACCCGACCGTTAAAGTTGCCGTAACAGGTTTTACTGACAAATTGGCTTCTGATGGCTACAACCAAGGTCTATCTTATCGTCGTGCAGAATCAGCAATTAATTCGCTTGTTAAAAACTTCGGTGTTGACCGCAGCCGTCTTGTATTGACTTATCAAGGTGAAGACAATACGCTTGTTCCTACAAGTGGCAATTCAGTAATGAATCGTCGTGTTGAGTTCAAAGTTGCGACTAACGAAACTGAGATGAGCGCACCTGCGTCAATGAAGAAAAAATCTTACAAAGGAAATAAATCAGGTTATTAATTCTGATTTATAGAAATAGAAAAAGGCTTTTCAGTGTTATGCTGAAAAGCCTTTTCTCTTTGTTTGAATGTTTAAAAACACTTCATATACTGAGGGGGTCAATAATTTCCTATGGACAACATAACCAGTGTACACGCCAATTCTGTTTCGATGTCCTTCTCTTTCGCCAAACGAACCAGTTCAAAATTTTCCGTTCCTGGGTTGAAAATGATACGTTTAGGTTTTAACGAAAGAATATAATCGTAATAAGGCTTTTGTAATTCAGGGTTTAGATACAATGTAATGGTATCTACGTCTTCATACTGAGGGGTGCTGTTTTCAATTTTTATGCCTTCAATTTCACCTCTACGAATACCTAAGGGAATCACCTCATGTCCATATCTTTTTAGCTTTGTTGTCGCTTGATATGCGTATCGGTCGGGGTTGGGTGTAGCACCTAAAACAATGGTCTTTTTCATTATTAATATTTTTACACTACTAAACGAAAAACGCTGTCTGAAAGTTCAGAACAGCGTTTTTTATTATTTAAAACATTGATTTTTAAAGTTTTATATCAAACTAAAAGACGGATTGGGTCTTCCAAAATGCCTTTTAATTGTTGCAAAAACTGCGCGCCTGTTGCACCATCTACAACACGGTGGTCACAAGATAATTGTACTTTCATCATGCTGCCCACAACGATTTCACCATTTTTAACAATTGGCTTTTGCATTATTGAGCCGACTGCCAAAATACAAGCGTCAGGTGGATTGATGATTGCTGTAAATTGTTCGATGTCGAACATACCTAAGTTAGAAATTGTAAACGTATTGCCTTGCATTTCAGGCAGTTGTAATTTTCCGCCTTTGGCTTTGCCCGCCAATTCACGAACTTCTGTGCTGATTTGACCCAACGATTTCATATCTGCGTGACGAATAACAGGTACAAATAACGCTTGATTAACCGCAACAGCTACACCTACATTGATATGATTGTTTTGACGAATAAAATCACCCATCCATGAAGAGTTGATGACAGGGTGATTGCGCAAAGCAACCGCACAGGCCTTAACAACGAGGTCGTTGAAAGAAATCTTAATCGGTGCAGCCACGTCATTGAGTTGTTTTCTCAATTCTGTCGCTTTATCCATGTTGATTTCCATTGACAAGTAGAAATGCGGTGCAGTAAACATGCTCTCGCTCAAGCGTTTTGCAATAATTTTCCGCATACTTGTAAGTGGTTGGTCTTCAAAGCTTTCTGAGCCGAATGATACTGAGGGGGCCGCTTTTGCTGCCGCTTGGGGTGCTGCTGTGACTGCTGGAGCTGCACTTACCTTAGTAAGAGCCGTTTCAATATCTCTTTTCACGATGCGACCGCTATCGCCTGAACCTTGAATGTTTTGTATCGCAATACCTGCGGCTTTCGCCATTTCTTTTGCCAAAGGTGAAGCAAAAATACGACTTGTATCATGCGTTTCAACAACGGCTACTGAGGGAGCTGCAACGGGTGCTGCGGCAACAGTTGTAACAGGTTGCGGTGTTGGTGCAACGGGTGCAGGTGCTGCCGATGCGCCGTTAGAAGACGATGCAGAAGCACTATCGCCTAACAGATGCTCATACGCTTCGCCAGGATTGCCAATGATTACTAACGGTGTACCTACAAGCAACTTATCGCCAACTTTTGCGGCGAAAAGGACAGTACCCGTCTTGGGGCTTTCAAAGTCCATAGTTGCTTTGTCGGAATTAATTTCAGCTAATAAGTCACCTTTTTCGACTTTATCGCCTACATTTTTATGCCAAACGACGATTTCACCTTCTTCCATCGAGTCACTTAAACGCGGCATAACGATTACTTCAGCCATAACTATTTATATTTTTGGTTGGATAATAATTGGATTTTATTAAAAATTAAGTCTTTTAATCCTAATGTCAAGGCAAAGATACTTTAACCAAAACAGAAATTAACCGTTTGGGCTCAAAAAAATCAATACCTCAGAAAAGTCAAATAGAGATGCTTTATTCTTAATACTTTGTTTACTTTTGCTTAAAATTTAAAACTAAATGATTGAAACGTCGAGATTGCGATTGATTCGCTGGGATGAGGCTCATTTTCAAGCTATTTTTGAGGGAAACCTCATAAAATTAGGTCAACTTTTAGATGTTGAAACGCCAACCGCATGGACGACCTTTGCGGATATGGCAGATGCCTTGCCCTTTTTTTATGCTTCTTTTAAAGAAAAAGGTAATTATTGGGGCAGCTTTTTCATCGTTCACAAGGCAGATAAACGTCTTTTAGGCACCTGTGGGTATAAAGGTGCGCCTGACATTGAAGGGACGGTCGAAATCGGTTACGAAATTGAAGCCCATTATAGACAACAAGGGTTGGCGACAGAAGCCGCGCAAGGGTTGATAGATTTTGCTTTGCAACATGTGGAAGTGAAAAAAATAATCGCTCATACTTTAGCACATGACAACCCCTCAGTATCGGTATTAAAAAAATTAGGATTTCAATTTGTTGAGGCACTCATAGACCCAGAAGATGGGGATATTTGGAAATGGGTATTGGCATAATAGCATATTTATGCTAAATGAAAAATGAAAAGAGAAAAATGGAAAATATAAAATGTTGAATTTAAAGAATTTATGATGTTTATTTTACTCTTTTCATTTTCTAACGAGGATACAATCAAAATTTATAGTCCGTCAAGTACGACTTGGCGTTAATTTTTCAGAATGAATTTTTCATCTAAACTTATAGAAGAAGCCGTTAATGGCTTTGCGTCTTTACCTGGCATCGGTCGTAAAACAGCATTGCGCCTTGTCCTGCATCTCGTCAAACAACCCAACGAAAATACTGAAGGGTTCGCCAACGCCTTGTTACGGATGCGTTCTGGCATTAAGACGTGTGGTATTTGTCATAATATTGCGGATGCCGATGTATGCAGCGTTTGCTTAGACATGCGTCGTGACCGTACAACAGTGATGGTCGTAGAAGGGATTCGGGATGTCATGGCAGTTGAAGAAACGGGGCAATTTCGAGGTCTGTATCATATTCTTGGCGGTGTTATTTCGCCCATTGAAGGTGTTGGACCACAGGATTTGAACATTGATTCGTTAATGGATAGGATTGCACAACGTGAAATTAAAGAAATTATCATGGCTGTTTCGCCAACCATTGAAGGGGATACTACTATTTATTATGTCTCAAAAAAATTGAGTTTGCATGAGGTTAAAGTATCAACATTGGCGCGTGGCATTTCATTTGGCGGCGAATTGGAGTATGCTGATGAAGTAACTTTGGGGCGCTCCATCGTTCAACGTATTCCTTACCGCATGATGAATGATGATTAAGGGGAATGATGAATGATGAAATATGAATGATGAATTTGTAAAAGTGATTTTATATTCATCATTCATATTTCATCATTCATCATCAATTATAAAGGAATTGTTAAAGAAAAGGGCAAAAAGTCAAGGTTTCGTTAAGCCTTGACTTTTTTATTGCATCAGACATAGGGGTTATTAACTTTGAAATGTCTTTCTGATATACAGTTAAAAAAATCATTAGTCACTTTAAAAAAAATTTAGAATATGAAAAAGTTATTTGCAATGCTTATGATTCTCGCAGCAACCTCATCTCTTTTTGCACAACGCGAAGAAACCATTATTGGTGAACAAGGACTTGGTTTTTCAGGTGCTTGGGGCGGTTGGACTTACAATATGGGACAATTCGATAACAAATATTCGGGTTATAATGGCGGTATTTGGGCTTTGGAGTTTGGAAAAAAACTCTATGTGGGTGGTCTGCACTACAACATCAGTGACCAACGGCTTGACAATACAAACTCATTTTCGCTGCGCTCAAACAGCCTACTTTTGGGTTATACACCGAGTTCTTACCGCCCTATTCATCCAAATATAAGTTTAGGCATTGGTTCTGGCAGATTGGATGTAACAGGCGAACAAAGAGATAAAGTCTTTATGCTGCAACCCGCCGTTGGTCTTGAAGCGAATTTGACTCGTTGGTGTCACTTAGATGTTATGGCAGGTTACCGGGCTATCTTGGATTCAGATTTTACCAAATACACAGATAAATCATTTTCAGGCTTTTATGGTCAAGTAAATCTTAAATTTGGTTTTTCTTGGGGACGTTACCGCAGTGGTGCTTCTTCAAGACGTACTGAGAAGGATTGAGGTTCAAGATTTTAGGATTAAAAG
Organism: Saprospiraceae bacterium; assembly: GCA_031367705.1. Classification (GTDB taxonomy): domain Bacteria; phylum Bacteroidota; class Bacteroidia; order Chitinophagales; family Saprospiraceae; genus JAAFJT01. The sequence continues at coordinate 4,198 of JANLQI010000179.1, read as the reverse complement.
AACAAAGACGATAAGACCATGATGTGTCTTATCGTCTTTGTTCTTTTAATCCCAAAATCTCATAATCCTACTTTGCCACATAAAACTTATTGTTAAATATCTGTTTCCCAATCCACAATTGAACAATATAAATTCCTTTGGCATACCCCTCAGTATTGACGTGCCATTGATGCAGCCCTTCTTCAATTTCTTGATTATCAAATAGTTGAATGTCTTTTTTATTGTTAACGTCAAATATTTTAAGGTCTGCAATCGCAGGCTTTTCAACTCGATAATTAATAAAAAACTCATTTGTGGCAGGGCTTTGAAAACAATAAAACGTTTCCTTTTCAGACATTTTACCTAAATCCAGTTGCCCTTTTCTGAAAAAAGCAGGTGTTCCTGTCAATTTAACATTCCGTGAACTTAGAATTTGGGCATCATGTGTCTGCGAATAATTCCACAAACGCCTTTGAATATACGTCATGTTAAGGGTCGCTGAAAATGTATAAGTCGTCTCCGCTTCTTCTGAAAGGTCTGTATTCGTTTTTGCCCAAAGGCAATAGATAAAATCACCAGTTGCGTCATTTTTGAAGGTCGCACCGTCTATTTCGGGCGGTAAATTGAGGTTTCCTGTTTCAAAAGCATCGTAGCGATACCCCCTCAGTATTTCAGAGGTTGTGGCATAGGCGATGCCCGATTCCTGTATTTTCACCTTATCATTAGGCGTATTTTCAAGAGGACTGTATAAACCCATGAGGTCAAATTCATTGTGGGCAGTATCATATTCTTTTAGCTGTGCCACACTGTACACATGAAATTGTAGTAACCCATTAACCTGCGATTTGACAAGGCATTTCATCAAAAAATTGCGTTGTGCTTCATGGCTGCCCATAAATTCGCCAAATTCTTTGGCAGGAATATTAGATTCTGTGATGATAAAATGTTTTTTAGGATAGGTCGCACCGTTGTAACCATACTTTTTTAAAACGTTTTCAAATTCTATTTTCCTTTTAAAAACGCCTTTGACTGCGCGGTCTGAATGGCGATATTGCTCAAAACCATTGATTTTGTCGCTCCATTCACGCACCGAACCGTCTATGTGCGGATAGGAATGATAGCTCAAAACATCAAAATACGCCCCACCTTTCAACGGATACTGAGGGGTCACTCCACCGCCGGTTGGGTTGTCTGTTTGACGGCAAAGGGCATCTAAAAAACTGGGGAAACCAATGCCACCTGTGCAAACATAAGCCGTAGGGTCTATTTTTTTGATGACTTCATAACTGATGCGCAATATGCGAATATAGTGTTGAACAGGTGCATGTAGGGCATACTCACAAGGGTCAGGATTGGCGTTCCACCAAGAGCCAGGCGTTCCTGGAGGCAACATGGTTTTATAGGTATTGGCATAGTCAGGTTCATTCCAAATTTCCCAAAATTTGACCCATTTTCCGTAGGTTTTGACCGTTTTCCAAACATAAAGTGCATAAAAGTTCTTGTCATTTACGGGCGTACCATTCTCGCCATTGTCCCAAATCGGTTCGTACATATTGGCAAAAAGAACAGATGAGTCCTTACCACAATAAATTGTATTGTCACGCTGCGATTTTGGTGGATAACCGATGAACATGACATGGTCTTTCATGCCCAAAGATGCGTAATGTTGAAAAGCAGGAACACGTGCATCGTAGCCCCATTGCTCAACAAAATAGGCAAACATGGCGGGGCGTAGTGTCTGAACACCTGCTTTTGCTGCAAAATCGGCAATTTCTTCGTCGGAATGTGGTTTATAGTAGCCCATATTAGACCCGTAGCCAAAAGCTCCTTTGTAGGGCGGCACATAGTCATTTGCGGTTTGAATACTGAGGGGGGGCTGTGCATGAGAGCAACTAAGAAATAGAGTAGAAATCCATGCTAAAAGGCATAAGTTTTTCATATAATCGGGTAAAAACATTAGAGTTTTAGGCGTATTTTTAAGTGTCAAAATTAAAATTAATTAACAAAACGAAGGGTAGTGTTCAAAAAATGCGTTATTTTGATGTCAAATTCACTATTTTAGATCCCCTCAGTAAAAGAGGATTTGATGCTCTAAAACACAATCATATTTTGAACCACTTTTTTCTTTTTTAATCAATAAAAACTTTTTTATGGCAAAAATAACCAAACCAGCTGTCGGTGATTATGCACCTTATTTTCAAAATTACATCAACCAAGTACCTGATGATGGCAATTTATTGAAGCATTTGAAGGAGATTCAAAAGGAAACAGAGCAATTGATATTGTCATTGCCCGAAGAAAAACTGACGTATCGTTATGCGGAAGGGAAGTGGACAATCAAGGATATTTTAGTCCATTTGATGGATGCTGAACGCATTTTTGCTTATCGTGCTTTGCGTTTTGCAAGGGCTGATGAAACGGCTTTAGCAGGTTTTGATGAAAATGTCTATGTGCCAGTGGCGAATGCGAATGCGCGAAAAATCAAGGATATTTTGAAAGAAGGCACGGCTTTAAGGACTGCCAATATCGCTTTTATCAAGACTTTGGATAGAAAATCCTTGAAAAGAAAAGGATTATCGAATAATAATAAAATCTCTGTAGCCGCACTTGTGAATCTCATTTATGGGCATCAAAGGCATCATCTGAATATTATTCGAGAAAGATATCTTTAGAAAGAGATAAATTTTAAAAGCTGTTGTAGTAAGCCTTTGAAGGCTCACTACAACAGCTTTATTTTAATTCAATTCAATCTGTTCTGTAAAATTTCTGTTACCTTCAAAGAAGAAGTTTAGATAATAAAGCCCACGCGGTAAATTGCCTGTATCAAATGAAAGAAGATTGTTGTTCCTATGCGTATCTGCATTCAGTGAGCCATTCGCATTGTACATACGCACAATGCCAGAACGTGCCGCACTGACCAAAGTGACTTTTTTGAGTGCATCCATCGCTAAAATATCGCTACTGATGATGCTTGTTGCTGGATTGGGTGATGCCATGCGGTAATAACCGTTGCTGATGTCTTGGACATAGAAAGTCCGTGCTTCTCCTGTTCCACAGTGATTGGAAGTAACGCCCTCAACACGCATAAAAGGGTAGGCATATACCGATACTTGATTTTGTCCAGCATAGTAAATACTCCCTGCACCATTCAATATTGTCCAGTTCGTGCTTGAACCTTCTACATTATTAACATTAATGGTCAAAAAACCAGGATTATTGATGTAATTCGGATAGGCAAGCGGCTGCCAATCAACTGTTGCAGAAGTAATAGTAGTAGTGCCAATATAAATAGGATAGGTTGTTGTTTTAGCTGATTGACAAGCATTATCAACAGTTATACTCAAAATGCCTTCTGATGTACCACTTATGAGAACATAATTAGGAGCCCCTTGCGGAGAGTAGGAGGTGAGACCTCCACTTGTTGACCAAACATAGGATGTTACACTTCCATTATTATTCGCATAAAAAGTTTTGATTTGTCCCAGACAAATTCCTTTAGATATAGAACTACCATCAATTGCAGAAACAGAAGAATTTACTACTCGTGGACGTGTAATATTAAAGTTAAGAACTTGAACTAAATTGCCATCTGTCCTGTTTGCCTCTACCCTAGCACTACCATCTGCTTGTCCAACATTACTTATAGTTGATATTGAGGGGGTAGATGTTATTTGTGTTCCCCAAGGAAATATCCATTTGTAATTGATAGGAGAAGTAGGAGAAGTTGTAGGCGCAGGAATGCTGAAAGTAAGATTTTGTAAACCACAAGCTATTTCAGTACCACCTCCATTTGATATTGTTGTGTTAGACACATTACCACTGATATTGAGTTGGGTGATTTCACTAATGTACTTGAGAGTAATCACTTTTTCAACAGCAGATAGGTCTTTTGTTGAAGTACCTTTTTGGACTGTTATTGTCAACGTAACTTTTTTTTGATTGGTATTGTTGACGTTTTTCCAGGTTACATCAAATGTGCCATCCGTGTTTTGCGTAGAAGAAGAAATGTCACTTGCTGGAGTAACACTCCATTTAGCAGACTTAAAACTCCAACCATCAGGACTATCAATTCCTGGACTATACGTAATTGAAGTTAATGGATCAGGTTTAGAACAATCACCTTGACCTATAAAACAATCAATACGTCCAGTCTGTCCAAAAAAATTACTTGTAAAGAAAATATTATACATAATTAATAGAAATATTTTTTTCATAATAA
>JANLQI010000528.1:0-5535 GCA_031367705.1 Saprospiraceae bacterium | reverse complement strand
GATATAATCGTTTGAAATATAATCGTATTCGCGCCTAATACCTGAAACGGTATTCTGGAAATAGGTCAATGCGGTTGCATAGTTTTTCTCTTTCAGATAATTATAGCCTTGAATATAATTAGCCATATTCAAAGACGACTCAGCAGGTAATTGACCAATCGTTTTAGCCATGTTTAAAAAAGTACCCATATAACGTTGGCTGGCATTGAAATCCTTCAAATCGTAAGTGATATAACCCAACCAATAATTAGACATCGCTTTTGTGGCGGCATCGGGGGCATCGGCTAAACTGCGTTCAAAATAGGTTTTAGCACCGAGTTTATCACCCGCTTGATACAACTGCATACCGCGATAAGCTTGTGCTTTTTGGGCAGCTTCCCGTAGCTTAGGTGTTTTGTTCGGTGTCAAAGTGATGATGCGCAAAGCTTCGTCGTAGTTTCGTGTTTGCAACAATACGTCAGACAATAAACCTTGAGCTTCTGTATAGTTTTTAGACGTTGAAGGTATCGCTTGAAAAGCATCAACCGCTTCTTGCGTTTGCTTCAATTCATAAGCCAACTTAGCATAATTCCATTGAGACTCCTCTTGTACTGAGGGGTCGTAAGGCATACGTGATGCAATCGAGAAAGCGTTTTTCGCCCGCGGTCTATTGCCCATGCGCAAATAACAATCGCCTAATAAATACATGCCGTTTTGACCAATGGCGGAGTTCTGACCACTCAAATTTTCCAATGAAGTTGCCGCTTTGTCGTAGTGACCGTTGCGATGTTGACAGAAACCCAATTGATAGTAATCTTCTGCCCGCATATTGGCATTGCCGTCAGCACCTTCTAAAAGGTATCTTTCGGCTTGGTCAAATCGTTTTTTCTCAAAATAGGCTTGACCAATCAATTGATTGATTTGCTTATAGTTTTTAACCTTCGTGTCTTCTATGGCAGATAGACCCGCTTGCAAAACCTTGTCCCAATCGCGCTGTGCAGCGTATATCTGCACAAGATTATAAGGCACAACCGCCGCATATTGCTTGGAAGAAGCCACTCTTTGGAAACTCCGCGCGGCATCGTCGAGGTTGTTGTCGAAAAACGCACACATGCCGTAGTAGTAGTTCGCCTCGTTATAATATTTAAACGAGGTTAAGTCCTTAACCTTAGAGAAATTTCCTTTGGCTTGTGGAAACTTCTTCTGCACGAAGTAGGCATAACCCTGTTTGAAATACAACTCGTCGCGTTGATTGGCGGGCAAATCAGAAGCGTTCAAAGCATTGTAAAAATCCAATGCCTTATCTAGTTTATTTAGATTGAAGTAATAATCACCCATTTCAATAGCGGCTTGACCAGCCAAAGGGTCGGGCGAATAGCGACGGATATAGTCAAACATCAATTGTTCGCCGTTGGGTTGTCCTGATCGGACAGCCGCTTTGGCATAAAACAATTCCGCTTGACCCCTCAGTAAACGCGCTTCTGGCTCAGGCGCAGGGCGTAATTGGGTGAGTGCGACGTAAAACTCTTGCATCGCTAAATTATAGATTCCTTTGTCGTAAAAATCCATACCTCGCTTATATGAAAGGTTGGCTTCCGTAAAAACCGTCGTCGCTTGGGCGAAGATTTCGGAACTGAGAGTCACGACAAACAACAGGCACAAAATCAGTTTTGGCTTCATAGTTGTCCGATAGTTAGGTTTTTGTTTAAATAGGACTTCTTCTAATGGTTTCATTGTCAAGAAGTTAGTGAATTAATGCAGCAAATTTTAACATTTAAACGTGAAACAACAAATTATCGTCTATGATTCTTCAATTGTTTGAAAAAAAAATGATTTTTAGACCACTGATTTGTTTTTTTTGACCACTGATTAGACTGATGCGACTGATTTACACTGATTTTCTTTTCTGATTACTATGTATAAACAGAAAAATCAGAGTAAACCAGTCGCATCAGTCCAATCAGTGGTCAAAACAAGATCATCTACCCAAAGAAGGTTTTTTATCATTCGTAAATATCTTCCTTTTTGTTTGTGGCTTTAGTCCAAAATTAAGCAATAAACCTATTTCTATTTCTGTTGCTTTCAGATAGTTGAGTAATTGAGCTTCATTTTCCTCACACAATGATTCAGCTGCTTTTAACTCCAATATGACTTTATCTGCTACAATAATATCTGCTTTATATTCTCCAATAATTTCTCCTTCATAGAACACTTTGATTTCTACTTGTTTTTCTGCTGTAAGACCTATCTTTTTCAATTCTATCATCAAAGCTCTTTCATAAACCTTTTCTAAAAAGCCATATCCCAAGGTGTTATACACTTTAAAAAATGCTTTGTGAATTTGTGAAGTAATCTCCGAGTGCAAATAAGTTTCGTTTACCATCATATTGGTTTTAATAATGAAATAATAATGTTAATAACAAACAAGGTAGCCTGTAACACTCAATGAACATAACATCAAAAAATATTTTTTATCATCGTATATCTTTTTTGACCACTGATTAGACTGATGCGACTGATTTTCACTGATTTCTTTTCTGATTATTATGTATAAACAGAAAAATCAGAGCAAATCAGTCGCATCAGTCTAATCAGTGGTCAAAAACAGAAAAATCAGCGTAAATCAGTCGCATCAGTCTAATCAGTGGTCTAAAAACCCCAATCAGTGGTCAAAAAAAACTAACTTTGCCCCCTCACGAATTCAATTTTTCAAGTAAAACATCCAACAACTATGGCAAGACCGCCCAAAGCAGGCAGCAAACCCAACAAAAAAAACGGTCCCGACAACGTAACACCGTTAATGCGCCAATACTTTGAATCAAAAGCCAAATACCCTGATACCATTCTTCTCTTTCGCATCGGTGATTTTTATGAAACTTTTGGTGAAGATGCCATAGTCGCTTCACAAGTTTTGGGCATTGTGCTAACGGCACGCAACAACGGCGGCGCAAATGTTGAACTCGCAGGTTTTCCGCATCATTCTGTGGACAATTACTTGCCAAAACTCGTTAGGGCAGGGCATCGGGTCGCTATTTGTGAACAATTGGAGAAACCTGTGGCAGGCAGAGTCGTTAGGCGCGGTGTTGTAGAAGTCATTACGCCTGGAGTAACGTCTGATGATAAACTATTAGACCAAGGGCGCAACAACTATTTAGCCGCTTTGGCGGTATCAAAAAACGAAGTCGGCATTGCTTTTTTAGATATTTCAACGGGCGAGTTCCTTGTGACTGAGGGGGATTGGGCGTATGTTGAAAAAGTGTTTCAAACCTTTCAACCTGCCGAAGTATTGTTCCAAAAAGGTCATTCTAAGGATTTTCAAGAACGTTTCAATGATAAATACTACACTTTTGCACTTGATGAATGGGTGTTTCAACAAGACTATGGCAGAGAGAAACTCCTACAACATTTCGGCACGCAAACTTTAAAAGGTTTTGGTATTGAAGACATGAACCTCGCGCAAACAGCAGCGGGTGCAGCCTTGCACTATCTCGCTGCAACGGAAAATACAAACCTCAAACACATCAACCACATCGCCCGTTTATTGCCCGATAAATATGTGTGGTTGGATCGTTTCACGATTCGCAATCTGGAATTGATTCATGCGACGCATGAAAGCGGTCGTTCGCTTTTAGATGTCTTGGACAAAACCATGTCGCCGATGGGCGCACGACTGATGAAGAAATGGGTCGTGCTGCCTTTGAAATCACCTGTATTGATTGACCAACGTTTGGATTCGGTTGACTTTCTAATCAACCATTCCCATTTTAAAACAGAATTAGAAACGCTGATTCGACAAATAGGAGATTTAGAAAGACTCATCTCTAAAGTGCCTTTGGGAAAGATTAACCCGCGCGAAGTCCGACAACTCGCGCGTTCCCTCGCCACCATCGAACCAATGATGTTGATACTGAGGGGGGCAAATCCTTATCTCCAAAAATTAGGCGACAGTCTGAATCCTTGTAAAGTCGTAAGAGATGAAATAGAAAAGATACTCGTCGCTGAACCGCCTGTCAATATTCAAAAGGGTGGGGCAATCGCTGATGGCGCACACACGGAACTCGACGACTTGCGCCACGTCATTCGCAATGCCCAACAGTTGTTGATTGATATTCAAACTAAAGAAAGTGAAAAGACAGGTATCACCAATTTAAAGATAGGTTTCAATTCCGTTTTTGGCTATTACCTCGAAGTCACTGCCCGTTACAAACACATGGGCGTGCCTGAGAATTGGATTCGGAAACAAACCCTTGCCAATGCCGAAAGGTATATCACGCCAGAACTGAAAGTATTGGAAGAAAAGATATTGACCGCCGAAGAAAAGATGACCGCCATCGAAGAACTGTTGTTCCAACAACTCGTCGGCTCAATCTTAGATGCCGTTAAGCCCATACAACACAATGCCAGCGTCATCGGCATCATTGATTGTCTCAGAAGTTTCGCAGAAATCGCCGTTAAAAACAATTACTCAAAACCCATTTTTACTGAGGGGGTGACAGTGAAAAGTGAAAAGATAAAAGTGAAAAGTGAAGACCAAACAGAGAATACCCAAGATTCACCATTCACCACCAACTGCGAGGTAACGAAGCAGCACCATTCACCATTCACCATTAACATAAAGCAAGGCCGTCACCCCGTCATCGAGCAGCAATTACCCATTGGCGAAACCTATGTGCCAAACGATGTTTTCCTCGACCCAGACGACCAACAAATACTCATGATAACAGGGCCCAATATGGCAGGTAAATCTGCCTTGTTGCGGCAAACCGCTTTGATATGTTTGATGGCACAAATGGGCAGTTATGTACCCGCAGCGTCTGTGCATTTGGGGATATTGGATAAAGTATTTACACGTGTTGGTGCGAGTGACAATATCTCAAGCGGCGAATCCACGTTTATGGTCGAGATGAACGAAACAGCGTCCATCATGAACAATATCTCTGAGCGCAGTTTGATACTCTTGGATGAAATTGGGCGCGGCACTTCTACTTATGATGGCATTTCGATTGCGTGGTCTATCGCTGAATTTCTGCATGAAAACGAAGCCCGTCCCAAAACCTTGTTTGCAACCCATTACCATGAACTCAATGAATTGAGCGAAAAGTTTACCCGCATCAAAAACTACCATGTTGCCACCAAAGAGATTGGTCAAAAAGTTATTTTCCTCAGAAAACTGACACAAGGCGGCTCAGAACATTCATTTGGTGTGCATGTCGCCCGCATGGCAGGAATGCCCCGCACCATTGTCGAAAGAGCCAATGAAATTTTGCACCAATTGGAAGACAGCCGCGAGTCATTGGTCAACAGTGGCGAAACAGCCGATACGCACACCAAAGGCGAAAAGCCCAAAGGCAATCAAAAAAACATCAAAGACACATTAAGCAACGTCGCAAAACCCATGCAGCTCAATTTCTTCGATATTGGCGACCCACGATTGGATAAAATCAAAAAAGCATTGGACGAAATGGATTTGAATGCGATTACACCTGTTGAGTTGATGATGCGGGTGTATGAATGGAAGAAGATGCTTGATTGATTTTTAGACCACTGATTTTTTTT
>JANLQI010000524.1:0-5225 GCA_031367705.1 Saprospiraceae bacterium | reverse complement strand
CTAAACGTTGGTAGCAAATGCTTCTATAAATTCTTTCAAATCGGAGCGTAGCTCTATAACATAAGTCGCATACAAATTAAAACAGCAACAATGCAATTTTTTGAAAAAAACACCTTTTTGTGGCATATATTCGGGTGGTTGATTTTTACTTTTCTACCATTTTCGTTCTTTATGATGACGGATAGTTTTCAGATGGAGTCATTCAATTTCTATCTTTCTAACAGATTGGTCAGTGTTATTTTTTTAATGGGTGTTTTTTATTTAAATCTTAAAATATTGACACCCAATATTTTAAAAAAGAAAAAGGTCTTTCTTTCTTTTGGTATATTGATGGTCAGTTTTGTCGTTTTGATGGCGATTGATAGATTTTCTAATCAAAACATGGCTCCACCGCCTCGCCCACAACTACCCGAATTGATGCAGCCTTCATTGACGTATATGCGTCCGCCTTTGCCCAAAGATAGGTCGGGTTTGGCGCGGTTGCTGGGTACGGTTTTGTCGTTTAGTTTGGTTGTTGGTGTGAGTACGGGTATGGCTTTGCAGCGTGATAGACTGCGACACGCAGAAGAAAAACAGCAAATGGCTTTGGAGAAAATGGCGGCAGAATTGTCGGTTTTGAAATTGCAAATCAGTCCACATTTTTTGTTCAATACTTTGAACAATATCCGTTGGTTGGCGCGTCAAAAGTCGGCGGCGACGGAAGATGCGATTGTCAAATTATCGCAATTGTTGCGTTATATGATTTATCAAACCAATAAGGATAAAGTGTCATTGGAGCAAGAAGTCAATCATTTGCATAACTATATTGACCTTCAAAAAATGCGTTTGACGAATCCTGATGCGGTTCAATTTACGCAAGAAGGGACGATTCGAGGACATTCGATTGAGCCACTTTTGTTGATTTCATTTGTGGAAAATGCGTTTAAATATGGTTTTCACAGTCAAATTCATTCAGAAATCATCATTTCGATACGCACGACTGATGAGGCTTTGATTTTTGAAAGCCGCAACCATATTTTCGAAGAAAACAAACCTTCGGAGTCCGATGATTCGGGTATAGGTGTTCAAAATGTGCAAAAGCGTTTAGCTTTGCATTATCCGAATCGGCACACCTTAAACATCACTGAAAAAGACGATACCTTTCACGTTTACCTAAAAATAGAATGGGCATGACCTTACGCTGCATCGCTGTTGACGACGAACCTTTTGCTTTGGAAATATTGGCTGATGATATTCTAAAAATACCATTTTTAGCCTTAGACAGCACCTATTCCAATGCAAATGAAGCGGAAAAACGCATAAATGAAGGCGGTATTGACCTCCTTTTTCTGGATATTCAGATGCCGATACTGAGGGGTACTGATTTTTTGCGTGGACTCGAAAATCCGCCTTTGGTTATTTTCACAACTGCTTATGAACAGTATGCTTTGGAAGGTTTTGAGCTGAATGTGGTGGATTATCTCTTGAAACCGATTCCTTTTGACCGTTTTAAAACAGCGGCGGAACGTGCGCTTGAACGCTTTGCGATGCTGCAACAAGATGTGCCACAACAACGTCAGCATGTGTTTGTTTTTTCAGAATACAATAAAATTAAACTCTTTACAGACGAAATTCTTTACATCGAAGGCTTGAAGGATTATGTCAAAATATATACAACAAACCGCGATAGACCGATTTTAACACGCCTAAACCTCAAAAAAATGGAAGCCAAACTGCCTAAAACAGATTTTTGTCGGGTGCATCAATCCTTCATCATTTCGTTGTCTAAAATTTCATCTTTTCAAAAAAGTAAATTGCAGATTGGTAAGGTTGAGATACCGATTGGGGAGCGGTTTTTAGCGGGGTTTGAGGGGGCTTTTGTGAAATACTGAGGGGTGAAATAAAAAATAAGTTTTTCCATATTTCTAAAAAATATGTTTTAAGTTTTACCAAAAAATTTGTTTGATTAGGAAAGGTGATTTACTTTTAGGGCTTTAATATTTTAAAATTCATTGAAAACAAAAAATTATGGACATACGATTTGATGAAAACGGTTTTATTAAGCCCTATCTGTCTGTTGAAGCAGATTTAGAAACATTTCAAACGCTTTTTGCATTCAATACACATCGGAAACTTCTATTTGATGAATATATTGAATTCATTGGTATTCTAAAAGGAATGCCAATTGGTCATTTTTACCAATATGTAGATGGTAGCTTTACCACACAAAAAACATTTCCAAAAGATATTGATTTTGTGAGTTTTGTAGATTCAACTTTTTATCGTAAATTTGAAAAAAGATTGCATGAGCTTGCTCAAATTTTTAAACAATATGGTTTAGATGCTTATTTTGAACCAGTTTTTCCTGAAACACATTTTATGAGTGCTGTTACACGTTAATAATACAGCTGATTGGAAAAAGCTATATGGACACGATAGACAAGCTCGAAGAAAAGGATTTATTCAACTAAATTTTTGAAAAATATGAAGACTTTGGAAATAGAAAATGAAAAAACAATAGAAATTTTGCACACAATTGAATCTATTGAGAGGATAAACAAGACCATTATCCGTAACAAAGAGGCTGATATGTCTGCTTTGTATATCCAACAATGGATTGATATGAAAAATGATTTTCTTGGACAATTAAAAACGTTATTGGCTGATATGTCTATTGATGTAGAGTTGAAAACAGCAGCATAATAGGGCTTGAAGTAAAAGGATTTGTAACGATTTTGACTTTAAAATACTGAGGGGGTCATACTTCAAAAAAAGAGTGATTGGCAAAAGTCAATCACTTTTTTTTATTGTTTAAAACAAAAAAGGCAGAAAGCACATATATGCTCTCTGCCTCAAATCTAATTTATTGTTTTGACTAACCAAATCAAATTTCTTAGAGGATTCTTATAAGGTAGCGGATTCTAAGATGAATGTTTCATCGTGTTGGCTGATGTCCAAACCAGCTTCCTCTTCTTCTTCATCCACACGTAGTGGCGTAATTAATGCTGTCAATTTGAACAGTAAATAAGAACCGCCGAAAGCAAAAGGCACAACAATAGCCAATGCTATCAAATGTTGCAACATCAAATTCCACTCACCTGTGATGACACCTTTGCCTCCCTCAGTAGCGAAGACTGCTGTAAGTATCATACCTGTGATACCACCAATACCGTGGCAAGGAAAAACATCTAATGTATCGTCAATACTTGTCTTTTTGAAAGCAACAACAGCGTAGTTACTAACAAGTGCGGCTGAAAAACCGATGAAAAGACTTGGACCATAACTGACATAACCTGCTGCGGGTGTGATAGCAACCAAACCGACAACGGCACCAATACAAGCACCTAAAGCAGATGGTTTTTTACCTCTAACGGTATCCATCATAATCCAACTGATAGCTGCTACTGCGGATGCTAAGTTCGTATTGACGAATGCTTTAATTGCTAAAGCATTGGCAGCCAATGCTGAACCTGCATTGAAACCGAACCAGCCGAACCAAAGTAAACCTGTGCCAAGGATTACATATGGAATATTGACGGGTAAAGTTTCTCCCGCATTTTTGCGACGACCTAAGAACATCGCACCTGCCAAAGCTGCCAAACCTGCCGAAATGTGTACAACTGTGCCACCCGCAAAGTCTAAGACACCTTTTTTGAAAAGCAACCCTTCTGGATGCCAAGCCATGTGCGCCAATGGGCAATATATAACAAGTACGAATAAGTTAATGAAGACGATATAACCCCAAAAACGAACACGTTCAGCGAATGAACCGGTTATCAAAGCGGGCGTGATAATCGCAAATTTCAACTGAAATGCTGCGAAAAGTACCAATGGCAAGCCACCACCGAGTGTTGGATGCGGTACAGTCCCTACGTTGTTGAACATAAAGAATGTCATTGGATTACCGACGATGCCTAAGCCACCTACGTCATCTCCAAAAGCAAGGCTGAAGCCAACGACGAACCATAACAAACTAACAACGCCAAGAGCGATGAAACTTTGCAGCATGGTTGAAATGATATTGCGCGCAGAAACCATACCTCCATAAAAGAACGCCAAGCCTGGTGTCATCAAAAGTACCAAGCTCGAAGCGACTATCATCCAAGCGATATTGCCTGTCATAACGCCATCAAATGGGTCTTTAGCAACGGGATTAGATGCGGGATAAACGGCTGCAACGCAGCAGATGATTAATAGGGCGGCAAACGAAAGTAGTGCCATGCCTCTGTTGTCCAATAATGCTTTCATGAATGAATCTTTTTTAAATGTTTAAATAATTAATTGGCTTTTAGTCTTAAAATTAGTCTTAAAAAATGTTTGATAATTAATAGGTAGAATAGTTTTACCTTTCTTAAATTGGTAATGCAAAGGTAGGAAGATAAGCTGCCGCTACAAAGTCATCGGTTCACCCCAAAATACTTCAAAATTTTACAGAACCTAATTTAAAATTGACTTCTTATTATTTCGAATAATAAAAGTAAATAGAAATTAAATTCTGATACTGTTCAAATAGATATTTTGAATTGTAAACTAAGTAGAGTTGTGTCCCGCCCATTTTCAAAGATAATAATTTGGCTACTTGTCAAATGAGTTGAATCATTTTTCGCTCACTGCCGTTTCTTAATGAAAGCATTAACAAATGTTTGCATTTCATTAACACATTAAAAGTTTATTCTTCGTCATGCAATCGTATTTTTGAATGAACAATTAAAAAACGACAAACGAAAGCGATTTGTCTCTGAACTTACGAAAGTGAGTTTCCCAAATTCGGCACTTCTTCATGAGATTTGCAATAAAGGTTTAAAAGCGTATTTGCTGCCGGATACTGAGGGGGTTTGATAATCAAATCTTGTTGTGCATGTGAATGATGATTTTTTTCCAAAAACCAGAAAAAATTTTCACGTGTACGCGAGGGTTGTAAAAACCCTCAGTACATCGGTTGTGAACCAAAAACCGATTCAATCATTTTTTTTTCGACCTTTTTAAAACAGAAGCCTCCCATCTCGATGTATTGAAATGGGAGGCTTTTTTTTATTGAATGATGAGTGATGAGTGATGAATTTTAAACATTGATTTGCAATGTTTTATGATTAAAAATGATAGATTTCATCATTCATCATTAGGGGTGTACGAAGGATTTCCAAAGTACGCTGAAAAACAACACAGTCAATAGCCTTACGATGTGTCGGTAATTCATAGAATTGCCGCTATGCTACAATCTTCGTTTTGGCTATTTATTGACTGAG
>JANLQI010000173.1:0-1978 GCA_031367705.1 Saprospiraceae bacterium | reverse complement strand
ATCAGATAAATAAGTAGGTAAACAAAAATAAACGGAAAATTGGATGCCGTGCTGGTATTTGATAATCAACGCTTTACGTTCATTCATCGTTCATCATTTATCGTTCATCATTATTTACTTACCTTTGAAACAAAAACAAACGACTTGCTACCCCCTCAGTAAAATACGTTTGATAAACTAATATTTTCAATAAAAAATGAAATGAATGAAATACACCTTCTTCTCTTTAATTCTGTTGATGGCGTTTACAACATTACAAGCGCAAACCTTTGACAATGTCCGTTTGCCCATCGCTAAAAACCTACAAGCGACTTACGACAAAGGCACACGTTCACCAAGTGGTCAAGTCGGTAAAAACTATTGGCAAAATCATGCGGCTTACGATATTAAAGCCCATTTTGAACCTGCGACAAGACTCATTCAAGGCTCAGAAGACATTGTTTACACCAACGAGAGTCCAGATACTTTGAAAGAAATCCTATTTAAACTCTATCCCAATTATTATAAAAAAGGAGCAGCCAGAGCATCAAACATTGATATGGAAGATGCGAATGAAGGCGTGACGATTCAAAATCTTTCCATAAATGATGACCTGCAAGACGTTCAAAAGCTCAAAATGGAGGCGACCAATATGTCTGTTGATATCAAACCATTAGCACCCAAACAAACGCTGCATTTCAAAATCACTTACCAATATGTTTTGAATAAAGGTTCACACAATCGGACAGGAGAAGTGGAAGACGGCGCGTATTTTATCGCTTATTTTTTCCCGCGCATTGCCGTTTATGACGATATTGATGGTTGGAATCGCCATCCTTATATTGGTTCACAAGAGTTTTACAATGATTTTTGTGATTTTAAAGGGCAGATTACTGTCCCAAAGGATTATGTGGTGTGGGCAACGGGTGATTTGCAAAACTGTGCGGATGTCTTGTCCTCAAAATACTGTGAAAGATTGGCTTTTGCGGAAAAGAATGATGCTATCACGACTATTATTGACACCACAGATGTGAAAACAGGTGGTATCACAACCCAAAATGCCACCAATACATGGCAGTTTGAAGCCCAAAACGTCACTGATTTTGTATTTGCAACGAGCAATCATTATATCTGGCAATCGTCGAGTTTGGTGGTTGACAAATCCACAGGCAGAAGAACGCGGGTAGATGCGGCATTTAATCCAAAGCATAAAGATTATTTCCATGTTGTTGGCGATGCCCGCAAAACGGTGGAGATTATGAGTTATCAATTCCCAAAATGGCCCTTTCCTTACAACCATGAGACGGTTTTTGATGGTTTAGACCAAATGGAATACCCGATGATGGTCAATGATAATCCCGTAGAAGACAGAGCGCAAAGTATAGAATTGACCGACCATGAAATCTTTCACACCATGTTTCCTTTCTATATGGGCATCAATGAAACCAAATACGCTTGGATGGATGAAGGTTGGGCAACCATTGGGGAACGGTTAGTGTCGCCGCTGATTGATTCAACCATTGTAGATGAGTATGGTATGAAGCGTTATGAAACCTCGGCGGGTACAGAAGCGGACTTGCCGATTATGACATTGACCACGCACATCACAGGCATCACGGCTTTCACGAATAATTATCCAAAACCGGGCTTGGGTTATTTGTATATCAAAGACATGCTCGGTGATGACTTGTTTTTTAAAGCTTTACACCATTATATACAGACATGGCATGGCAAACACCCCATGCCTTATGACTTTTTTAATTGTATGAATGTGGGTGCGGGTAAAAACCTCAATTGGTTTTGGCAACGTTGGTTTTTTGACGACGGTATCCCCGATATGGCTATTACTGCTTTTATATCAAAAGGCAAACGCAAACGCATCACGATTGAAGCCAAAGGCACTAAACCTGTTCCGATAGATTTAACGATAAACTACACCGACGGCAGTACAGAAAAAATACATCGTACCATAGAAGTTTGGAAATCTGCGCCTAAAACG
>JANLQI010000119.1:0-2086 GCA_031367705.1 Saprospiraceae bacterium | reverse complement strand
GCCCGTATCTATCCCCGCTTGATTGAGTGCCGTAATTGTCACAAGTATCATAATTAAATAATATGCAGCCGTACTAACAACACCCGAAGCTTGTAAACGAAGCGAATTGATACCCGTATTAATGGCTTGACGAATGAACCCCGCGATGTAAAGTCCAATGATAAAAATGACCACAGCACTGAACAACTTAGGCAAATAAGTCAATAAATTGCCCAATTCCTGCGTCACAACAACCCAACCGAGCGTTTCGGAAGCAAAAACGGCAAAAAGCAAAACGACCGTCCAATAGACGATTTTCTTGACAATTTGCGCCAAATTCACGCCATTATCCGTGTTTGCGGAAACATCTCTGCCTATCGCTTTGCTTGTAAATTGTTCTAACTTACTCAACTGAATGGCCTTAAAAACCAAAAAAGACAAACTCCGAGCGACTAACCAGCCTATCAATAGGATGAGCATAGAAATCAGAATGTTCGGCACAGTTTCAAATACTTTTTGCCACATAACATTCAATGAATCCCAAAAATTTTGTCCAACAGTTGTAAACCTATCCATAATATTAAATTTTAATTATTTAAAAATTGAACGCGTTTTAATCCTATTTCAATTTTGTAGCCTCTTCTTTTCCTGTCTCAGTTTGGAACATTGCTTGAACCGTTTCAACGTATTTAAAAGAAAACAAATCGCCGATATCTGTGATAAATTTCAGATAATTGACATCTCTAATTACCTTTTCTTTCAATTGTTTGGGAGCGTCCTCATTGGACTCCATGTCTTTGAATGGATTAGTTTCTTCTGTCATGATTCTTGAATTTTATTATCTTTACATAATAACACTACTTTTTCTTTCGCTCTTTTTAGGCGCATTTTCACGGCACTTTCAGAGATTTCTAAGGCTTCGCTTATGTCTCTTAAACTCATATCATCTTGATATTTCATAAATAAAATGGCTTTTTCATCGGGTTTTATCTCTTCTAATGCCCATTTTAAAAGCTCAATTTTAAGGCTCAAAAGTTCTGAATCTTCTATATCCGTTCCATCGGCTGTATCGGGAACATTTTCCTCAGCAGTAATAGGCAACGTTTTTTTCTTTCGCAAAAAGGAAATGCAAAAATTATAAGTGATTGAAAAAAGCCATGTTTTGAATTGCGACTCGCCTTTAAACTGTTTAAGGCTTACATATACTTTAATAAAAATATCATGCGTTAAGTCTTCTGCATCGGTTTGGTTTTTGAGCATACTCAAACATTTGTTATAGACCAATTTCTCATGCCTATCGTACAAAATGCCAAACCAAAAGGAATCACCCGAAGCATTAATTTTTTCAATTAATTCTGAATCGTGTAACGAATCATATTTCATAACCTATATGCCGCTTAATTTATGTAAATAATTAAAATGAATCTGTTCGATTATCTCAATTCTAAACAATTGATAATCAAGCGGCTAAATTAGAACTATTTGTGAAATATCTACTGCATTTCCATAGCATTTTGATTCGAAGCATTCAATATTAGACGCACTTGTTTCCAAAAGTAACCGTACTTTACGTGCAAAACGATTGGCGATTATATTTTTTAAATGAAATACGATTCATATAATTTCAATATTTATATCAAATACATTTTAGAAAACGGATAACATCAACGGGCATGACAAAAAGAACCACCTATTTTCTCCTTATTCTTTTAATCATAATTTTAGGATTGGCTTCGCGCAAGTTTTCAGAACCAACTTCATGGGTTTTTCTCTACTTAGGTGATGTACTTTGGGCAAGCTTATTTTACTTCATTTATCGGTTTTTATTTATTCGTAAAACACTTTTCACCAATGCCTTAATAACAATAACATGGTGTTTTGTTATTGAACTTTCACAACTCTATCAAAGTAATTGGATAAATGCACTCAGAGCGACGACGATGGGCGCACTCGTTTTAGGTTCAGGTTTTTTGTGGACTGATTTGGGGTGTTATATAATAGGTGTGGGTTTGGGATTGGCGATTGATAGGATTTTACCAAAAAATACTGAGGGGGAGGTATAGTAGACGGAAATTGAATAGGTTTTTTATTTTTTTTGCAAAAAAAA
>JANLQI010000496.1:0-26164 GCA_031367705.1 Saprospiraceae bacterium | reverse complement strand
CGAATCAAATTTCTGTTTACTATACCTTACTTCCGTTTACAAAGTCCGCAATTATCCGACAAAAATGTTTTAAATTTTAATCTTTGGGAATTTTTCGACCAACATTTTTACCCCCCTCAGTATTTTCTACTGTTACTTTCTTTAATTGACCAAATAAAACTATCATTGCATTTTTAAATAAAAACAAAATGATGACCAGAAGAAACGGGCTGATTACAGTTTTAATGTTGGTGATAATTATGGCATTTTTGCCTTCATCGGCTAAGAAAATTCAATTATCAAAAGGCGCACACATATCTTTGATAGGTGGCAATTTAGGTTCACGCATGTTGAATTATGGTGTTTTTGATACCGAATTGCACCTGCGTTTTCCAGAACACAACTTAACGATTCGCAATATGTGCGATGGCGGTGATACGCCTGGATTCAGACCTCATTCTGCCAGAAATGACCCGTGGGCGTTTCCAGGTGCTGAAAAATTTCAAACGGAACATGCTAAAAATTCCGATAGTAGAGGCACATTTCCAAAGCCTGATGAATGGCTTTCCAATCTAAAAACAGATGTTCTTTTGGCGTTTTTTGGATACAGCGAGTCCTTTGCGGGTGCCGAAGGTTTGGATAATTTCAAAGCAGAATTAAGTGCTTTTGTAGAACATACTTTGGCGCAAAAATACAATGGCGTTGCACCCCCTCAGTTAGCACTGGTCTCTCCTATTGCCTTTCAAAATTTGTCTGATAAATACGATTTGCCCAACGGTATTCAAGAAAATAAAAATCTTGAACTTTATACAAAAGCCATACAAGCTGTTGCTAATCAATACGATGTGATTTTTTTAGACGTTTTTAATCCAACTAAAAAATGGTTTGAGACGGGTGAACAATTGACCATTGATGGTTGCCAACTCAATACTGAGGGGTATCAAAAAATGGCTCCTTTTTTGGTTGAACAGCTTTTTGAAAACAATGGTATTCAAAATGAAAACAATAGAAAAGCCATCAAAGAAGCCGTTTTAGATAAAGATTGGTTTTGGCACAATGACTATAAAATCCCTAACGGTGTCCACGTTTATGGTCGCAGATTCAAGCCGTTTGGTCCTGATAATTACCCCGATGAAGTAACAAAAGTGCGCCAAATGACGATTATTCGAGACACGGCTGTCTGGTTTGCAGCGGGTTTTCACGCCAACGGGGGTGAAAATACAGATAGTTACCCTTACGATGTGGCGGCTGCCGATGCTAAAACACTGGTTTTAAAGCCTGTTGAAACCAATTCAAAACTCATTGGCGAAAACTCACCTTATTTATATGGTGAAGATGCTTTGAAAAAATTCACGATGGCACCGGGCTTTAAAATTGACTTGTTTGCTTCTGAAAAAGAGTTTCCAGAATTAGCCAATCCGAGCCAAATTGCCTTTGACAATAAGGGCAGATTGTGGGTTGCCGTGATGCCCACCTATCCGCATTATCGCCCGGGCGACCCCAAACCTAACGACAAACTCATCATTTTAGAAGATACGGACAATGACTTTAAAGCCGATAAATTAACCGTTTTTGCAGACCATTTGCACATTCCTGCGGGTTTTGAATTTGCGCCCGAAGGCGTTTATATATCGCAAGGCACGAATCTGAAACTTTATACGGACACCGATGGCGACGACAAAGCGGACAAAGTAGAGATTATTTTAAGCGGTTTTGACGACCACGATACCCATCATGTTATTAGTGCTTTTTGTGCCGACCCATCGGGTGCGATTTATATGGGCGAAGGCGTTTTTCTGCATACCAGCGTCGAAACGCCGTACAGAACGGTACGTGGCACAAACGGCGGCTTCATGCGCTACAATCCCAATCAAAAAAAATTGGATAAAATGGCGCAATTACCTATCCCAAATCCCTGGGGTACGGCTTTTGACGCATGGGGGCAACCCTTTTTCTTGGCGACTTCGGGACCTGATGCCTTTTGGATGACACCCGGCACCGTCAAACCCGTTTATGGCTACTCCTCCCCTACTGGGAAGTCCATTATTGAGGAAAAACAACGTGTGCGCCCGACCTCAGGCTTAGAATTCATATACAGCCGCCACTTTCCCGATGAAGTGCAAGGCGATTTATTGCTCAATAATACCATCGGTTTTTTAGGCTCAAAAATGCACCAAGTTGTGAATGATGGTACGGGTTATAAGACCAAACACCGTATGGATTTGGTGCAAAGCACCGACCCGAATTTCCGCCCTGTGGATATGGAGATTGCACCCGATGGCTCACTTTACCTTGCCGATTGGCACAATACTTTGATTGGTCACATGCAGCACAATGCGCGGGACCCACTTCGTGACCATGTACATGGACGTATTTACCGCATCTCCTACCCTTCTCGTCCGTTGGTCACACCTGCCAAAATTGACGGTGCAAACATTGAAGTTTTATTAGATAATTTAAAATTACCTGAATACCGCAGCCGCTATCGGACAAGGAGAGAACTGAGGGGTCGGGATAAAACAGAAGTTTATAATAAACTCCAAGTTTGGTTAAAAAACCTTGATAAAACGGATGTAAATTATGAGCATAACCGTTTAGAAGGGCTTTGGGTCAGTTGGGGCATCAATCGGATTGATGAAAAACTGCTACAAACTTTACTCCAAGTAAAAGACGAAAGAGTACGTGCTGCGGCTGTTGAAGTCTTGCGTTTTAATACAGACAAAATTAAAAATGCGACAGATATGATTGTACAAGCCGCCAATGATAAAAGTGGTCGGGTGCGTATGGAATCTTTGGTTGCGAGTACATGGTTAGAAAAAAATATCTTTCAAAAAGTGCTTAATAATATCCAAAAGAACCCCATGGATGACCATTTACGCATCATTTACAATTATCTGAAACAGCCACCGCAAGACATAAAAGACTCAAACCAAGCACAAGCACTTGATAAAAAGAGTAGTTTGTATGTAAAGGGTTTGGAAATTTACAATCGGGAAGGTTATTGCGTCACTTGTCATCAAGCCGATGGCAAAGGTCTCCAAGACTCTGGTTTTCCACCACTTGAAAAAAGCAAATGGGTTTCGGGAAGCCCTGATAGACTCGTAAAAATAATATTGCACGGACTCTATGGTCCTATTGAAGTGAATGGCAAACAATATCCTGGTAATGTGCCGATGACACCTTATAGCACGATGTTGAGCGATGAAGAAGTGGCGGCAGTAGCGAATTTTGTTAGAAACTCCTTTGGTAATGCGTCTAATTTCATCATTACAACTGAAAAAGTCAAAGCAGTACGCGATGAAACCAAAAAGCAAAAAGGCTTTTATACGCCTAAGGAATTGTTGAAATTACATCCGCATGAGTAGTAAAAGGACGAAATACTGAGGGGGTATAAAACCAAAAGCCAATGCGAAATATACCGCATTGGCTTTTTTACTGAGGGGGTATATTCACAGCCCCTAATTTGTAAATGTGACAAATGATTGCCCATTATAGTAGGACACGCCTCTTTCCGTACCAAACCAAATATTGCCCTTCGTATCTTCTATAATGCCAAAAACTTGACCCTCTTCCTTTTTAATTGTGGTAGGATTTAACTGTTCAAAGGGTACGTATGCGTTCGAGCAATACCACCTTTTGCCTCCCGCAATATCGTCCTATCTTTGCGCCATAGCAAAAAACAAGAGATGGTAAAAGGAAAAAAGAAGTCAGACCAGATGTCGTCATTAGTAAAGAAGTGGCGAGCGAGTGGCCTTAGCAAGCAGGCGTTTTGCACGAAAGCGGGCATCAATGTGCATACGTTTGGGTATTGGATAGACAAAGAGCGTGGTGAATTGTCGAGCAAAGGCTTTATAGAAGTTATAACAGGACCGGCCACGAAAGTTAAAGAGCAAGGCGCGGTGATGGAGAGGGGAGGATTAATAGAAATATGGTTTCCGCAAGGAGCCATACTGCGCATGAATAGTTCGATGAGTCCGTCTGATTTGAAGATTGTAAAAACACTCTTATACTGAGGGGTATGTGGGGATTGGAAAAGCAACAACGGTACTGGCTTTGGTCAGGGGGAACAGATATGCGGCGGGGCTTCGATGGTTTATCGGGTATGATACGGCGGGAGATGACAGCGCGCGACCCCTTGAGTGGTGAAGCGTTTATCTTTTTGAATGGGCGGCGGACGCAGATGAAAATTTTGGTTTGGGAAAGCGGTGGTTTTTTGCTGTATCATAAACGGTTGGAGAGTGGGACATTTGAGCGGCCCGTGTTAGACGCGTCGGGTTCAGTGAGATGGGATGAGTTGATATTGATGGTAGAGGGGGTTGTTTTGAAGGGTATTCAACGCCGCAAACGGTTTAGTTTTGCAGCACCTAAAAAAGCATAATTTTTCTGGATTTTCAATTAAAAAAGCGTGCAAAATGCTTGGTTATGTGCGGGATAAAGTCGTATCTTGAGGAAGATTTGAAACGGGATTTCACATCATTTTCAAAGAAAAACGGATAAAAATCACATAAAAAAGCAGGGAATTGCCAGATTTAGAGCCTATATCGAAAGAGCAACTTTACACAGAGAAGGAGCAACTTCATACAGAAAATATTGCACTCAAAGAGCAAGTGACGCATCTGCAATTTCAGTTGTCGCAGGTCAATCGGTTGCTGTTTGGGCAAAAAAGGGAGCGATTTGAGCCGACACAAGCCGTCCAACAAGCGACGCTTTTTTCTTTGCAGGGTTCTTTACAAGAGGAAAACGCTGTTGCCAACCCTGCGGGGCAGGTGAACACAGAGATTGTCAAAAAGAAAGGACAAATCGCTGGTAAACCCAATCCGAATCACCCAGGACGCAACCAATTCCCCGCCCATCTGCCCCGCGTCGTGGAAATATTAACCCCCGAAGCGGTGAGCGACAATCCCGAAGGATATAGAAAAATAGGTCAAGAAGTGACCGAAACTTTGGATTATACGCCTGCCAAATTATTCGTCAAGCAGTACAAGCCGACGAAAGTACTTTGAAAAGCCTTGAAAACGCGCCAAAAGGTAAAACCCACACATCCTATCAATGGGTCTATCGAAATGCCGAAAAAGACTTGATTTTATTCGATTATCAGCGCGGACGCTCAGGCGAATGCCTCCATCCTAAGGCAAAAAAACATCAAGGCGTTCTCCAATCGGATGGCTATAAGGTTTATGCTGCCCTCGACGGACTACCCAACCTAAAACTCGCCAATTGTTGGGCTCATGCGCGCCGTAAATTTTTTGAAGCAAAGCTAAACGACCCGCAAAAAGCCGAAATCGCCTTAGATTTTATTCAAAAACTCTACAAAATCGAAGAAGAAGCCCGTGAACAAAGTGAACAAAATGTCGCTAAAGACCAGCTACTCCAGCGACGACAGGAAAAATGTCCACCTATTTTAAGTCAATTTAAAGAATGGCTTGAAGCACAACTACCCAAAACACTACCCAAAACACTACCCAAAAGCCCCATCGGTATCGCCATCGCATACACCCTCAACAGGTGGGCAAAACTCGCCATCTATGCCACCGACCCGTACATCGAAATTGACACCAATCGTATCGAAAATGCCATCAGACCACTCGCCATTGGCAGAAAAAATTACCTCTTTGTCGGTTCGGATGAAGGCGGTAACAGATCCGCTATGATGTATGCCTTCTTCGCTTCTTGCCATGCGCACAACGTCAACCCTTTGGCGTGGCTAACAGATGTCCTTATGCGTATCGCTACTCATCCTATTTCTAAAATTGAACAACTTTTACCTCATATCTGGAAGAATTTGCGCGGGTGAGCTGTAATTGCTCAAACGGATACCCCACTGGCGGAAATTGATCAACTAAAAAAGCGATAAATGACTTTAAAAAATCATTATTATTGTCATTCAATTCTGTATCAAATGTCGCCTTACCAAGAGTATCGTATAAATAATACCGTGTTGGATAATCTAAAGTAATACCCTCTTCTTTAGGGAAAAGTTCAAAAACCAGTGGTTTTTCTTGTAAATGCTTTACAAACGATGCCAAAATATTTGTTTTAGCAACACTTATGATACACTGTTCTTCTTCGATTTTCAACCAATCGAGGTTATAGACTAAATTGGTGTATCGTTGAAAATCCATTTTTTGTCGCCAAACTTTGCGATAGAGTGTATAGGGATTTAATGAAGTGGTGTCTGACTGGACAACAGAAATAACAAAAGGGTCAAAAGAACGGCTTGATTCACCGTATTGAAATACCAATCCTTGTGCCATATCAAGAGGCAATAAACGCAGTTGTTGGAGGGCTTCTGCTATCATTTGGGTTTTATCATTCGTGAATCTGTCCATTTCCTGCTTGTTTAGATAACAAAATCATTATAGTTAACTAAAACAAAATTGATTGAAAAATTTAAAGAAAAACAAATCTTGTTCTTATTTTTGTTAAAAAATGGAATTAAAACCCAGTATTGGCATCGGCGACATCACTTTATCCATGACGTGTGCAGAAGTTAAACACCTTATGGGTGAGTCTTTAACGGAGTACCGAAAAATGGATTTTATAGAGCATTATTCACTTTATTATAAAGGCTTTTCTATTTGTTTTTCGGATACAGATGGGCGACACCCGACACCCAACGCTAAAATACACTATATTGAAATTGATGCTTGTACTTTATTCGGTCAAGACCCTTTCGAGATGATAGGCTTAGACATACAAACACTTTTAAGTCAAAAAAGTATTGAATCAAGATGGTATGAGCAAGATGCCGATTTAATCTCTGTAACAGGTTGTTTGTATTTCAACTGCGATTCGGAGACGGAAAAGTTAGAAACAATTGAAATGTCGCCAATGATGAAATCGTATGAAGAAATTGAGAAACCTGTTTTGCGAAATGAACCGACTACTTACAGCAATTCACCCCTGAAAATTATCCGAAAGCTTTT
The DNA here is from genome assembly GCA_031367705.1 of Saprospiraceae bacterium. Classification (GTDB taxonomy): domain Bacteria; phylum Bacteroidota; class Bacteroidia; order Chitinophagales; family Saprospiraceae; genus JAAFJT01. The sequence continues at coordinate 19,259 of JANLQI010000496.1, read as the reverse complement.
GGGGATGGAGTAAACTATGAATCCCTCCCCTCAGTATTTATATCATTTTAACTTGTTGAAAATATGGGCGATTTTATCTCTTATTTTCCAATATGAATGCCAATGTTTTTCTCCAGTTAAGCGAGGTTCATAATCATCGGGTTTAAAAATTAACTTCCGATATAAATGTAAACTGCCTGTTTTGACTAAGAAAAACCCAAAATAACCCTTCGGGTACTCCACATTATTAATCCTTACAGTCGTTTTTGGAAACCTTTTCCACACTTTGAAAATTTGCGCATTGGATATTTCCCCTTTTAAAGTCAAATAATTGATGGAAATAGCATAAAATTTTTCGGGTATATTGATTTTTCCGATAAAGTCAATTCTTAAACTGGGAATGCTTTGAAGCTCCAAAATTTCATCGGGTATCGTTTTTACTCTAATCATAATACTATATCTTTTTTCAAATTTCTTTTGCCTATCTTCAGTTTGCCTTATCAACCAACCGATTTGAGGTTTCAGAGCCATTGTCTTCTCGTTTTGTTCTAAGCCAACAAAACCTGACCAGACTTCTAAATCGTAGTGTTCACCCTCTTCAATATATTTCACAGGTACTTTTACGATTTCATTGGGTAGGTTATAGGGGTTTGTGAGGATTTTCAAATCCAAGCGTTTACCATCTTTATCGTATGGAAAAAAATTTATAATCCAACCGTCGAACTCGTCTAAACCACAGCTTTCTGACTTATGCGTTATAATATTTTTCCAAAAATTACGGTCTATTTCCCCTTTTGCAGTTTGAATAAATTCCTGTAAAACAGGTCTTAATGCGTCAATCCACCAATTTAGGTCGTATTTTTTGAGATTTTCCGCTTTTTTCAAAACGGCTTCCCAATCTTCGGGCGTGCCTTCAAGTGTTACCTCTGGAATGCCACAGATACCCACCATAACAAGAAATTCAACAAAGGATTTAACAGAGTGCATTAAGGTTATTTGAGAAGCGATACGTTCTGTTGCTGTGGTAGTTGAAAAATCGGCAGTAATAGTGTCCACAAGGTCTTTTCCAAATGTGTACCTAATTTTTTGGGCAAGTGCAGGAAATATTTCTTCCCACGGGCTTTGCGCATCATTCAATGATAGCTTGTCATTCCTGATAACCAAAGTGAGTTTTCCATCGAAATCAACGAAGTGCCGCCTTAATTTTTCCGCATTAAACTCAACGTGATAGGAAAAACCTTGAATAATCAACTGCCAGATAATATCAGGGGATAAAACAATCGGGCGATGGTGTGCATAAGCACTAAACAGTCCATAAAAGAAAGAATGTCGCCCCCAGTTAACTAAACTTTCCCCAACAGAGTTGTGGGTAATAAGACCATGCTTAAAATCCGCATTTTTTTTAAATGCCCGCGGATACCCAACATCAATGTATTCCTCTTTCTCGTAGGTTTCAATCAGCCTTTCCAGTATATCCCTATACGGAGCGGTTTCGAGCGGTTTGTCTGCTCGTTTTAAATCTTGGATTGTAAAGGTGACTTTATTCTCGGTTGTTATCATGGTTTATGGATTTTGTTACAGAACGCATTTACGATGTCTTAATTATTTTTCCTGCGTTATTTAGAACATATTATCAGTATTTTGGGATGGTCGAAAAACGACGGACACAAAATTCTCTTTTCTAACTGTCCGTCATTATTAGATCCCCTCAATAAAGAAAATCACATTTTAGTCACCTTTAAAATAGATTGACTTTGCCTACTTTTAATGACAAATACATACATGCCAGATGGCAAATCAGTTATATCTAATACTTGCTGAACGGCATACTGCTTTAACAATCGCCCTTGCATATTGCATAAGTCGATTGAAAGTACACCCTCCCGAAGTAATCGCGATGTTCCATCAGTATTTCCAAGAAAAACAGGCCCAGATGTGGGGTTTGGATATAAAAATATCTTTTTTTCAGATACTTCATTCGTACTTGTCACGATACGTGTGAACCGATAATTACTGACCGTCTGCCAAGCCAAACGCTGTAAAGCCAAACGCGTCGCTGCATCTGTTTCCACCCGCGTGCCTTGCTGAAATGGCCCTGTAGAGATGTCGGGCAAGCCTTCGGGCGATGATTTGAAAAGGGTCGCATACATGACCAAAGCAACATAATAATTGCCCGTATTATTGAGATGGATATCATCTGAAAAAATTTGATTGATATTTGTCAATCGTCCAACCGACCCCCTCAGTAAAGCATCGTATAAAGCCGCCATCGCTTGCCCTGCTGGAACAATCAACGAATCGGGGCGAATACCACCTGCCATTTTTTCCCAAAACGGACGGTCTTCATTGATGCGTTGTCGCCAAGCCGTATAGTCATTGTTCACAACATGCGACCAAGTTTCGTAGCAATAGGTTTTGACATTCGGGCTGGCACGTCGAGCAACGCTGTCGAATTTTCGACCATGCCCGATGCCATCATTCCAGTACAAATTGCTCTGAAAACCCTGCGCTTCAGTCAAAACCAAAGCGGTATAACCACCCCGACCGAGTTCGACAAGAAAATCCGACCCATATTCCACATTGCGCCCAAGCGAAACGACCCAATGCAAATCGCCATTAAATTTCCACGGTTCAGACCACTGCAGACTGAGGGGTGCGCCAATATTGATGTGGTGGCGATAGTCGGCAGGTTTGTTGGCGGCTTGTGCCAATTGCTGAACCATGAACGGAATATCCAAATTGGTTAAGCTGTGACCAACGTAGTAAATCTTCTGTTGTTGTGCTTTTAGAGTCGTTATGCAGCAGAATAAAAGGAATAAGAAGATGCTCTTTTTCATATCGGTTGTTTTTTATAATTAAAGATGCGGTCAAAAATAAAAGCGATGCCTGCGGCTAAAAGAGAACTGAAAAAGAGCGCAAATACGAAATTGAGGGCTGGATAATAGCTGTTTGAAAACAAATCCGCTTCCAAATTATTAAGATACCCAACCATACCACTGTTATCAATAGAGCCGTAGAGATGCCATAATGCAGCTATACCTGTAAGAATAATATGAAGATTATAAGCTTTTTTAGATAATTTTTCACGCAGAAATAAGTCGAAACGACTGGTGTTTTCTTTTTTTGCGTGATGGATAATGTCCGTTAATGCCGCCATCCGTTCTTCTTCGGGAAGGTCTTTAATGAACAGCAGGGGCATCCATTGCATCGAAGGGAAATTTATAGTTAAAAATGGCGATAATTGCTTTGCCATCGTCCAAGATACCTTTGTTTTTAGCGTAAATCGCATATAAAACCAAGATGCTAAAGGTGATAAAAAAGGTAAATACAATAAAAGCCAAAGTATTATCATCTCTGCAAGTATGCCTAAATAAATGATAAATGTTGCTTGGCTCATTTTCAGATTGAACTGGCTAAGGATTTGTTGTTCCAAGTGCTTTATATCGAAAAAAAACAGGGTCGCAATTAGTAAAGCTGCCAATATGAGTTTGGCGATAAAGTCAAATTTATGCGAATAAAGTATCATAGTATCTAGGTTGCGTTAATGGATGATTAATTATTGTTTAGCCGTTTTTTAGAACTTTGCAGAATACCCTGCTGTTAAAGTGCTGCTGAAGCCCAGACCCAATTCGGTGTAAAAAGCATGAGATTTGCCGAAACGGAAACCTAAAAAATGGACATGAGCCGCCCATGAAAAATTGTCATATTTAATATCGTAGATACCACCTCCCATTAAGCCCGAATACATCTGAAAACGGGGTTTATTGACATAATGTATGTCAAAACGTCCATAAAGTGCAGGAAAACCATGATATACGGTATTGCCCGTCCTGCCTTCTTTAACGCTGATTGAGGTGTAGTTTGCTTGAATACCGAGACTCAGTTTGGGGCGCACAAAATGATTGTAGCCTACTTGTAATGTGCCATTTAGATTAATTTTATCATTGGAGCGAAAGACACCTGACACAACGGCAAGCCCGAATCCTATACCCATTTCTGGAATAGACAAAATGCCATAACCTAATTTGAATTCACCTTTGTCGTCTGTTTTGATTTGGTCTCGTGTGAGCATGTTTTGACCATAACTTAGCTGCATACTGAGGGGTATAAACAAACAAGGCAAAATCATCTGTTTGAAATTGAAAAAACGATGCGTTTTCATGAAATCTATTTTTAAAAATGGATAAAATTATTTTTTCTTTGAAGAAGATACCCCTCAGTATCGAACCCATTTTTGGGTTTTTAAACAGCTTTATACTGAGGGGGTCAATTAGCAAGATAAAATTTTGCACCATTTGAAGGTGTAAAATTAGCTTCTTGCAATACAGTTAAATCAAAGTTTACTCTAACTATCTCCCACCAAAAATCTCCTGTGGATTGTGCAGATATTGTTGTTTCTTGCGCAGAATCTAAATCGAAAAGCCAAGTTCCTCTATCTGTATGTGAACTTTCTGTCCACGCCAAACTACCTCGTTTGATGCGAAAACGTAAATTATATGCTACTTGCAGTATCTCGATAATACCATAGCTGCCCAGAGCGGTTTTGTAATAAATAATAGAGCCGACTCTCAATTTTTGAAAAGGTATTTTATCACTTGTCATAGCGGCTTCTTGATTCATGCAGGTTTTTAAAGAGGCTGTACTAAAGTCTGGTGCCAAATCTTTTGCCGTTATTGTCTCAGTTGTACAAGGGCTAAATTGGATTTCGGAGACGGTCAAAAGCCCTTTGCCACAAGTAGGTTTTGTGATAATTTGGGTCGTACCCGTAGCCGCCGTGTAAGTTTTGCCAAGTGTAAATGTCTTTTTAGACAAAGCAGGGATAGTGCCGAGTTTTTCTTGCCCACCACTTATTTGAGCAATGACATCTATCGTACAGTTTGTTGATTCATTACTGATATCAATTGTTGCAGTTTGGTTCGTTGCACAAGGCTCATCTGGTTGCTTTTTTTTGCAATTTGAGCATAAAAAAGAAGTGATTACAATTAAAAACAATACTTTTTTCATGATTTTTTAAATTTAAAAAGTGAGGAAATGTGTTCAGTTACTCTAAAAAGTAGGCGACATAAGTGTTCGTACTCCATCATAAAGGACTCTTCCAGCTATAAAAGCCCCTGCCATAGCAATATAAGGCTCTTTTGTAGCGATATTAAGGGCTAAACCTGCCAAAGTACCACCTACAACAGCCCCAAGCGTAGATAAAAACATTTGCCGCTTGATGGCTTTTGGATTAAGATTGGGGTCTTTTTCAAGGAGTACAAGACCTTTTGTAAGTACTCTTAAAAATTGATAAAATTCAACACTTGGCATTGAGCCACAGTATGCAAGACCTGCATAGAAAAGAACTGAAGTAAACATCGTCATTTAGTTTTAAAAAAAAATTGCCTACTCTTTCCGCTTTTCGGCTTCCGCGCCCACACATTTGAGCATAAAGGCAGTGCAGGTTGCGCCTTATTTTGTTTTATGATTCTACCCCCTCAGTATCTAAGCTGTTTTTGCGTTTTTTATGTGCTTAATACTGAGAAAATATTAAATTATTCTTGATTTGACCAAACCATAAATCTGCAATCTCTTGCCATACTTACTAAACTTTGGTTAAATACGAACCAACGATTTGCATTTGCATTAAAATAGAAACCTATTTGGCTGACATTGCCCACTCCTGTCGGAGATTGAGTATGTGTGCCAAAAAGTAAAGCATTGGGTTTACCATCCGTCGGGGCGTGAACAATCTCAAAATCATTTCTGGCATTCGTGGTGGTTTGAACGGGAAATATTTTGTCATCTATCAAAATATTGAATCGAATCGTAGTCGGCATATTGCTAATATTTGAATTATTAATGCGCCATTGGCTGCCATCATACCATGTAAACAAGGTGCTATTATTGAATACCCCGCTGTTGTCAACGCGATTAGTAATCAAAAACTTAGCATTAGGGTTCCCATTAAGGTTCGGATGATTGAGTATTGCACTGCTCCATTCTACTTTTGAAGGAATGGCGACAAAGGCTTTGTCGCTTGGGTTTTTGACCAAAACATTAAACTTTACGCCTATGGGCATCAAACTGATGTCTTCATTAGCGATTGACCATTGACCACCATTTGCCGAATTGTAAAAAGCTGCAATTGGCTTATTGTGATAAGGAGTTGTCGTGCCATAATTACAACTGATGATTAAAATCGCATTGGGATTCCCATTCGTTGCAGGATTGTCAATCACGGTGGTGTATAAAGCCTTATTAGCGGCTGTTACCGTGTGTACAAACGTAATGGGCTTAACACTGACTAAAAGTGTTTTTGTACTACTGCCACTCGTATTACTCACCGATAGTTTAACTGTATAGTTGCCTTCTGCTGTGAATTTTGCTGTAACGGTGGAAGCGATTGAGGAATTGGGTGTGCCTCCTGGGATTTCCCACTGCCTTAATGCGCTATTTCCTGTTGAAATATCTGTAAACGTAATGCTTTCACCTATCATAATCGTTGAGGTTGAAGCCGTAAAATTAGCAACAGGTGCGGGTACTACGGGGTCAACGGGGTCTGACTTACATTTAGACGATTGTAAAATAATCGTACCTAATAGACAAAATAGAAAAATGCAGAGATTCGATTTTTGAAACGTTTTCATTGTTAATGATTTTAAAAAGTGAGTGATTAATAATTTTAATAGTTAATGTCCCTGATGAATAGAATCTTAGCAGTTTTTGCGATTTTTTTAAATAAAAAAAAATCTTTTGAGTCGCATAGATACCCCTCAGTATTGAACCTGTTTTTATACTTTGACAAAGGTTATTACATAGGTATGCCCTGCATCTGTATAGGTAATTTTTAAAATGCCACTTGTCAGTTCAACGATATCAAGGGTGGTAGAAGAACCTGAACCTGTATCTTCTGTGATAATCAGTTTCTTTTGGTCAGTGCCTGAAAGCAACCATCTACCAATTGAATACGATTGTTGATCGGATGCTGAACACTTTGTCGCACCTTCGTCAATAGTTATAATGCCCGAAGTTTCAAATTGCCACGTGTTGTCTTTTTCACAATTAAGAGCGGTACGGAAATGGTCAACACCATTATCTATATCTGCAGTTATTCTCCACTTACCCGATGTAAGTAAAGCGGTATTGTCAAGGGCCTCTTTTTTGCAAGAACTAAAAATTAAGAGTGCAATCGTCAGGGCGAAAAACTTTTTTTTGAACATGATTTTTAGTTTTAAATTGAATTATGAAATTGGTTTAAAAAACATTCCCATTACTATCCGTTTTTATGACATACACATCGCTGCCACCCGCGCCTTCACTTTCGGTATAGCCGATGAAAAAACCTTCAAGAGATGACAAGGGATTCCTACTGGTATAAAACCGAAATTCAGGGTTGACCGTCCAAATACTTTCGTTGAATGTCTGAGAATAAAAATAACGTTGAATGTCATTCTTAACAACCGTTGAATCGGGTACAGACGTTTTGAGGTATTCAAAAGTGAATGAAAATGACCATTTCCGACCAATTTGCTTTTCAAGGCCCGCACCACCGCCCCAGTAGTTGTTTTCAGAACTGAAAGCGAAAGCAGGACCCGCTTTTACTAAAATTTTGCCTTGCGCCGCACCATTCACGACACTTAAAAAAGTAAGGAATAAGGCAATTGCCAAAGCTGTCAAATCTTTGTTTTTCATATTTTTATTTACTTTTAAGGTATTTATAAGGAAAATTGGAAGCTAAATAAGAATTAAGGTTGTCAATCACTGTATTCGCAGGTCGGTTCCAATCGGCTGAACCATCGTGGTTCGTTTTCCACAACACATCGCCATCGCGGGCTTCTATCAGTGAACAAGTCACTTTTACATCATTCGTTTTGCTGCTTACGCCTGATGTTAATACATTGGAACGCCCGCCTGTTGCAAGACTCAATGCCGTCTTGCCGACACCAATACCCATCGAAGTTTTATCATCCAAATACCGATATTTCGTCACTGTGGCAAATACAACAGCATCTACACCGAGTAATTTTGCCAATTCTTCAGGATTGCGTTGCGATGCTTTGGACAGACTGATGCCTTTATCACGCAGTAAATTATTTGTCTTATTGGGTGCTTGAATCTGTACCGTCGAGCGACCAAGGTTGCTAACCAAACTATTGTAAAGAGATTGTTGAAACATCTTTGCTTCCTCTTCTTCAATTTGTTGTTTACGCGCATCCGTCAATCCTTCGGGCGGTGTGCCATTAGTCACAACTTCAAAGGGTAATACCGCAACACTGCGATGCGTTGTCGCTTTTGTTTTAAAATTGGGCGATAAATAGTAGCCTTTAGTACCACCACACGCTGTTAAAAAAGCAACCATTAATGTAGCGAGTGCCATTTTTTGCATCTGTTTTTTCATTGTTCTTTTTTTAATTTTGAAAAAAATGTTTTTTAAGATTCACTTAACGGCATAGCCCCGACGATGCAAGGCAGTGCAGATATTGCCTGTTAGTGGTTCATGATGGCATTGTTTAAGGTTGCCACATTCACCCATGAAAATACCATTTAAGCGAATTGGGATGTTTTTAGAATTTAACTTTTTATGCGTCTTTGATAGTTAATGCCCACACCTTTTAAAATCTTAGCACCTTATTAAATTTTATTTCAAAATAAAAAAAACACCCCCTCAGTATCGCGCATTGGATACTGAAGGGGTATTATGTTTTTTAAGTAAAACTATTCCGTTATTGCTTCTTTTTTCGCCAAAACCAAAGCGCAAAGCCGCTTAAAGCAAGTAAAATCGCAAAAAAGCCATATTTCCTGAGGGGGGTGCTGTCGGTCATATCTATCACTTCCATATTGCCCATCGGCACATAACCCGCCCAAAAAACAGGGTTGGCATCAATGGATTCAACGGCTTTTTCGAGGTATGATGTCTTAGCTTCGCGCAGAGCCGCATCTTTTTCTTTACCCAATTTCAAGTTTTTATAAAAATCAACCATGATAGGCGCAGTCGTCCTATCGGGTGTTTTCCAAAGACTCATCACTGATGCAGGAACGCCCGCATAGGTAAAGGCACGCGCCAAACTCATCACACCTTCGCCTTTGTTGAGTGTGCCAGAACCCGTGTTACAAGCACTCAGCACAGCGAGGTCGGCATTGAGGCGCATGGTATAAAGTTCGGCGGCGGTGAAGTCGTTGTCTTCTGTCGCGTCTTTGGGCGTGAGGGTGAAAAGAAGTCGGTTTTGTGCCGCATCATCATTGTTCATGATGGAGTGCATGGCAAAGTGGAGGATTCGGTAGCGGCTCGCTTCGTGTTTGAAGACCCTCTCAGTAGCCGCTTCATTTATAAATACTTTTCCGCCAATAGATTCTTTTATAGCTTCAACCTCTTCCCTTGTATGGGGCAGGTCATAAATTTTTTCACGTGACAAAGCTGCGCGCGTTTCATTATCCCTCACCGTCACATAGGCTGTATCTTTGTCTTCGTATTTTGACGCAAAACCTGCGAATAATTGGCTTGCTTTGTCTCTTTTTATACGCTTTTGTTCCAACAACAGATTAGCAGAATAGGCATAACTGATTTGATAATGCTTAATCAGAAAATCCACTTTTCGGAAATCGGACACTCCCAGCCCCCCGAAGGGGGTAACTAATTCTCCCCCGCTGGGGGCAGGGGGGCTCAGTAATTCAAAAGGCAAATAAGACAAAACGCCATCAGGCGCAATAATCCATTTGGTCACAGACGCAGGCATTTGCCCCCTCAGTAAAAGCGCAGATAATTGTGCTGATTGTTTAGAAAAAACAGTGGCATCGCTTGTAAAAGGTCTTGTTGTAACGCTTGTTCGCAAGACTTCAATTTGTTTATCAAGGTCTTTGGGTTTCGGTATTGTGTTTAAAGTCAGACTTTTTTGAAGCAGCGTAAAAACATAAATCACCGAATCGCCGACAAAATATTCCATAAAAGCCGTCTTATCGTCTTTCAGTAAATGACTTTGCAAAGTCGAAACGGAGGCTAAAGTATTCTGATTCAAAGACTTAATCTTTTCTCTAAACTGCCGTTTTAGGCGCAAATAGTTTTGCAAATCCTCGATATTGTTTTTAGCAATCAAAGCCGCTTCTCGTTTTTTCAAGTCGTCATTTTCTGCTTTCAATTCAAGTGGCAATTGATTGTCGAGTCGTGTATTTTCATACAAAACCATGCTGCGGCTGTATTCTACAAAGGCAAAGGCTTTGTGCAAATAGGCGGTATCTTGTGTTTTTTGATACAATTTTTGACACAAACCGATGGCTTTTTCCAAAGCGGGTTTGATGTCGTTGGCAAGTGTGAGTTTGGCATCGTCGCTGAAATAATCGGCGCGAATATCGTCGGCGAGGTCTATGATTTCTTGGGTCAGTTTTAGGGCTTTTTGATACCCCTCAGTATCTAAGCCTTTTTCGGCGAGAGCGATGTATGCTTTTGCTTTGTCACTTAAAACGGATAGTAAAACAGGGCGTGCCTGCATCATTACAGCCGTTAACGAAGGCTTTTGTTCATATAATGTAAATAAATAAATAGCCGAGTCATGGTCAGCGATTGCTTTTTGATATTGTTTGGTTTCGAGATAAACTTCGCTGCGGTTTACGAAAAAACTGGCTTTTATACGTGTTGAATTATCGTCTATATCCGTTTGTGTAAACGTTTTTAGCCCTTTGGTCAATATTTGCTCTGTTTTGTCAAAGCGTTTAGTGCGGAAATACATAATACCCATATTTCGCAAAGTATAACGAAAGGGTAACAAATCATTTTGATTCCCATAAATAGCTAAAGCCTGTAAATAGTAGTTTTCGCTTTTTTGAAAATCTGTCAAATTTTGATAACTAAAAGCGAGTTCATCAAAGTTATTTGCCCAAAGAGTCGAATCTACGTCAGTAAATGTTTTTTCATTCATTAAACTTTGGAAAAACGATTGCCCCAATTTTGCTTTTTGAACGGCTTCTTGATTTTTTTCCAGAACCCTTAAACATACCGAATACTGTGTGTAAAATGAACCTAACTTCTCCTTTGGGTACAGTTTCTGTGCAAGAGGTTCTGCATCCTTGTAAATTCGCTCTGCTGATTTAGGGTCATTTAATCGCATGTAACAATCTGCTATCATTGTTAAGAAATTGAGCTTAACATTTTGTGCGTCAATAGCTTGCGAGTTAATTTTCACAGAATCGAAATAAATTAATGCCATTTTATAATCATTCGCTATGTAATACAATTGAGCTGTGTTGTAATACAATCGAAATATGATATTATCAGAAGGAGGTAATTGTCTTAATCCAATTGACAAACCTTTCCGATAGATAGCTCTCGCTCTCAAACCATCAATACTATAAAATTCATTGCCATACAAACGGCTGACAGCTGCAAAAAGCGAATCATGTTGCAAATTAGAAATCTTTGACGCTATTTGAAATGCCGTATCTAAAGCATCCCTCAGTACTAAAGTATCTGTGTTCCTATTTTCATTTAAATCGCTTAACTTTTGGATAGAATGAGTGAGTTGCTCGTCGAGGGGGTGCGGACGATAACAACTAATAAAAAAGCATAATGCAAGGAAATAGTAGTTGTTTTTCATAGAATTTGCTTTGAAATAAAAGAAGTGAAGTTACCTGTTCTCAAGATAACCTCACGCTAACTTTACGATATTTAGCCAATTATTTACATTCTTTGATTAAATATTGGCCGAGATACGATATTAAAAAGGCTTACAGAATTCCCTTGTTGATTTAAGCCAATAGAGTTTATTAATATTCTATCACCTATTATTGGATGTGGTGCGGGTGCGGGTTTTGGATTCGTATCAGTGCCATCATCTTTAAAATAACGTTGTATCGAAGTATTAAATTCACTTACTTGTTGGAGTACAAAATTATTCTCCTTTAAGTATTGTTTCAATTCAAAACTGTCCTTACCCAGAGGCATTATAACGACATATTCACACTTGTTGTAGCTTACCGGAATAGAGCCAGAGCTTGATTTAGTGCCAGGAGGCGGCACATTTTCGGTTACGATGCCACAATTCTGTTTGGATTCTTGGGTTGTACATTGAGTGTAACCAACAATCAGCATCAAAAGCAATAATTTCTTCATAATCTTTAAGTTTTGTTAAAAAGTTAAAAAAATAAATTCAAAAACACCCCCCTCAGTATCAAGGACGTGTCAAAGGCATTAATACCCAACAAGGCTAAAACCTTAGCGGCAATTTTCTTTTTTCGAAAAATAAAAAGGCAAGTAAACGGAAGTGTGCATTTTTCATTCTGGTCTGTATTTTATCGTTTTCAAAAAAGTTTTCTCAAAAATAGAAAGGCGTTTGTTATTTTCCAAATATTTCTAATGTATTTAATATTTTTTTAGAGGGAACAGCTAAGAAAAGAGGCTGCCCTGTCATTAATAATAAACGAGGATTTTTTTTTTAAACCATAATGCCTAAGTTTTATTAATTTCGTCGCATATTGCAGCTATTATTGACGAAACAAAATGCCTGTGCCCGCAACGGAAAAACATATTGATAATCAAATCATTGCAGAAATATTAGCAGGTCGAGAGACGACTTTGCGGCGCATTTATCCAGTTTATGCCACTGAGTTTAAGGCGTGGACACGGCGATATTTTAAATGTTCGGATGCCGATTTGACGGATGCTTACCAAGAAGCGTTGATTGCTTTTTATCGCAATATCGTTAGTGGGCAATTGACCGAACTGAATGCTTCTTTGAAAACCTACCTTTTTGTCATCGGTTATCGGCATTTGAAGCGGTCCATGAAGCGACAACAGAAAACAAGTTTAGTAGCTGATTTGCCCGAACATGAATTGCCAAACGACCCTCATTTTCTTCAAAATCTTATTGCAGAAGAAGAGTATCATGCCCAACGTCATTTAATAAGTGGTGCTTTGGCAAAATTGCCAGAATCTTGTCAGAAGGTTTTGGAATTATATTTTTATCAAGGTCATTCGATTCCGAAAATAAAAGACCTCTTGAATTATCAAAGCGAAAACAGTGTAAGTGTACAGAAATCGCGGTGTTTGAAGTCTTTACGCGACATTTTAGAGAAATATTAACGACTATAAGCCATGCCTATTACAGAAACAGACATCCAACTCATTGAAAAGCATTTAGAGAAAACGCTTTCAAATACTGAACAAACCGCTTTTGACGAGCGGCTTGTGGACTCGGATTTTGTTGATGAATTACAACTCTATCAAAAATCCATTTTTGCGATACAAGCGGCAGGTGATAAGAAACTGAAAACTTTGTTACAATTGGAAGAAGTTGCTTCGAATGCCCCCCCTCAGTATCAAAATGAATTGTTTATTTTTAAAATACCTTCAAAATGGATGAAATGGCAATGGATGGCTTTGGCAGCCACATTTTTGATAGGCGCAGTAACCTTATTGTTTGTTTTGAATCAACCAAAAACAATATTGGCAACCTACTTCGAGCACTATAACATTAAAGCTTATGATGGTACGAGGGGTGACGATAGTGAAGGTGTTGAAACAGATTTGGATAGGGCCTATTCAGCATATACCCAAAAACATTATGACAAGGCATTGGCTTATTTTGGAAAAGTAACTACACTTGATTCTAATGCCTTATTTATACAATCCATTGCTTATTTGGCAACTCACCAAATAGATAAAGCAATACCTATTTTAGAAAAAATCAGTCAAAATACAAACGCAAAACAACGGCAAGAAGCAGAATGGTATCTCGCTTTAGCCTTGTCAGAAGCCCAACCTGAGAAAGCGATATCTCTGTTTGAAAAAATAAAGTCAGATACACATAACCTCCATCAAAAAAAGGCGGCTGCTATTTTGAATCAGTTACAGTAGATTACTCAAAAGGCAGACGAAACCCTTCTTTACTCCACTAAACACATGCTCTAAACGGTATTTACCACCCCAACCGAGCGTGCAGCTGCTTGAGGTGCAGCTAATGGAGTACCTTCTTTCCCATTTTTTGACAATTGGTACTAAACTTTTTTTAGGGTAATACAAGCGGCAAATTAAACCTTACCAAACATAAGTCGGATTAAACAAAGGAGTGAATCGCCCTGGAATAGATTACCACAAGTATATCAAACTTTGATTATCAAAGATTTATAAAATAAAACACACTTGAACTCGATTTTAAAACGTCTGAGATTCCTTGTACTTTTGCTTTATTTTTGGCAATAATCAAAGTACTTCATGGCTGAACAACAAACCATTCTCCGTAATTTGCGGCTCATGCGCACCTTGCGAAAACGCCCTATGACCATTGCACAAATGCTTGACCTCTTGCGAAGTGATGGTGTCACACATCGTCGAACCGTTTATCGGTGTTTGGAAACCTTTGAAGATTTAGGACTAAAACTCAAAAAAGTAGGCAGAACTTACTTGATTGAGGATACAAATGCCGACCGTGATTTTTCGCTCGATGATCTAACGACTAAAGAATTGGATTTGATTCGTTCTTCTTTATCAGCCTTTGATAGTCCTTTAGTACCTATGATTCTACAAAAATTGGAAGACAATACTCAAGTTGTTCAAATGGTGGACAGCATGGTCCGCCAACAGGCAGAACGCAATATTGAGCAACTTAAACTTTCTATCAAACAAAATTTCTGCGTCCGTTTGCATCGGTATCAATCTTTGAAAAGTGATAACAAAATATCAAATTACACCATCGAACCCAAAGAATTGCAGAAAGGGGGCAAATTGGTTTATGCCTATAACCTGGCTAATGATAAAATGCAGAAATTTAGTACTGACCGTATCGAATCCGTCGAAATACTGAGGGGTCAAATGCAGACGCATGAAAAGGCTTTTGAACATTCTGATGTGTTTGGCTATGACCACACGGAAGCCCGCGCCCTTAAACTGCGCCTCACCGAACGCGCTATGCTGATTATGAGAGAAGAGTTTCCTCGTTCAGATAAGTATATCCGCGACGACGGTGGCAACTATTGGGTTTTTGAGCATATCTATTGCAATCCACAAAAACCTGATGCTTTGATTCGATTTATTTTGTCACTGCCCAAGGATATTGAGATACTTGTGCCCAATGATTTGAAGGTGCTTATTCGAGCGGCTACTGAGGGGGTGACTTGGTGAGATTTTTTTATAAGCCTTGATTCTTTGCGTAAAAAATGTAATTTTGTTTAAAAAATAGCTTTATGACAATAACAGAAGCCTTCGGGGATGTTGCTGATATCATAGCACAGATGAACCCTAATAAAATCATCGAACTAAAAGCCTCTAAATCCATGTCGGATAGAGTTGAAAAGCTTGTTTCTAAAAAGAAAGAGGGTTTAATTTCCATCGAAGAATCCAATGAATTAGAACGTTTGCTCGGACTTGACCTTTTTATCAGTCTTGCAAAAGTGCGGGCTCGTTTTTTAATAAAGGCAGCATGAGGCGGACGATTCCTGAAAGAACACGTCGTTTAGTGGCAAGTCGTGCCCAAAACCGATGTGAATATTGCCGTTTACATCAAGAAGACATGTTTATTGCTTTTGAAATTGATCATATTGTCAGCCTTAAACATGGTGGTGGCAATGAATATGATAACCTCGCTTATGCCTGCCCACATTGCAATCAACACAAAGATTCGGATCTCACCACTTTTTAGAATCGTATGATGATATCGTCGTTTTATTTAATCCCCGAAAACAGGATTGGTCTGAACATTTTGAAGCCATAGATGGGGAAATCTTACCACTAACCCGAATCGGACAGGCAAGTGTCAAAATCTTTCGTTTTAACGAACCCGATTTACTGATTCTTCGAAGAATTCTAACGGAGGTTGGTCGCTATCCATGATGCCATTCTTTAGATAAGTTCAAGCATTCTCAAACGATACAATTACCCTGATTCATTTTATTTTATCACTGCCCAAGGATATTGAGAGACTTGTACCCAATGATTTGAAGTGGCTTATTCGAGCAGCTACTGAGGGGGTGACGTGGTGAGATTTCACAAAAGACAGGCGTTAAACAATTGATTTCTCGATAAAAACGTGTATTTTTGCTGAAAATAATGTCTAATGTTTATTTACAAGAATATCATAACAATCGAATCTGATAAAAGAAGTGGCAAACCTTGCATTCGTTACATGCGGATTACCGTCGAAGACATTTTGCGTTGGTTGGCATCTGGTATGTCATTTGATGAAATATTGGAAGATTTTCCTGAATTAACCCGCGAAGATATTATTGTCTCTCTCGAATTCGCCGCTAACCGCCAACAACGTATCTTATTAGCCGCATGAAAATATTGATTGATGAAAACATCTCTTATCGTCTCACATCTCGATTGACGACTACTTTTCCTGATACGCAGCACGTCAAAGATTTAGGACTTATACATACCAACGACCACACTATTTTCAAGCAAGCCCGTGCGTTGGGCTTCGATGCCATTATTACAATGGACGATGATTTCCAAAATATTCTGCTTGAACGGGGTACTCCGCCTAAAATCATATGGATACGTACAGGCAATTGCTCAACAAACTTCCTTTCAAGCGTTATTCTTCGTAACGAAGCCATTATCCGCGCTTTCATTACAAATCCCGATGTTGATTCTTTGGAGATTTTTAGATAAAAGCAAATTCTTATATCTATTGCCCATTTTGTGAGCAATTACTGAGGGGTTGATAAAATGAATTTTTTTTTGTTGAAATTCAAAAAAGATTGGTAAACCTTTGAAAATAAATCATCATATTTGCCTTTGCCATTGTTAGAAAACAAAAACATTAAAATTGTCACCTTGATAACAAAACCCAAAATTTTATTTCCTGACGATTTGGCTAACACCCACAAATAAACATTCCTTTTTTTCCTTTTCCCGTTTACGACTACTACACATAACACACATTTTTTTCGCTTATTTTCATCTTTTTGAAAAGTGCGCTGTATTTGGCACAAATGGTATTCAACTTTGCACCAAAATTAATTCTGATATGAATAAAATAGAATTTAAAAAGACGAATCATATTTTTCTCGACAATGGCATCATTGCTTTGCATCGTTACCTTGAAGAATACGAAACAAACGGTGAATGTAAACGCTCACTTACTGAGGGGTCGCTTGTCGTTGAGTCAAGTGACTTGGTAAATGTTTTGGAAAAAGCTTATTACAAAATGGGGCGTGAGGTTTATGACACTTATACAGTTAAACAGGAGAACGAAAAAGGAAATTTGTACTATATCGAAGCCGAAGACCGCTTTGAAGATTTCCCTAAAATGAATACGTATGGTTTCACAGAATTATTGACAAACAACGCACAAGGCACAACCTCAAAAGAGGAAAATTTTTTCACTTTGGACAGTTTAAAAGCGGATGAAAAAAAGGCAAACAAACTTGATTTGAGTAATCCGAAAAATTTAGAAAAAAGAGAAAACATACTGAAACGTGTTTTTGAAAAAAAAATAATTGCTCAAAAAGCCTCCGCAGAATTTGAGAAAAGAGGGATGAAATTGTTGAGTAAAATTTATATTAATGAGCCATATACTAAAATCACTCGCCTTGTTCCGTTCGATAAAGGATATTTAGAAGAAGGAGATAAAATATGTTCTTTAACAGGAGAGAAATACAAAAAATTGATGCCTTCTCAAAACATATCACCGTTTATTTCAGGGCTTGTCAATTTTAATTCTCACGTTGTTTTGGAAGACAAAAAAGTAAGTTGGAAGGCATTATATCTTAGTCGTTTTGCGGCAGCGAACTGTTTGTATTCTTATCAATACAACAATAAAAACAAGAAGAATCCACTTTATGGAGATATTATCGTTTATTTTTTAGGTGCTAACAAGCTGACTGATTTAGCAAAAATCTGTGATAATTATTTGAAAGAAGGCGTAGGTATTCGTTTGCCTAAAGAAATTTTAAAAATTGATATAGAGTTTAAGCGCAATTTTAGACTTTACAATTTTGGGAAAGATAAAGCCGTTGACAGCTTTATCGGCAAAAATGAGTACCTTTTTATGGTGCTTTACACGCTTTTTGAGCGTATTGTCCGTCACCTTGAACCGCAAAAAGAACTACCTGAATACGCCGACCTTTTAGGGGAGGCACTTGAAACATCTGATTTCAACCAACTCAATCCACATATTATATCTTTTCGGTCTAATGCTTTTTCAGGTGGAAATAAACGACCTAATAATTTTGAGGTGTTTACGCATTTACGTTATGTGATGCAGCTGCTCCGCTTTTTTGAAACGAATACAATTGAAATTCTTGAAATTCTTTGGAGTTTAAAAATCATAAAACCCTCATTTAAAAAGGGAAAATATGACTTCAATAAAGTGTCGTTGCTAGAAAGGCAAAGCCGCGACCGCATTCTAGGCTTACTACTGAGGGGGCAGTCCATACTCGCTGAAGTCGAACAAATTTTCTATGACTCGTATCGCTACCTTGCAGGTGGTGATACAGCTGGATATAAAAACTATGAGCAATTATTAGAACTTATTAAATTATATGAATCAAAAATCAACAAAATGGAAGAAAATCTCCAAATCCGCGCAATTAAACTCGGTAATTCTATCGGGCAAGGTATTCTTGGCTATGGCGGTGGTCAACGTACGACTAATGCGAAGCAAGGTAGAAGTTATGTTATCAAACTTCGCAAGAGCAGAACAAGAGGTCAGTTTTTAGAACAACTTGCTACGATTCAGTATCGGTATCAACTTGGTATTAGCAGTGAAATTCTTGAAGGCATTAATGATACGAATTTTGAAACCATCAAACAGTTCGCAATCATAGCCGCATTGAATCAACTCAATCAACAACTCAACAATTTTTCTTCACCTAAAAAAGATTCTTAAAGATGAAAATCAACAGTTTAACACTGACTTATCTCTCAAAAGTCTCATTTGCCAGCCTTAACGGTGGTGACAAAGAAGTGGACAATATCAACCCGATTAAAAAGATTACGGGTTCTAATGGCGAAGAATTGCCTTATGTTTCCTCTCAAGCGTTGCGACGTGCTTTGCGCGACCGATTGGCAGAAATGGATTGGGAACTTTCGCCACTACTTGCACCTGACAATGATAAAAGTCCTGTCAAAACTTCTACAAATCCAATGAAATTCATTGATGATGACCTTTTTGGCTACATGGATGCAGCCAAAGGGGAAAATGATGGTGACAAAGGGACATCAAATACTCGTACTTCTCCTATACGCGTTGACGCATTGTTGGCATTATCAAAATATCAAGGCGACCTTGATTTTGCAACCAATTATATGGGCAAAGACAAAGGTTTAGACCCCAATATTTTTGAAACAGAAATTCATTCGGGTATATATC
>JANLQI010000117.1:0-16828 GCA_031367705.1 Saprospiraceae bacterium | reverse complement strand
AATCAGTGGTCAAAAAAAAACATACCAAACCAAATTCACATCCAAATAAAACCAACTTAATATGATTGAAGAACGCATCTCCGTCTTCGATATTTTCAAAATTGGGGTCGGTCCGTCCTCATCGCATACGCTCGGCCCTTGGCGGGCGGCACAGCAATTTGTTACAGAATTACTTGATAATCAACTATTTACGTCTGTTCAAAAAATACACATTCTGCTTTATGGTTCTTTGGCAAAGACGGGGCATGGGCATGGAACGGACATTGCCGTTTTGATGGGTTTGCTCGGTGAAGACCCTGTGACAACCGACACGTCATTGATTGATGAAAAAATAAAACACATTCGTGATACTGAGGGGTTGCGTTTGGATGGCGAACGCCCTATTTCCTTCAAAATTGATGAAGACATTGTGTTTTTGGTAGATGCCGCCTTGCCTTTTCATCCAAATGGTATGACGTGTGTGGCTGAATTATTGGACGGAGAGACGTTTGCACAAAACTATTTCAGCATTGGCGGCGGCTTTATTGTCAAAGAAAATGAGCCTGTGGGTGAGCGCACGGAAGTTGTTCGACTGCCCTATCCGATTGACTGTGCCGAAGATTTGCGTTTGCATTGTTTGAGTAATGGCATGGATATTTTGGAAGTTGTCTGGCAAAATGAACTGATGTGGCGCAGCGAATTTCAAATTATGAAGGGGCTATTGACGATTTGGGAAACGATGCGCGATTGTATATGGCGGGGCGCACATACTGAGGGGGTGCTGCCAGGCGGTTTGAATGTAACCCGAAGGTCTGCGGCACTCAACAAACGGCTTTTGCAAGGGGCAACTTATGATGACTATGACGCTTGGTTGCTACAAATACAAGCACGTGGCAATCATTTTTCAACGGTTTTGAATTGGGTGAGCTGTTTTGCTTTGGCTGTGAATGAGGAAAATGCGGCGTTTGGACGTGTCGTCACAGCTCCGACGAATGGCGCAGCGGGGGTTATTCCTGCGGTTTTGCAATATTATATAGCCTTCGGTGGTGGCAATTCTTCTTCAAAAATCACCTCTTTTTTGCTGACTGCTGGTGAATTGGGCAGTATTTTCAAGAAAGGTGCGACAATTTCAGCCGCTATGGGCGGTTGTCAAGCCGAAATTGGTGTGTCGTCGGCTATGGCTGCGGGTGCTTTGACGGCTTGTCAAGGTGGCAGTGTGCGGCAAGTATTGATGGCTGCGGAAATTGCGATGGAGCATCACCTCGGCTTGACGTGTGACCCGATTGGCGGTTTGGTTCAAGTGCCTTGTATCGAACGCAATACGATGGGGGCGATTAAGGCGATTACGGCAAGTCAATTGGCTTTGCAAAGCAACCCTGACAAGGCGCGGGTGTCACTTGACAACGTGATTGCAACGATGTGGCAAACGGCTTTGGATATGAACTCGAAATATAAGGAGACGAGTGATGGCGGTTTGGCGGTGAATGTGCCGATTAGTTTGCCTGAGTGTTGAGTATTGTAGGGGTGTTTGCGGGTTGAAACCCGCGTTACGGTATGGTGAATAGGTAGTTAAACTGTTTTTCTACTATGGAAGTTGGTGCTATTTTCATCAGTGTATTGCGTAAACGATAGCCGATGAAGCCCCCTATATTGCTGAGTTGTCCAATTTGATAAGAAGTATTGACAACAAATGTTGCTTTTTTGATTCGGGCATTTTGAAAGTTTAAAAAAGCATTTTTTACTGAGGGGGTGTCTTTTAGACAATTGGCTAAGGCAAAAGCATCTTCAATCGCTTGACATGCACCTTGACCTAAATTAGGTGTGGTTGTATGAGCCGCATCGCCTACGAGTAGAATATTGTCCTTATACCATGTTTTAATGGGTTTAAAATCAAATAAGTCATTGTGTAAAATATGTTGATTCTCAGTTAGTTGTACGACTTTTTGAATGGGTGAATTAAATTCTTCAACAAGGTTAGATAGAAAAGGTTTTGTTTCTATTTCACTCAATTTTAAGCCTTGCTTGTGCTTTAAAGTGATATACCAATACACTTCCGTATCGCTGACTTGACTGACACAGGCACGTAAACCGCCACGTTTACCCCACATTTCAACGCTTTCTTTTGGATTGTCTAATAACATTTGGGTTATGCCACGCCAACAGGTTTGACCTGAATAACGCAAAGGAATTTCTCCAAAAATATGTTTGCGAACAACGGAATGTATGCCATCAGCCGCAATGACTATATCGGGTTCGGCAGTTGTTTCATCTTCAAAAAACAATTCGGTTTTACCCCCCTCAGTATAGAGTAAGTTTTTTAACCTTTTTCGCACTAAAACGGTGTTTTTGTTTAGGTTTTCAAGCAAAATCCGTTGCAATCTGCCGCGATGAATAGAGACTGTACCGTTGCCAAAACGTTTGATTATTTTTGTAAAATCTACTTTTGACAGCACTTCGCCTTGATGATTGGCGATGTTTACAGATTCCAAAACGTTTCCTGTGGCTTTGATTTGTTGAGCGATGCCGAGACGTTCAAAGATAGTCATAGCATTGGATGCCAATAAAATACCTGCGCCTATGGCTTGAATTTCTGGGGCGGCTTCATAAACAGTTATGTCCGTAAATCCTTTTCTTTGCAGGGCGATGGCGGTCGTGAGTCCACCTATGCCGCCACCTATGATGGCTATTTTCATTATTCTTATTTTTGACACGAATTTCGCTAATTACACGAATTAATGGGTAATATTTTTTCATAAATTCGTGTAATTAGCGAAATTTGTGTCGTTTAAAAATGTATAAATCAATTACTTATGTTCAAAAAATCATTGTCTGAGATACCCAGTTTTATTGCTGGCGATAAAACGATTATCAAGGAATTTGTACATCCAAAAAACGATGCGGTAGATGTGAATTACAGCTTGGCTCATGCAACGGTAGAAGTCGGTAAAGCGAGTGAGCCACATATTTTGTCAAAAAGCAGCGAGTTGTATGTGATTTTAGAAGGCGAAGGTGAGCTTTTTATCGAAAATGAGTCGGCTATACTGAGGGGGGGCGAAATGGCACTCGTGCATGCGGGTGCGACGCAATGGATTCGGAATGTGGGTGTTGTGCCTTTGACGTTTTATGTGATTGTGTCGCCGCCGTGGCATGAAGCAGAGGAGGTTGTTTTTGAGTAAATAAAAAAAGCCGTTCCGAGTTTATCAGAACGGCTTTTCGTATCATTAAAGTTAATTGGTTCGATAAGTTGTTGAACTAATCGCCCGAGTACCCGTCGAATTTACGCCAATTCCCCGCAATACGGCAGTATAATTACGATTCGCACCGAGCGCACCGAGACTTAAAGCCACTAAATTGGTCGTCCCACCAGCCGCGCGTACATATAACGAATCATTGCCTGTCGGTATCGGATCGTACTCTGCATAATCGGTTACCTGTCCGCCTTTTATTGTGCCAATGAGGGTTGAGACACCTGCCCTACGGGCATAGACATCGTAGCCTGTTGTGGGTGTTGCAGAAATCGTATTGACAACGCGCAAATACATTTTTTTGTCATTTTTGATGACCCCACGCAAGTCTGGTACAAGCGTGAACTTAGGCGTTGGTAGGGTATCACCTGCAATAAGCAAATAATATTTGCCATTTTCTAAAGTCACATCAGAAGTTGCTAATGTCGTATCGCGTGGATTAATACCTAATGGTATTTTAGCCGTAAATTTTGCAGCACCTGGTGTTACTATAGCAAAATCTGTTGATGGATAAACATTGCTGTATGTGATGGAATCGGGTCCATTTTTAACAGTTGTATTGACACCTGTAAATTTTTTCCCATTCACATATATCACCAATGCGGGTGCGCCGCCGGGTATGGCATGAATGAATTTCACCCTTGCGCCGTCAGCAGGTGAAATATTTTCGAGGATTGCCTTATCACCGCAAGCATTGAAAAATGCTAAACATAAGAGGACAAAGCTACTGATTGCAAGTGTTTTTATATTCAATTTCATTGTTATCGTCTTTTTTAGTTTTTATAAAAAAATACTGAGGGGGTGCTTATGGCAACAAAAACCACGGCTTTGTGGTATGAAAGTCTTGTTTGTCACCATTAAATTTTTTCAACGATTCGATATTCCAAACGTATTCTGAGTTGTAACGCGGCCGTGCGCGGTAAGGGAAATTCGCACCGCCATTATCGGGGTAAAATTGTGTTTGCGTCAGTATTGTTTGAGCAGGATAAATGAGTGGGTCGTATTGGAAACGACGCATATCCACCCATGCTTCGAGCGCACCATGTCCCCACAAAGCGATGTATTTCTGTTGCATAATGTCTGACAAGGTTAGGTCTGCAACTGTTTGTTTGACGGCAGCACTTGTCAAATACGTTGTTTTGGCGGCAGCGGCTACTTTGCAAAAATCTAAGTGTGCTTCAATGCCTTTCTTATAAGCGTCAAGAGCCATGACTTTATCCCCTTTTCTAAAAGCGGCTTCAGCTTTCATAAATAGGATTTCGGCATAGGTCATGATGTAATGTGGTTCAGCATCGCTGAATATCCACCGACCTGCAGCACTTGTTTGCCCAGGTGACAATATTGTAACCGTTGAGCCTGGTACATAACCCCAAAGATTGGGTATCTGTAATTTTGCTTGTGCGGCTGTGGGTGTCGTAGCATTATTCGGATCTGTGGCATAAAGGGCTAATCCACGATACATCGTATCGCGAGAAGGCGGAATCATAACAGGTAAACGTGGATCTTTCACGCCGTTGAAAATAGTGCCATCAAGCATTTTGACTATCATCGCAGATGCACGAAATTGTGAAGTGTTGTTACGTAGTGGTCCCCAATAATTAGCATTATCAGATAAGGTAGCCAAGTGTGGTACAGCAAAATTATCGGCATTGCTTGAAAGGGCGAGGTCGCAATATTTGATAACATCATCGGGTTTATAAGCTGCTTTGGCACTTATGTGATTGGCATTGCGGGCGAGGTTGCCGTTAATAAATTTTTTCCATTTTGCCAAGTCCCCTTTATAAGTCAAATCAGCTTTAATTAAGCGAACAGAAGTGGCTTTATCCAACTCCCCGAGGGCTTCGTTGCTGAGACGGACAACCTCTGCATAGATTTTGTCCTGTGTATCAAAATCAAAAACATAACGGTTGGGTTCCCAAGCCTGTGTCAAAATCATTTCGCCATAGACATCCGTTGAGCTTTGCCA
This sequence comes from Saprospiraceae bacterium, assembly GCA_031367705.1. Taxonomy (GTDB): domain Bacteria; phylum Bacteroidota; class Bacteroidia; order Chitinophagales; family Saprospiraceae; genus JAAFJT01. Next base: position 11,638 of record JANLQI010000117.1, on the reverse strand, counting down.
GCTCCAAGCACGAATCGCTTTGGCGGCACCACTTAAATCTAAACTATTGGTTGTTGCGGCATCTGCGAGTAATAAATCAATGTTTAGACCAATTGACCAATAGTGAGAACGCCATTTTTCGCCAGCCGCATCACTACTTGGTGTGTAACCATAACGTTCAAAATTGATAAACGAACCATTTTGGTTGGTGGCGAACATTTGAGTATAAAGCCCAAAATACCGAATATCAAAGGCTTCTCCACGCACCATTTGCGCCATAATAGGAGGCATGATGTTTTCAGCAGCCGTCTTTTGTGGTACTGAGGGGTCAACGTTGATATTGAGATAGTCGTTACAACTACTTAATAGAACGAGTATCAATGCCCCTAAACCTATATATTTATTAAATTGTTTCATTGTTAAATTATTTTAATAGAATGAATAAATTATTCTAAACTTAACCGAATACCACACGAAACAGAGCGTGGTGTACCGATTTTACCGAAATCAAAGCCCCAAGCACCAACACCCGCAGAAGTGGCGGAATTGCCGTTTACGGCAGGGTCTGCGCCTGTATAATTTGTCCACATAAACAATTCAGTACCAGTTACATAGACGCTTGCACCTTTAAAGCTTTTCATATTTTTGAAAAGAGAGGACGGCAATTTGTAGTTCAAAGTCACATCACGAATACGCAACCAATTGATGTCATGCTCCACGAAGGCTTCTTCTGGCAATGCAGATGTATAGAAGTCAGAACGTGTTTGTGGTGTCACTTGAATATTGTTGACCGTTGGGTTTTCCGTATTTTCTTTACCATCACGTAAGACACCTTTGAATGTAACAGGTGTTTCACGGTCAAGATAACGCGTACTCAAACCATTAACAAAAAGATAGTATTCGTTACCATTAAAGACATCGCCACCTTTACGGAAATCCAAATTGAAGCTCAATGCGAGATTTTTATAAGTAAAACGGTTGATAACGCCAATCATAAAATCAGGGTTACGGTCGCCAATAGGTAGGAAATTGGTATTGAAAATCGGTAAACCCGTTGACGGATTGATAAGAATTTCTCCACTATTGTTGCGCCAATAACTCGCTCCGCCAATAGCCGTAGCACTTGCTGCACCACGCGCATTATTGACCAAATTATATTGTGAAAAACGGCTTTGTAAAGTAGCTAAATCAAGGAATGCGCTGGCACGAGCATTGCCATAGAGCCATGTGTCAGAGTTGTAGAACTCATTGACATCGGCAGGTAAGGACAAGACACTTGTCGCGTTTTTAGTAAAATTAGCCGTTATATTCCAAGAAAAATTCTTTGATTTGAAAGGGTCAGCACCCAATTGGACTTCCCAACCTTTCACTTGAAACGAACCACTGTTCAACAAACCAAAAATAAAACCTGTTCCATAACTCAAACGCTGAACAGCAATTTGGTCAGTTCGCTCATTTTGGAAGTAGGTGACATCAACGCTCAAACGGTTTTTCAAGAATTTCAACTCAATACCCGCTTCATTGCCTGTAACAAACTCAGGTTTTAAATCCGGATTGCCACCAAAGAAATCATAAATAAAGCCACCGCCTGTTGTTAACTGAGGGGCTAAAGCCGATTGTACTTTGTAAGGTGGCGCATCTTTACCTGATTTAGATAAAGCATAACGCAATTTACCAAAAGACAACCATTTTTGGTCTTTCAAGAAAGGCAATTCTGAAAAATTGAAACTGGCTGAACCTGCAGGATAAAAATAAGAGCGATTGTTGATAGGTAAGGTAGAAGACCAATCATTACGCCCTGTGACCGATAAATAAAACAGTTCCTTATAGCCAAAATCGAATTTTCCAAATGCACCGAGGTTATGAACCCGCGTCACACGTTGCTTATTGCGTTGTGTTACGGTATTTGTATTGTTAATACTGTTGAAAGTTGGGTCATATAGCTGCGTACCACGAATAGAAATAACGTCATACTCACGGTCATTGAAATCTGTACCCGCTAAAAACGACGTACTGAAATCACCAAATTTCTTTTTTGCTATCGCCAAAAATTGTCCGTTCAGAATACGGCTCTGTTCATCAAAGTTTTCAACAGACCCTCTATCGGTAACACCTGAATTGCTTTCAGGATTCAAAAAGAAATTACCACGTGTACTGTAATTATCAAAACCAAAACGACCTGTAAGGGACAACCACGATGTTGCTTTCAAAGTCAAACTATTATTAGCAATAAAACGATTTGTGACATCTCTATTTATGGCTTTATTGGCAAGGAAAAAAGGGTTGTCCAATTCTGCGGAGTTCGTCGGTTGTAAGCGGCGACGTGTACCATCTGGATTCAAATAATTGGTAATATCTTCATAAAAAGGCCAGCGAAATATGCCCGTAATAAAACCCGTACTTGATGTTATGGGCTTATTCAATTGCGTATTATTGAAAGCCAATGAGGTTGTCAAATCCAAATTGTCTAATAATTTAGCCGTCGCACTCAATCGGGTACTTAATACGCGCGAGTCCGTATTTGGCACAACACCTTCACGAGTCGTGTAGTTGGTTGATAGCCTATAAGTCAAGCGGTCAGAGCCACCACCTTCAACACTTAAATTGTGTGCTTGACGACGACCTGTTTGGAAAAAATTATCCAGATTATTATACGTTTGCAATGAATCTGGTTTTTTCGGACCGAAATAAAGCGATTGCTCTGGGGCATCAACGCCATTTAAACCCCGAATATAGGTGTTTTGAATTTTTGGAAAACGATACACATCGTCCCAACCAAAAGAGTTGTCGTAATTTATTTTACCACGCCCTTTTGTGCCTTTTTTTGTTGTAATCACAATTGCACCCGATGACCCTTGGCTGCCATACAAAGCGGCTGCTTCTGGTCCTTTCAAAATAGTGATACTCGCAATGTCATTTGGGTTGATGTCTGCAGCACGATTCAGATAATCATTGTCGCGGTTAGGTCTGTCAGACACTAAATTGCCTTGATTAAATGTCGTATTGTCAATTGGCAAACCATCAACCACAATTAAAGGTTGGTTGTTACCACCAATCGAAGACACCCCCCTCAGTATAACGAGTGAGGACGAACCAATACCGCCACTTGAAGGCACTGTCATCAAGCCTGCAACACGTCCTTGCAGTGCATCCATAAAGTTGTCGCGTTGCGTCGAAGCGATGTCTTCTCCTGAAACTTCTTGGACATTGTAGCCCAAAGCCCGTTTTGATTCCTTAATACCGAGAGCCGTGACAATGACCTCTCCTAATTGTTGATTACCACCTTTCAGAGTGATATTAAGCGTAGAAATGCCTTTTCCAACAGACACATCTTGTGCCTGATAACCGACAAGCGAAAACGTAATCGTTTCGCCTGCGTTTGCGGCAATGTCGTATTTGCCATCAATATCGGTAACAGTACCTTTTGAAGTACCTTTAACGACGATAGACACGCCAGGAATCCCTTGACCGTCTTCTTCGGCTGTCACAACACCCGACACTTTTTGCCCCCAAACGGACTGCCCTACTAAAACAAGGAACAGACATAAGAGCCATGAGTACATACTTTTTTTCATACGACTAAGTGGTTTGGTTTAAAATAAATGTTATTTCAAGAAATATTTTGTTAGAGATAAATGAACAGAATGCAAATTTGCAAAATTTGCAAAAGAATCTGCAATTTATGCAAATATTTTTATTTCAATAAAATGTGGATGTGCTAATTGTTTGGGTAAGACCATAAAAAATGCCCCCCTCAGTATTTGCAACGTTTAGGTGGGCTAATTGACTTAGAAAATTTGTCGGAAGTTACAAAAAAAGGGAGATAGTGCGTATATTAACCTGTCAAAAAAATAGGTTTTGAACAAGTTCTTAGACATATATAACGTATAGCCCCTTCAATATGCTTCCATACTGAGGGGTATTTAGGTAAATAAATTTGCAAAATTTTCAAACAGTCGTTTCTAATGCTCTTTTGGCATTCATCCGAGCATACTCGTTGTTGACAATAAAGACACCAACCATAATGATGGTTAAGGCTACCCACGTAAGAAGGCTCAAATGTTCGCCACCCAATGCCCAACCGACCAAAACAGCGACAACGGTATTCACATATATATGTATCGAAAGACGCGCGGGTGCCATGTATTTGACGAGATAGACAAAACTTAAATAACCAATCAATGACCCAACGATTATCAGGTAAGCAATATCAACCCAACCACGCGTGTCTATTTTTGAGAAATCAGGTTGTGGTTCAAAAATAAAACTGATGACGATATTGATAAGGCTCGCGGGTATCATTTGAATACCTGTTTTCAAGAAAGGATGTTGCTCAACAGGGTATTTTTTCATGTAAATGCTGCCCAAACCCCAAAAAACATTGGCGACAATGGCTAATGAAAAGCCCATCCAAAATTCAGGAGTCAATTCAATACCCGCATCGGGCTTTGACAACAAGGCGATGCCGACAAAGGCAATAAGCAAACCCAGCGTTATTCTCCAAGTAATTTTAAAGTTTGGGAAAGCATAAATGCTCATTAAGGTGATGAAAATAGGTGCAGTGGCACTCAAAATACCCGCAAAACCGCTTGAAATGTACTTAACAGCCCATGACAACAGCGCATTTCCACCTATTATCATAAAAGCCCCAGCGATAGAACCATGCTTGATGTCTGCCCAAGAGGGCTTTTGACGTGACTGCGTGAGGTATAAAAGCAGAAAAATAATCCCTGCTGTGCCATGTCGAAATCCCGAAAAAAAGAACGGTGGGAAGTATTCCATCGCTACCTTGATACCGAAATACGTTGTACCCCAAACAATGCAAACGGCTGCAAAAGCAACCCATACAAGGGTAGGAAAACCTTTAGTGGTCATAATGAAGTATGATGTCGAGTGAAAAAGTCGGCAAAAGTAGGCATTTTAGATGGGTAACATCAATTAATAATCAATTCGGTCTCAATTATCACTTCTCTTTGTAATGTTCTATGTACAGGGCATTTTGCGGCGATTTCTTTTAATTTCAACCTTTGTGTTTCATCTAAATCGCCTGTAAATTTTAGTTTTTTAGAAATAACATCCAGATAACCTTTTTGAGCTGTTTCAATACCGAGGTCATCGCTGTGTTTTTTGGCATGAGTGATGTAAACAGAAACCTCTTGCAAATCCCATTTTTTGCGCTGAGCATATAGTTTAAGCGTCATGGTTGTACAAGCCGCTAAACCCGCCATCAAATAGTCATAAGGTGAAGGACCGAAATCGTCGCCGCCGACGCTTTCAGGTTCATCTGCCATCATGGAATGTGCTTTGGTTTGGATAAAAGTCGTAAAATTATTCTCTAACAAATTCAAATATCCAACCAATTGCTCCCCCTTAGTATTCAACATCACATTGTCTTCTTTTGGAAAATAACGCTTCACCCAACACCCAATCATTTCACCGACATACAAGCTGTCTTCTTTTTTTAACAACAAATGGTCAGCTTTGTCTAACGAAATAAAACTTTTGGGGTGAAAAGCATTGAGATACAATTCCTGTGCATTCTCAATGCCAACCGTCTTGTCAAACGGTGAATGTAAAATCAAGAAAGGTTTTTTAAGCGATTTCACAACAACTTTTAAGTCAATACGGGTTAAATCAGCTACAAATTCCTTGTTAATATTAAAAGGTCGTCCGCCAATGTTGACTTCAATAAGTTCATCCGTACCTATATTTTCTATTTGTCCAGAAAAAAGATGTTTAACATGGTCAATATGTGCAGGCGCGCCAATGGTCGCTACGGCTTTTATGTCTTCAATTTTTGAAGCCGCCACAATAGCCGCCGCACCGCCCAACGAATGTCCAATGATTAATTCAGGTGCTTTATAATGGGTTTTGATATAATTATGAACATCAATCAAATCATGTACATTGGCTGAAAATGTGCTGTTGGCAAATGCCCCTTCACTGTGTCCAAGCCCTGTAAAATCGAAACGCACAACGGCAAAACCTTCATTCGTCAAGGCATTTGCAATGTGTTTTACCGCTAAAAAATTACTGTTACACGTAAAACAATGGGCAAAAAGCGCAAAATGATGCGGCTTTTGATTGGCTGGAAAAGAGATTTGGGCATAGAGTTTATGGCCTTTTGAATTGGTTATTTCTAATTGCTGTGTCTTCATTTTTTATAAATTTTAATGATTTTACTATACCTCTTGCCCCCCCTCAGTATTTTTCACTTTTCACTTTTCACTTTTCACTTTTCACTTTTCACTTTTCACTTTTCACTTTTCACTTTTCACTTTTCACTTTTCACTTCAAAATATCCTGTCGTAAATGCTTAGAAATCAGCACCCGTTCCAAAAATTCAAAACACAATTCAATCAATATGGCTAATAAAGCGGATGGAATTGCGCCCATTAATATGAGATTTGTATTATTCAAAGCCAAACCTGTGACGATAAATTCACCCAACCCACCAGCACCAATAAAAGCCGCTAAGGTCGCTGTGCCGACATTGATAACAGCAGCCGTGCGAATACCCGTTAATATCATCGGCATCGCTAAGGGCAATTCCACTAAACGCAACTTTTGCGATTCACTTAACCCAATAGCCGTAGCGACTTTTTTCAGTTCTGGGTCAACAGAGATGAAGCCGATAACGGTATTTCGCAATATAGGCAAAAGCGCGTATAAAAACAAAGCAACAACGGCTGGTACAACGCCAATACCCAAAAAAGGAATCATCAGAGCCAACAAAGCAATAGACGGAATGGTTTGTAAAATGCCTGTGAGATATAAAATGGGTTTTGATAATTTTTGAAAACGATACAAAAGAATACCCAATGGAATAGCGACAAATATGGCTGCCAACAAGGACAATAAGGTTAATTTCAAATGCACTAAGGTGTGTTCTAATATATCTTGTGCATTTGATTTCTTTTGGGTATTATTGTTTTTAATTAATTGTTTTTCTACTAAAAAAGCCCGTGCAATCTCTGTATGATTTTGATTTTGGAATAAAGCCAATGAATTGAGCCGTTGCATTTCCTTGTCTGTCAATAGGTTATCTAATTTTTTTAATAATATTTTTGCTTTTTCAGGTAAAGCAGATTTGTAAAAAGAAACGGCTTCATAGGCGGGGAAAAAATGTAAATTGTCTTCTAAAACAATAAAACCATACTTGTCCAACTCGCCATCCGTCGAATAAGCATCTGTAAAATCAATATCGTTATTTATCAAAGCACGGTACGATAAACCATGTTCCAAACCCGTTGCGGTTTGTTTGAGTTGATAGGCTTTCGATAAGTTCGCCCAACCGTCTTCGCGTTTCAAAAATTCATAACTCAAGCCCCCCCTCAGTATCGGATGTGCCACCAAATCAGAAATGGTTTTTAAGTGAAATTTTTGGGCAATTTCGGGCTTAAGGGTCAAGGCATACGTGTTGTTAAAGCCATAAGGTACGGATATTTCTAACTCAAAACGGTCTTTTAATAGGCGATTCAACGAATCAATATTTGTTGTTTTTACTTTCAGAATTTCAGCCGCAATCGTCCCTGTATAGTCGGGGTAAACGTCAATCGCCCCATTTTTTAAGGCTTCAAAACTGACCGCTGTGCCGCCTAATTTGAATTTTTTTTCAATCACAAATCCGCCATCTTCTAAGACGAGGGCAATCATTTCACCCAGAATAGAGCCTTCATTGTCGTGTTTGGCACCCACTTTTATGGTTGTTTGTGAAAAAGCAGGAAAAACGATAACTAAAATGAATAGGATAGCAATTATGTATGATTTCATTATGAAGAATGATAGGCTGATTGAATAGAAGATAAGTCGTTTTTAGTCCCTTTACTTTTGATTTTACCATTTTCTAACCAAACGTACTCATCGGCAAGCGTCATGGCTTCTTGAAAATCGTGTGTCACAAGGACAACTGTGCAAGGTTCTGATTTTTGCAACAATAAAAAGTAATTATAAATCGCCTGTTTTGTCGCATAATCTAAGGCAGCAAATGGTTCGTCCATCAATAAAATGGCAGGTTTTAGGAACAACGCCCGACATAAACCCGCCCGTTGTTGTTCACCACCCGACAATTCGTGCGGGAATTTTTTGAGATAAGAAAGCGGCAATTGCACTGTATTCATCAAAGAAGTCACGCGTAAAAGGATATCTTCTTTGGGCATTTTGGTTATTTTACCTAAAAGACTGATGTTTTCAAACAGATTGAGATGTGGAAACAAACCGACTTGTTGAACGACATAACCTATTTTTAAACGAATAGCAGAAGCATTTTTGTAATCAAAATCGTTTCCAAATATCGTAATAAGCCCTTTTGAAGGCTTAATCATACCATTGATTAATTGCAATAAAGTGGATTTGCCACTGCCACTTTTACCCAATAAAGCCGTTACGGAAGACCTTGAAAATGAGAGACTTATATCAGACAAAACCTCGTTTTGGCTGTATAGTTGAGTGACTTTTTGTAATTCGATTGAGTGATGGTTGTTCATAAAGCGTTGAAAATGCAGTTAAAAAATTATGCTGTAAAGATAAGGCTTCAATGAAGAATAAAAAAGGTTAATTTATACCTTCACAACTCAAATATCAAAATCATCTAACCAATGACCATTACAATTGACCATTTACCCAGCCGAACCATACACCTCAACGGCGAGGAGCATTTGTTTTTTAGTGGAACATCGTATTTAGGTATGGGTCATCAACCCGATTTCAAAGCCGCTTTGTTGGAAGGTTTTAACCAATACGGCACTATCTTTTCCGCTTCGCGGAACAATAATGTGCAATTGAAAGTCTATGAAGAAGCGGAGGATTTTATCGAACACTGGACAGGTTCGGAAGCGGCTTTGACGGTTTCATCGGGTCTTATGGCAGGGCAATTAGTTGTACAAAATCTTGTGAATCAAACTTTTATATCAGCACCATCGGCTCATCCAGCTATTTGGCAGACGAATACCCCCCCTCAGTATAATTTCAAAAATTTCGAGAATTTTTCAAAAAAGATAGTCAGTATTGTTGAAAAGATAACAGGTACAATGGTCATTTCGGCTAATGCGATTGACCCTTTACAAAGCGAGTCTTATGATTTTTCATGGATAAAAAATTTGCCAAATGATAAGCCCATTACCTTGTTACTTGATGATTCTCATGGTATTGGCATCACTGGTACTTCCCGAAATGCTTCGGGATTCTTCGAAGACGGGTCTGGAATTTTTAGAAAAATTAAGGATTTGATTGGTGATAAATCAAACATTAACCTCATTGTCATTGCCTCCCTTGCCAAAGCGGTTGGTATTCCTGGTGGCGTGATGTTAGGAGATAAAAAAACGATTGCTTCGATTCGTCAAAATCCTTTGTTTGTGGGTGCTTCGCCCATTGTACCCGCTTATCTTTTTGCGTTTTTACATGCTCAAGACACATATAAAGTAGCCCGAGCTGTTTTGCAAAAAAATATTCAACAATTCACAACAGCCCTTTCCCTACCACCTCATTTGCCTATAACGTCTTTACCGAATTATCCCGTTTTTTTTACACCTCAAAAAGACTTGTTTGACTTTTTACTAAAGCATAAAATATTGATTTCCAGCTTTTCATACCCCAAACCAACTGACCCGCCGATTACCAGAATCATCCTAAGTGCACTGCATACTGAGGGGGATATTGAAGAGATAATTGAAAAGTTAAAAATGAAAAATGAAAAATGCCAAACGTAACATGATCCGTTTGGCATTTTTCATTTTTCATTTTTAACTTTTCAATTATCTCACTCCGTGCATGAGTTTTTTAATCACTGGCTGCATGAGAATAGAGAACGCGCCAAAAACAAAAGAGACGATGGCGAGCATAGAGAAAAAGTAACTGATGCCTTTTTCATCAGCAATACGTTCAACACTTTCACCAAACATACCTGCGCCTTTCATGCCAATCGCTATTGCTAAATACCAGACACCAAACATGAAGGCAATCATTCGGGCGGGTACTAATTTGCTGACATAAGACAAGCCAACAGGCGAAATACACAACTCGCCCATTGTATGAAACAGATAAACCAAAATAAGCCAAATCAAACTGACGGAAGCAGATTCTGCGCCTGGGAGAATGTCTTTTGAACCATAAGCGATGACAACCATGCCGATACCCAACAGTATCATGCCGATACCTGTTTTGACATTGGCGGTTGGATTGTATTTACTTTCCCACACCTTAGAAAACAAAGGTGCTAAAGTAATGATAAACAAGGAGTTAAAGGTTGAAAACCACGTGGCGGGTATCTCTGTGAGCGGGATGGTGACTTTATCAATTTTCAGAAAAGACAAGGTACTATCCGATAAAGACAAATAACCCGCGGTGTAATAGTCTTTTGCCAGCATCCATAAAGCAAGTCCCCAAATGATAACAAAACTAAAAGTCAAAATGACACTCGCCACTTTATAGGTTTTGAATGTCTTTTTAAACAACTGAAGCATCACCCAATTGATGATAATTAAAGGTACTAATGTCAACAGTGAATTAAAAATGAGAAACACTAAACTGGAATCACCTGTCAAGACCCTGTTTGTATATTTTTTTGCAAAAACAGTTAAACTATTAGGTGCTTGTTCAAAAATTGCCCAAAAGATGACCGAAATGATGGCAAAAAACAAGACAGCAATTAGTTTTTCTCTCGTTGTTTTAGAGTATTGTGTTAGTCTATAACCTACTAAAATGAGAAAAATAATCAATGCGGAAAGGATAGCGACTGTATTGCCAGATAAACCAGCCAATTCAAAGTTGAAAATATTAAAACTGCCTTTTGATATTTTGGTTGCGGGTGCATTGATAAGCCACAACATACCTAACAAAACACTCGCTCCAATCATCGCCATTTGCCACGTTGTGAAAGGCACTCGTTTATCGGTGTCGTTTTCATCAATAACTTGCAACTCTTTTTTGACGGGGACTAAACCAATGTCGCCAAAAATGTTCTGCGAAAGCCAAAATTGCAGCGTTCCTAAAAACATGAAAACACCTGCCAAACCAAAACCATAGCCCCAACCGACTTTTTCGCCTAAGTAACCGCACAACAAAATGCCAAAAAACGCACCTGAATTGACACCCATATAAAAAATCGTATAAGCACCATCTTTCTTATCCACATGGTTTTTATACATTTCTGAAATAATGGAGGTCATATTGGGTTTGAAAAAGCCATTGCCAAAAACCATGAAGACGAGTCCTAAATAAATGGAAAATTGGCTTTCAAAAGCCATTGAAAAGTGTCCCAACGTCATTAAACTCGCACCAACCACAACTGCCCAACGGAAGCCAATGATTTTATCCGCAAAATAGCCGCCCAACATCGTGGACAGGTAAACTAAGCCGACATAAGTGCCGAAGAGTGAAGAAGCTGTGCCTTGTTCCCATTCCCAACCGCCTTTGGCTAAGGGTGCCATGAAGAAGAGTACTAATAAGGAACGCATACCATAAAAGGAAAATCGTTCCCACATTTCAGTGAAAAAGAGAACAAAAAGCCCTGCGGGATGCCCGATGACTTTGTCTTTGAAAAAATCGTTTGTATCGCTGTTTGACATGTTTATACTATTTTTAAGAAAAAAATTTAGTTTTATTTGCGAACAAGGTATAGTAGATGGAAATTGAATAGGTTTTTGTTTTTTTGCAAAAAAAC
>JANLQI010000488.1:0-5713 GCA_031367705.1 Saprospiraceae bacterium | reverse complement strand
TCTTTTTCTAATTTAGTCAAAATTTCTTGTTCTTTCTGTTTAATTTTGAATAATTTTTTGTCCAATTCGGCATTTAGTTTATCAAAATGTCCAATTTTAGCATCAATATCATCACCAATGTCATTTATCTTACTTAATTTCTCAACGAGTTCTTGAATACTTTTTTTGTTACTCATGATAAAAGTTATTTTAAATTTTGTTTAAAAATGATTCTTTTGGATTTATTATCTTTTCTAAAATTGGTTCATACTCATCAATTTTTTTTGTAGTTTCGTTATAGGTGTTTTGAACAATCTGCATTTGGCTATCTGTATCTTCCCAATCAATTTCATCTAATTGTTTAGCTAATCTATCAACTTTTACTTTAAAATCACGCTTATATTTTATATCCTCAACTATCGCATTGATAAATAAGTAGAATAAATATAATCCCAAAAAGGTAGCAATTATTGATTTGAACATCTTGTTGTTATGTTTTTAATTTTACAACTCTTTTAATATCTCAAAGATAAAAATAAAATCAATATTTAAGTATTTACGTATGTTATTTGAAATAATTTACGATTTAAAAAACGAAACGGCGAACCCCAACCAAGGCTCTTTTACAGACTTTTATCCAATTTTACTGAGGGGTTTCAGCTTTCTGAATACTTTTATTTGTCCTAAAAAGACAAAAAGTCTTGCAAAACAGTGGGTTTGCAAGACTTTTTTGGGTTTTATACTGAGGGGGGTCTAAGCTAATTGCATCGTTTTGTTTTCAAATTTAACAACAAAACTCACTTCGGCTTGCATCGCTTTGAATACTTTTACGATGGTCTCAATAGTCACATTATTCGCGCTGTTTTCTAATTTTGATATTTGCGCTTTTTGCACACCAACCAATTGACCTAATTGTTCTTGCGTCAAATTTCTTTCTTTTCGAGCCGCTTTAATCATATCACCTATGAGTTCCATTTGAAGTTTATACTCAAATTGGTCTCTTTTTGGTGTACCAACTTCACCGATGAAACGGTTTTTCATTTCATCAAGGGTATATGTTTTTATCTTTTTGTTTTCCATATTTATTTATAATTTACTGATTATCAAAATAATAAGTTCTTAATTTTTCTGCTTTCGATATTTCTTTTGAAGGTACTTTATCTGTTTTCTTAATAATCCCATGAGAACAAACAACCAAAGTATCCATCTTATCCCTTTTGTCCCAAAAGGCAAATAGACGATATTGCAGATTCCCATATTTTGTTCTAAATTCCCAAATTTCATTAGTCAATTTCTTGAATAATTCAGGGTCACTCCCTTGTTCTGCTTTATCAATATTGTATAAGATTTTCTCCTGTGCATTCTCATTTATTTCCACGAAGAAATCTGCAACATCTTCCATGAAGATGGTTCTAAATTTTCGCATATTTACATAGTTTTGTTTATAAATCGATACGACAAAGATAATGATTGTTTCCAAAAATGGAAACTTATTTTTTAATTTAACAATTAAGAGAGAAGAAAATATCTTTTCTTGAATTAAAAAAGTCTTGCAAAACGGTGGGTTTGCAAGACTTTTTTAGGTTTTATACTGAGGGGCTTAAAATAAAAAATTGATAAAAATTTGGCATAATGCGGCTTTTTCGATGTATATTTGTACATTATTAATCAATTTAAAACCAAATATACGATGTTAGCAAATTTAGATAATGAAGTCCATTTTAAAAAAGTCTTCACCGATGTTGAAGTGTTTAAAGCGTTTGTAAAAGATGTTTTAGGGCTGGATATGAACATAACAAAAGTAGAGACCGAAAAGGTTATTCTACCGAAGGTCAGTGCTATCAAATTCCGAATGGATTTATTTGCAGAAGATAAAGAGAATAGAACCGTTGTTGAAATTCAAAAAGTAGATTACGATTATTCATTAGACCGTTTTACACATTATTTTATTGGCAATTTGATTGATATGCAACGCAGCAGCAAGACTTATGCGTTTGCAAAAGATGTTTATATCATTGTCGTCGTGACGGCTGCCTATCGCATCAGTGACAAAAATGGTAAACCGGTAAAAGATGATGTTTTGATAACAGATATTAATCCCCGAACAATAAATGGGAACATCAGAGACATGTATAATCACAAAATGGTGATTTTAAATACAACAAATGTAGATGATGATACACCACCCGAAATACGTGATTGGTTGGATTTAATCATTCAATCCATGCATCATCCCGAAGACCCCAAAATTAACACACAAAAACCTGCCATTGTCAAAGCGGCTCAATTAGCTGAATTGGATAATATTGACCCTGAACAACTACATGAAGCTAAAATTCAAGAAATGCGAAAAGAAGTAGTCGCTTTAAAAGAGAATGACGCAAGATTAGAAACAGAGAAGAAAGTAAAAGATGCTGCTATCGCGAAGGCTTTAATCAGAGGAAAATTAAGTATTGATGAAATAGCAGAGGACAATGACGTGTCCGTAGAATATGTTGCTCATATTGAGAAAGATTTGAAAAAGGATTAAAATGGAAAAATTTAGAATATACAAAGATATGGATGTTACCTATCAAGAAGTAACTGCCGTTTTATTGTCATTGGGTTTTGTTGATGAATCTGATGCAGAAAGATTCTATTTTGTTCATAAAAAAACAAAAGCCGTTTTTATTATGCCGCAAAAACCACCGACTGCCAAAGTTCTAAAAGCCCATTTTTCGGCTAATTCTTATGGTCTTTGGGCTTCGGGTGTGACAAAAGACATTCACGACTTTGCTAAAATGATTGAAGCCAATCGCCTTTCTGTGGCGCAATAAAATATCTTTTCTTGAATTAAAAAAGTCTTGCAAAACGGTGGGTTTGCAAGACTTTTTTGATGGTTTACTGAGGGGGTATTGGAGAAGCGGCTTAAATTGTATCTTTTTCAAATAAAAACTGTAATTTTGCAACAAACAATTATTTAGATTGAGCTAAAACCTCCGAAAATATGGCAAAGGATATTTATCACGAACACGTAAAAGAAGCGTTAATCAAAGACGGTTGGACAATTACACACGACCCCTACTATTTAGATGTAGGCAATGATTCACCAGTAGAAATTGATTTAGGTGCAGAAAAATTGATTAGTGCAGAACGTGGTACGGAAAAAATAGTCGTCGAAATTAAGAGTTTTTTAAACCGTTCAATCACCTATGATTTTTATAGGGCTTATGGTCAATTTCGGTTTTACAGACGCGGTCTATCAAAAACTGACCCTGAACATATCTTGTTTCTTGCTATCCCTATTGATGTTTATTCTCAATTTGAACTACGCGATTTTTATATGGAACTCATTGAGGAAGAAGACATCTTTTTAGTCATATTTAATCCATTAACACGCACAATTGAATCATGGAAAAAATAACGCATTACCGCAACATCATCAAAAATATATTCAAAGACTACGCAGCAACCCGTATTCCTGCAAATGATTCAAACCCGGGTTATCAACTCATTTTTGATGACCAAAACAATCATTATTTGCTCTATCGGACGAGTTGGAAAGAGGAATTGCGCCGTGTCCACTTCTGCGTTTTTCATATTGACATCATAAACGACAAATTGTGGGTTCAAGAAGATGCCACTGATTTTGACCTCGTCGGTGTCCTTGAAGAAAATAATATTCCGAAAGAAGATATTGTTTTGGCTTTTCATGCACCCTATAAGCGTCCTTTTACTGGTTATGCCGTTGCTTAATTCAATATGATTGAAGCCAATCGCCTTTCTGTGGCACAATGAGATAATACCTTTTCTTAAAATCAAAAAAGTCTTGCAAATCGGTGGGTTTGCAAGACTTTTTTAGGTTTTATACTGAGGGATAGCTAACAGGTAGGATTTTTAAAGTCTTTTAAAATTAATTCTCACTTTATTTGATTTAACATCTGCAAAGTCTATTGCTGATTCTCCAAAGAAAATGGTTCCATTTTCAGATATTGCTATACCGTAAATTTTGTTTGCGTTTGTTACTGATTTATTAGCATAAAGTAAAGGTTTAGACAAGGAATATACTCTTTTATTATTATCCACAACATATATGCAGTCCATATATTCTGATATTACCGAACCTTTTAACTCAAAACCATCTAAATTATAAGTTTTTTCCATTGGCTTTACTTTCAACTCAAATGGAAAATTGACTACCTTATTATTCTTAATAAGGTTTATTTCTAATTTTTTATTTTCTTGATTAATTGGAGGTACAGCTATATATTTTACTACTTTTTGATTAGGTGCTATAACTATTTCATTAGGCATATTCATTCTATACACATTTTTTATTTTCTCCTGCTCATTCTTTAAATTATTCTCAAAATAATCATTTCCCAAAGGATAGAGCTGTTCTTCCCCACTTACGATTTGAAAATCTTTTAGATTTAGTTTTTCTATTTCACTTCCTGTATTCTCGAAAATAATTTTAAAAACACTAAGATATTTTTTATTTACTTTGAATGGGTTGAATGTATCAATATATGCGTCGTCTGTTTCTGCCAAACTCTCAATTTCTGAACCATCGTTACCTACTTCCTCACCATAAAGAACTCGTTCTTTCAATTTATAAGCAATTAAGCTATTTATTTGGTCTTCTTTTTCCAGTTTATCAATTGCTTTCAGCAATTTAATTATTAGACTGCGACGCTTTTTCTCTGTCTTGGACTCGCCTTCCTTTTCTACAATCTTTATGTATTTACTATCTATTCGTTCTTTTTGATAATTACCGTCCCTACCAGATGCAATAGCTGATTCTTTATCCAAAACTTTAGCATCAATCGGAACAATGTTAATCTCTAAATTACCTATTACTTGCTTTTTCAGCGATTCAGGCATAAAGGTCGTGTTTGTGTAGAGATGTCTTACCGTTTTTGGTAAAAGGGAGGCTGAACCGCAAGATTCCAACGATAGGATAATTAACAAATAAATTACTTTTTTCATAATTTTATTTTTATGCTTTATTTAATGCTATCAAATATTTTTTTTAGGATTTAAAAGCCTATATACTACAAATATTAACAAAGGGCTAATCATGAAAACAAAATATTCACTAATATCATATACATGTAGAATAGGAAAGTCTGTTCCTGATGCAAAACTCCCTTGAAACGGATAAAAATACATATTGGCAGAAGAGCCATCTGAAAGCATTAATATAGATGTATTAATAAATCCCCAGATTAAGTAAATAGCAACAGCTATTCTGTTTTTATCAATAAAATCCTTCATTTTTGAATTTTTTTTTGAATAATTTAGAATTTGTGTACAATTATTGCAAAAATTCTAATTATTAGTTTTTATATTTTGTAAATTGTATTGTCTAATAAATTATTTAACTTGATAGTAACTACAATATATCACTTCATTTTCAGTGTCTTTCGTAGTAATGTGAATGAATTGCAATTCATTCATACTATATTTAGTTTCTTTTAGGTAGATTAATTCATCTGTTACTTTTGAAATCAAACTATTGTTTAGTTTTTTTTCTTTTAGTTTTTTAGAATCAATTTCATTATGACTTTTAAGAAAAATACACACGCTTTCATCTGTCTCTTCTACGAAGAATTCCATGGGGAAAGGTAAATAAGGTTGATTTACAAATTTTTTTTTACTAACCATTACTTTTAGATTTATGTCGCTATTTGATTAAAAAGGTTCAGATTGTTTAAAATATTATTTTTTTGCAAGTATCTTTTAAGTTCTTTAT
>JANLQI010000472.1:0-5250 GCA_031367705.1 Saprospiraceae bacterium | reverse complement strand
GAGTCTGGTGTGCTTTGTTTTGCAAAAATGAGCCTAGCAGAATCAAATTTCTGTTTACTATACCTTTTTTCTACCTTACTTCAAATCTCAACGCAATGAAAAATATCCTTTTCCTTACGGCATTCCTCCTTTTTACCCCCTCAGTATCAAACGCTGAAACGCCGACAAACAAGCCGCGAACCATCATCACAACCGACGGAGAGATAGATGATGTAGATTCTTTTATACGTATGTTGTTGTATGCCAATGAATTTAAGATTGAAGGGCTGATTTACAGCAGTTCGATGTGGCATTACAAAGGTGATGGCTTGGGGACAAAAATGACTTCTGAAATGGAGATGACTAAGAAGATTTATGGCGAAAAAACAGACTTGCGCTGGCCGGGTACGCATTGGATAGAAGAACTGATTGATGCTTATGAAACGGTTTTTCCAAAGTTAAGCACTCATGCAGCAGGTTTTCCAACGGCTTCGGCTTTACGAGACCTAATAAAAGTCGGTAATATAGATTTTGAAGGCGAAATGGACAAAAATACTGAGGGGTCTGATTTCATCAAAGACAAACTGCTTGACGATAATATGTCTCCTCTTTATCTTCAAGTTTGGGGTGGAACGAATACCATTGCCCGCGCTTTGAAATCCATCGAAGATACTTACAAAAACACCGATAAATGGCAAGCGATTTATAAAAAAATAGGCGAAAAAGCTGTTATTTATGCGGTTCTCGACCAAGATGCGACTTATCGGAAGTATATTTCTATTCATTGGTCTAATATCAAAATCTATTACAATGCCCACCAATTCGCTTGTTTGGCTTATCCGTGGAAGCAATATGTGTCTAAGCCGCTTCAACCTTTATTGGAAGGAAAATTTATGAGTGATAACATCATCAACAATCATGGTGTTTTGTTGAAAATGTATTATAGTTATGGCGATGGACAAAAACAAGCGGGTGACGACGAACACATTCACGGTGACATCAGGAAAATACAAAATGCGCAATGGGGCAGCTTCAATCAATATGACTTTATTTCGGAAGGCGACTCTCCTGCGTTTTTACACCTCATTGATGTCGGTTTGGGGAATCTCGAAAATCCGCAATTCGGTGGTTGGGGCGGCCGTTTGAGTCCTTCAAAAGCAAATCCGATTCGTTGGGAAGATGGTGCAGATGTCGCTGATGTCAATCCTTATACGCAAAAATTAGATGTGGCGTATCCACAAATCCGCTGGTTGGAAGCCTTGCAAAATGATTTTGCTGCACGTGCAGATTGGTGCGTCAATGATTTTAAACATGCCAATCATCCACCCGTTGTTTCCCTTAAACATGCGTCTGTTTTGAAAGGCAAACCCAATAAAACCGTTAATTTGAAGGGTGCCGCGACTGACCCCGACGGTAATGCTGTCAATTACAAATGGTGGCAATATGAAGAAGTGGGTACTTACAAAGGAAAGGTTGTTATTCAAGACAATACCCAACCAAAAGCCGCTTTTACAATGCCAAAGGACATTAAAAAAGGCGAAACCATTCATTTTATTTTGGAAGTAACGGACACAGGTACACCGCAATTGACTCGTTATCAACGCGTTATCGTTGTGGCTAAATAATTATAGTTTTAATCGTAGAAATAAGCTTATGAAAATCAAATTACTTCTCTTGTTTGTCTGCTCAATTGCTGTTGTTGCACTTTCAGCACAGCCTAAAAACAAATACGGCTACCCCCTCAGTATTATCAGCGATTTAGAGACATATCACCAACAAGTCGCTACTGACAGTAACAAGACATTGATTGAAATTAAAAGTCGTATCCCAAACATCGTCCTCGATATTCGCTATGCCACGACCAATAATTTCTTGAAAAAAGTCTTTTATAAACAAGCCAAAGCCTTTGCCCGATTGCCTGTTGTCAACGCTTTGCAAAAGGCACAAACAGAACTCAATGCACAAGGCATTGGCATCAAAATATATGATGGCTACCGACCTTATGCCATTACCGTTCAGTTTTATGAAAGCTTTCCCGATTCGCTTTACGTCGCTTCGCCATGGAGTGGTTCAAGGCATAATCGCGGTTGCGCCTTGGATATGACATTGGTAAACCTTAAAACAGGAAAAGAATTGAAAATGCCTACGCCTTACGACAGCTCAGTTGAAGCATCATGGGCAGATGCACCCGTTAAAAAGAAGCGTGTTTTGAAAAATAGGGAGTTGATGAAGTCTGTTATGGCTAAATATGGCTTTACCGTCGAGCCTTCTGAATGGTGGCATTACAATTACAATGGTTGGGCAGATTATCCGTTGATGGACATTCCTTTTGAGGTATTGCAAAAGTAATAGTTGACACGTATAGGATATCTCAAAGGTATCCTATACGTCTTCGCTTCAATCAATAAAATCGTTCACTTTTTTTTCTTAAAAACAGCCGTATCTGACTCCCAACTCGGGACAATATAACCACCTGTATCAAAGACCGTTTGTGGCATTTTTTGTTGTAAATCCTTTAAATCATTAGGTGCAATCGTTGTTTTAAACAAAAAAACTTGCTTCAAAACGCTCAAATTACTGAGGGGGTGCAAACCATCGCTTGTTATCTTAGTATTCACCACATTTAAATATTGTAATTGATTGAGAGACGATAACAGTGCCAATCCTTGATTGGAAATAGCGGTATTATCAAGGCTCAAACGAGTCAAATTAGTCAATTTAGCCACTGTTTCCATCGCTGAATCTGTAATTTTAGTATTACCCAATTTCAACCAAACGAGTTGTTTGGCAAATGGTAAAAGTAAAGCCACTTCCCTATCTCCTGCCTTTGTAATTGATACAAAATTGGCTTGCAAATAATTGCTTTTAGGTGCAATGGGCATGAGCAAAATGCCTTGTTTTCTTACAGAATCTATTAACTTTTCATCAGCAGGCTCTACGGATTCAGTCGGAATATAAGGGTTTTCCTTTTTCACAACGCTTGTATTGTAGCTTGCAAAAATAGCTTTGACGGCATCGGTCTGTTCGATGTCTTTCACCTTTTTATCAAACGTTAAACCTTTGTCAATCCACCAACGCAGCAACAGAATGTCTTGTTCCGTTGGTTGTGTTTTGCCTTTTGGTGGCATGTGGTGTTTGGCATCCATATCCAACAAAAGCCGTTTAACCATTTCAGAATTATCGGCTTGTCCTGCTATCGCAATAACCCCATTTTCACCACCTTTCAAGAAAGCATCTCTGTCGTCCATTCTTAATTTGCCTTTTTGCTTTGTATTGTTGTGACAACTCATACATTTTTCTTTCAAAATAGGCTCAATGATGTCGCTGTAAACGAGGGCTTCTTGAATATTTTCTGGCAGTTTTTTAGTTGAAACGACCCCCTCAGTATTTTTAGACTTTTCATCTGAAAAAAGATAGTTTTCTCCATGCGTCAAAGTGCCTCCGAAATGACCTGTCACCGATAAACCAGCGACTAACAGCATCCACGCCCATATATTGTCGTGTTTTTTTGAAAAATACAACAACACCGAAGCCGCTGCTACGGCAATACCGAGCCATTTATGGTAATCTAAAGTATCGGAAGCATAGTCGCCATTCTCTGATAACAACCAACCTGTGACGCACGCCGCCACGGCACTCAATGCACCAAGCAATAAAGTAATCGGTATCGTCGCCGACAAATAGTTATATCGTTTTGTTTTTGACAAAAGGACAAAAACAGCATTGAGCAATAAAATGCCAATGGGCAAATGGACAATTAATGGATGGAATTTTCCCATAAAAATGAAAAATGAACAGTGAAAAATGAAAAATCAGAACCTACTTGAGGCTTAGTTTTGATGTTTTAACAGTTGCTACAAGCATAGCGATGAGTTCTTTGCAATCGTTTTGCATACTTAACTTCAATCGTTCATCAATATAGTTTGTATCGTGTAAAAGACAGAGCCAATAATCTGTTTCATTGGCTTCTTTTAAACCAATACTCATTTTGTTGATAAAATCAAGTTTACTTTGACCAAACTCACCTTCTCGAATCAATGCACCAATAGCTGTTCCACTTCTTAGTACCTGTTTACTCATAACAAATTCTTTTTTTTCTGATTGAAGATATTGCGCAAGTCTCACTATGCGGATAGAAAACTTGTAACTTTTGTCTTTTAAAGTATTCTCATTCATAATGTTTGGTTTTAAGATTCAAAAAAATATTATACTAAATGAAAGTTTAAAAACATAAAGCTTTTATTATCAATGATTTAAGGCTTTCTTTCCTTTTTTCATTTTTCATTTTTCACTATTCATTTATACCTTTCACGCAACACCTTCATCATATACACATTGATATCCCATTGATTTGCAAGGGCTTGTCGCGTGTAAGGCAATGTCGGCATATAGTCAGGTGGTCCAAATTCGGTCAAAATAGTTATCGGTTTGCCCGCTTGTTTGCGTTGTGCAACGATTTTATCCCACCAACCGAAATGCGCTTTTACGGCTTTTTCCCATTCAGGCGCACGAGGGTCGTTGACTTGTGGGCCTTCGGCGTGACCGATACGAGCATGGATATGTCCAGCCCTCGCACAAGCCAAATTCAGTGTTTCCGCTTGGTCTTCCAACAGCGATTCGTGGACGCAACACCAATGTGAGAGGTCGCAAGTGAGCTGTAAATCGGCATTTTTCTCTAAATATTGCCGTGCAATTGGCGCACTGTACATGATACGTGAGCGATGCGTCTCATGGTAAATGCCAATGCCTGTTGCCGCTGATACTTTTTTGGTTGCATCAAAAAAGGCTTGACATTGTTCTGCTGTGAAATAGTCTTTACCTGAATGACAATTGATATAAAGCGGCTTTTGAACAGTTTGGGTCGCTGCCGCTTCAATTTGCTGCGTAAAAGCGGCTAAATTGGTCTTGAAATCAGAACTGCCTGACCCGCACAGAAAGCCAATATCTAAACCATGTTTGTTCAAAGCAGCAAATAATTCGTCGCGCTTCATTGCATCAGTGGGCCACCACATTTCGATACCATCATAACCTTCTGCTTTAATTTTGGCGCAGAAACTGTCCACGCTGCCATCGAAGCCCCAGCTTGTACCTAAGATTTTCAAGTTGGACACCCCCTCAGTAAAAATGGGTTTTGCATAACTTTCAAGCGTTGTTAAGAGTGTTGTTGCCATTGTTGATTGTAGGAATTTTCGTCTGTTCATTAAAAAAGAGTTTTTTTTGTTTGGTTTTAAAATTATTTTTCTCACTTGTATCCATTGCCTCCATCTTTAG
>JANLQI010000434.1:0-4048 GCA_031367705.1 Saprospiraceae bacterium | reverse complement strand
GTTCTAACAGTAATGTTTCGGAGCTGATAACTCGATTTCATGCGTGTAAAACCGCCTGTGCCATCGGCGTTTTTGTAGGCATACGCCCCATAAATCGGAAAACCATCATAAGCGAAGCCCAGAAGCGGTGAATGTTGCGTCGCATTGATAACATACAAACCATCGGAAGCATACAAATTACAGACGTTTGAAAGCACATTCAAATCCAATTTAAAAGCTGATGGGTTTTGATGATGGTGATAATTTGTACCCGCAGGATGCCCTTTGGCGCAGTCAAAACCCACTCTTTCGGCAAGTATTGCGTCTCTGTTCCAAACACCATCTCCTGTGCCGCCACCAGGGCCGCCTTGTGTGGTGTTCAATGAATTTGACCAATTCACGCCATCTCGGTAATCAAACAAGGCAACGCCGTTGATAAAAACGCCAATATTGCCGCCTGTTGTCGCTGTTTTAGTGCCTGTATTGACCGTGGGCGTTAAAGGGAATTTGAAAATAGCGTTTTGGTCACCCGCTTGATTGGGGTTTCTATCCAAATAAGGACCAACTGGATAAGCGGGAATTCCCTTTGTACTGACATAAACAGAAGTCGCTGAAAATTCCACCTTTTGACAATTGACTAAAATGCCATTACTGATGGCGGTTGAATTGCCAGACATATAATACGTGCCTGTTTTGGTCGTGTTTTGCAGCCATGATGTAATAGCTGGATTGGTTTGTGCAAAGACAACACAAGTCCAGACGGACGATAAGATGAGGGTCGTTAGTTTTTTTTTCATTTTTTTAAATTGTCTATTGTTATGCTAATTTTAGATGCTAAAATACTGAGGGGGTGCTTATTGCCTAAAATGTATCTGACATCCAATAGACCGTGTTGACTGAACCGTTACGTCTTTTTGATTCAAAAGCTCATCTACGGCTTGCACAATGTATTGATTTTCAACCTTTTTGGGTTCCATACCATTGTCGTCAATCGCACCATTGTATTTCACAACCCATTTGTTGTTTTCTTTCCAAATCACAAAAGCATGAGGCGTTTTGTCTGCCTTAAACTGTTTGGCAACGGTTTGCGTATTGTCATACAAATAAGGATATTTAAACTTTTCTTTCTTTGCTTTTTCAACCATATTGGCATAGCTGTCTTCTTCATAAGTCACTGTGTCTGTGGAACTTATGGCGATGAGTGGCACGCCGAGTTTTTTATATTTATCGGTCAATGCGTTCAATCTTTTGGGATATAATTTCGCA
The DNA here is from genome assembly GCA_031367705.1 of Saprospiraceae bacterium. GTDB lineage: Bacteria > Bacteroidota > Bacteroidia > Chitinophagales > Saprospiraceae > JAAFJT01. The sequence continues at coordinate 2,803 of JANLQI010000434.1, read as the reverse complement.
AAAGGGCAATGATTACACGTGAAAACGATGATAAAACCCTTCGCATCGGGGTAATTACTGAGGGATACTACTGAGGGATACCTGTTTGCCATTCACATTCAATAACCTAAAGTCTTCGACAGTTTGTGGCGGGTTTGGTTTAATGAAACCCATAATGGTTAAGCATAATACTAAACTGGCATAAAGCCTTGAAAAATCGTTGGTGGTTGTGCCATCTGTACTTGTCGTCGTTGTCGTTGTTGTATCGTCTTTTGAACAACTCGTACAGGAAAAAGTAGCTAATAGGAAAATAGAGACCATGGGAAAGAACGGTAATTTCTTCATTTTTGTCATTTTTAAAAATTTAAAATTTAATGCAATTGATGATAAACTACTTCTTTGACACGGTTATCTTTTGAAACTTGCAGTCGGTTTATGATTTTTTTTTTCAATTCGTGAAGTTAGTTAGGAGAAACTAACTTATTTTATTAATTCACAAATATTTCTGCGATGTATTTTATCCCTTTTTTAAATGCAAAATGCCTAACTATCGGTTTGATAATCACGCATTTATGAATTTTACGCCCCCTCAGTAATTTATCTTTTTCAAGCAAAAACAGGGAATATATTTGAGCCAAAATTAGAGGTTATCTAAACTCTCAATAACATATTTTACTTCTTGTTCAGAAAGCATTGTACTGTTTGACAAAGCCAAAACATCTACTTTTTATTCTTGCCAAGCCTTTTTTACGGCTTCATAAGCTATTTTCAAATCAATAACTTCGTTAATAGGTAAACCACAGATGTCCGCTAAGAAATCGGGCTCCTGACCTCTGAAATAGCCACGCAAAACCATAAAGTGGGCTTTTTGCCGTTCGCCGATTTCTTTGCCAATTTCTTTGCCACGCGCTTCTCCAATTGCTTCCCATTTATCTCCTAATGAAAGTTGTGCGACCATTTTATTTTGTTTTTGATTAGATGTTAAATAATTATCAAGCATTTGCTTGACTTCGGTTTGATTGAATGTGCCTTTTTTGATGATAAATGCCAGAAGGGGTTGAAAAAACTGTTCAAAATAGCGTTGATTTTTTACAAATTTAAAATCACATCTGAAAAATACTCTTGCAAGTCTTTGGAGATGAAATTAGTATCCTTCAATTTCAAATGTTCAAGGTCTAATTTCTCAACAATATTTTTGTCAACGAAATGTGTCAAACAATCAACTGCCACAGGTTTATGTTTGAAGAATAATTTGAAGATTTTATCGTAGATATGGTTGATGAAATCGTCGAAGTTTTCAGCCGTAAGTCCGTCCATAAGTTTACTCTGATTTTGTTTACATATAGATATTTTTATGGAAATGAACGCAAAAAAAGCCAAACGTATTGCACTCTGTTTGGCTTTTACCTCTCAGTATTTTGACACTTTTCCCATTGTTCTATGATGCTTAAAAGCTATTTTTTCTTACTACTGTCGCTGTGATAAAGTTGCCAATAATTTTTCTAAGTTATCAATAGTCATTGTGAAACCTTCTTTAAAGCCCATTTCAATCATCTTCTCCATACGGGCAAGGGATTCATTGTAAATAGTAATACTGACTTTTGTCTTTCCGTTTTGTTCGCTGAAATTATAATCCCAATCAGAACCTGGCAATTCAGGATTCTCCTCATTATCTGCAAAGGTATTATACATTTTAAAGTTGGTTTTTGGCGTAATGGCAGTATATTCCTGAATAGACCAACGCTCTTGTCCTTCTGGGCTTACCATAGCATAAAATCTTCGTCCACCAACTTTAAAATCCATATATTTTGTTTTGGATGTCCAGGGTTTAGGTGCGACCCATTGGTCAAGCAGTTCTGGCTTTGTAAAAGCATCCCAAACCAATGAAAGTTCGGCAGCAAATTCTCTGTTTATGAATACCGTTTTTGTTGTTTTGTCAACGGTAAAATCGGATAATAAGGTGTTTTTCATTTTTTTTCATTTTTTTGAATTGTTATTAATAAATCATCGAGTTGGCTGAAGCTGGTTTCCCAAATTTTTCTGAATTGTTCTATCCATATATCTATTTCTTTCATTTTATTGATGTCCAATTGATAATAAATTTCCCTCCCTTGTTGGTCCGGTTTGATTAATTCACATTCAATCAATATGCGTAAATGTTTTGAAACGGCTTGTCTGGTCGTATCAAAATGCTCTGCAAGGGCATTAGGTGTCATCGCTTGCAAGGCGATAAGTGCAATGATTGCCCGTCTTGTTGGGTCTGCTATGGCTTGAAAAATATCACGTCTCATATGTTGCTGTTTTAATTAAGAAATCAATTGGTTGCAAATTTATGCGCAACTTTTCGGTTGCGCAACTTTTTTGATAATTATTTTTTAAAAATGGCAAATTTATTTTTCAGATATTTTTATAACCCCTCAGTATTTCAATCCTTTTTAACGCAAAAACGCTCGATTATCGGTCTGATAATCAAGCGTTTATGGTTTATGACCCCTCAGTATTTGGCATAAAAAAAGCGGCTTCTGGTGGGAAGCCGCTTTTTTATGTTTTTAAAGTACTTTTTTTAATGGCAGCTTTATACCGCATTTATAGAACTGTATAAATTGGTCTATTTCAGTTTCTTTTAAACTCCTTTCTTTAAAATCTATTTTAGAATCATTATTTGGATAAATATTGTAAAACCTTTGACGATATACTCTTTCAAACGTGCTGTTGCCCATTGCCGAAACTTCGTTCCCTGTTGACTTTTTACTCTATAACCCACTGAAATTATGACATCCAAATTGTAATAATTGGTCGGTTTGGTAGAAAAATCGGAAATTCC
>JANLQI010000414.1:0-18872 GCA_031367705.1 Saprospiraceae bacterium | reverse complement strand
CCACAACCATTCTACGGCATGATTTTCACAATCACAGCACATCATCCTTATAGCGTTCCTGTTTGGTTTGAAAAAAAATATCCAGATATCGAACCCATCCACCGCGCTACTTTATACGCCGATTGGACATTGGGTCGGTTTTTGGCGGAAGCTAAAAAACAGCCCTGGTTTGACAATACACTGTTTATCATCAGTGCCGACCACACAGGCGCACACAGCACCGTTGCGGAATTTCAAACAAGTGTTGAGCGTTTCAAAATACCGATTTTGTTCTATAAACCCAATGAAATTAAGCCGACTGTTTTGCCCCGGGTGGGTCAACAAATTGACATAGTACCGTCCGTCCTTGATTTTTTAAAGTACGATGCGCCTTATTTGTCGTTTGGACGCAGTATTTTTACCCCCCTCAGTAAAATCAGTAAAAACAACGATTTTTACGCTGTCAACTATGAAGAAGGGTTCTATCAGATTCACGACAATCGGTACGCCTTACTGTTTGACGGCAGTCGTACACAAGGCTTATTCGATTACACAACAGATACTTTTTTGAATAATAATTTGTCGAAACAACTGCCCGAAGAGCGTTTGAGATTGGAACAAGTGATTAAAGCCATTATTCAACAACACCATAAAGCCATGTTACACAATGGTTTAACACCTAAATAAGGAAATGATGAATGATGAACTATAAATGATAAATTTGCAGAACATTGATTTCCAACGCTTTAAATTATCCATTATCAACTATCCATTATCCATTAAGTATAAATATGAAGCAGCTATTTTTTCTCACATTTTCAATTTCTGTTCTCCTATTTGCATGTAAAGAGGACAATAAAAAACAAGAACTCATAGACCAAGAGGTGCGCAATGCGGTTGAAAGTTTTCGTCAAAAAAAGCTAAACGAATGTCGCTTAGCCGTTTTAGATTCTGCAAATAGATTAGCAGACAGCATCGTTCTTATGCGCAATACGGTTGTTGATACAGCTCTTATCAACGGAAAACCGAAGAAACCGACAAAACCGTTGATAAAATCTCCGTTAGATACAACACCTGTTGTACCATTAATAAAGCAGTAACGCTAAATTGCATTTGGCGCAAATTATACACGCCAAATGCAAACTGATATTACCTACACCTAATGGAATTAGGCGTTACTTTAAACAGGTACAATAATCCGTTTTAGATTATCGATATGAAAAAAGTAAACTGATTACGAGACAATTAACGTTAAGTCGTGAGGCACACGTATTTAGTATGGAGAAATGCCCATAAATCATTGAAAATCAATGAAATACTGAGGGGGGTATGGTCTCAATTAATTTTGCCCAAACACTTACCACAAATAAACTCATCTATAGTTTCCAATGAAAGCCTACAAAATGAAAAAACAAAAGGCATCCCGCCACTGACTCGTCTATTTTTTTTGATGGATTGAATGATTTGGAGAAGAAACGGGTGTGACATTGTTGTGTGTTATTTTGTTCATATCACTTATTTTATATGCCGTTTTTCAAACTTCATTCTTTATATTTTATACTTTTGACACCAATTTAAGAAAAAGAAAAAAGAAAAAATGGCTTCTCCTAAAGAAAGTCGAAAACCCACCGCAACGGGGCTACTTATCGCCTTGGGTTTCATTTTCGGCGATATCGGTACATCTCCCTTGTATGTTCTCAAAGCCATTATTGGCAATGATTACATCTCGCCTGAACTGATTTACGGCAGTCTCTCCTGCATTTTTTGGACTTTAATATTCATTACCTCCTTCAAATATGTCTATTTAGCCCTCAAAGCGGACAACCGAGGCGAAGGCGGCATTTTTGCGCTGTATGCACGTGTGCGCCGTTACAAAGCACGTTGGGCAATTTTTCCTGCCATGATTGGTTGTGCAACGCTTATGGCAGATGGCGTTTTGACACCAGCCATAAGTGTATCGGCAGCCGTTGAGGGCAGTTTGCGCCTTTATCCCGAATTAGAAACATTGCCCATCGTTGTGGGTATTCTCATTCTTATTTTCGTTTGGCAGCAGTTTGGCGCACAACTTTTAGCCAAATGGTTCGGCTACATCATGCTCCTTTGGTTCTGCGTCATTGGTGGCATCGGTTTCAGTCATGTGTTGAAAGACCCCTCAGTATTAGCCGCTTTAAATCCGTTGTATGCCATCAGATTTGTGGCAAACTATGAAAGTGCCAGCACGGGCATGACTGGTTTTTTATTGTTAGGTGCAGTCTTTCTTTGTACCACAGGTTGCGAGGCTTTGTATTCCGATTTGGGGCGATGCGGCAAAAACAATATCCGTTGGGCCTGGCTCATCGTATTGCCTTGTTTGATGCTCAATTACTTAGGTCAAGGCGCATGGGTGCTTCAATATCAAGGGCAAAAACTACCTGAAATGGTCACAAACGTAGGCGTTTTCTTTGCCATGTTGCCCGAAAGTTGGGTGTCTTTTATGGTCGTTTTAGGAGTCGTTGTTGCAGTTATTGTCAGCGAAGCCTTGATTGCAGGCGTGTTTACAATGGTCAATGAGGCCATAAAGCTGAAACTGTGGTTCAATATGAAGGTCAGTTATCCCGCCCAAATGCGTGGGCAGGTTTATTTGCCTTTGATGAATTGGTTTTTGCTGGGCGGTTGCCTAACGACTGTTTTTATTTTCGAAAAATCATCGAACATGGAACAGGCTTATGGCTTAGCCATTATCATAGATATGATAATGACCTCTTCGTTGCTCCTTCATTTTGTTCACATGCGCAACCATTCTTTGCGGCGTGCGGTTGTCATTGGCTTGGTCTTTGGCGGCTTTGAAATCATGTTTTTGTTAGCCAATCTGCATAAATTGGCTTTTGGTGGTTTATATACATTAGGCGTTGCAGCAGTCATCTTTTTTGGCGTTTTTGTGTATTGGCGTGGACAACGGATTCGGAAAAAACACGCTAATTTCGTACCCTTTGACACCTTTCTCCCTATTTTGAAAGATGTTATGGCAGATACAACCATTCCCCGAACGGCAACGAACCTCGTTTATATGACGATGTCGGACGATGAGAAAAAGATTGATTCCAATATTTTATACTCTATTTTCAAGAAAAAGCCAAAACGTGCAGACATTTATTGGTTTGTCCATGTGACGATAACAGATGCACCTTATACCAAAAAAGTGCTTGTTCATCCCATTGTTGAGGGCAAGGTTTTTTATGTCAATCTCAAATTTGGCTTCAAGGTGGAACATAAAATTAACCGTGTTTTCAAGGATATTGTCAATAAAATGCAAGCAAAAGGTGAGGTTGACGAGCGCAGCCACTACCCAAGTCTGCGCCGTTACGATATACCAGCCGACTTTAAATTCATATTACTTAACAGCCGCGTTTCTGCCGACGACGAGCTGTCTCCATTCGAGCAATTCATCGTCCGTTCTTATAGGATTCTCAAAAACATCGCCGTTCCACCCGCTATTGATTTTGGCTTAGAAGGCGGCAATTTTGAGGTTGAAACCGTTCCCATAAATGTTGCACCACCGCAAAACATTGAGTTGGATAGACAATTTTAGGGGCAAAAGGCTTTTTTACTGAGGGGGGTAAAAACCGTTTTAACGAACACTTTTTTGAGTGAAAATGATTTCGCATCTTAAAGTTTCCAACAAAAAGACGACTAAAACGTTTCTATCCATGTAAAAAGACGACTAAAATGTTTAACCATTTTCAATAATGCACACATGAAAATCAAACCCTTACTGTTTATCGCCCTTGCCACAATAAATTTTGTCGCTTGCGAAAAAGAATTCATCCCCAATTTGCCCACCGTGTCCGAAGAAGTCGTTGTTGAAGGTTATATCGAGGCAGGACCCAATCCGACACCACCTTATGTCATATTGACCAAAAGTCTCCCTTTTTTCAAGGAATTAACGAGTTTCAACAACGTATTTGTTGAAGGTGCAGAAGTTTGGATTTCAAACGGAACGGACAGTACTCAGTTACAAGAATTTTGTTGGAAAAATTTAGACCCCTCAGTAAAAAAGCAAGCCGCCCTATTTTTTGGTATCAATACCGACAGTGTGAGTGTCGATTTTAATTTTTGCGTTTACATTGATTTTGCTCAAAAAATCAAGGGTGAAATAGGTAAAACCTACTCATTACGCATCAAAACGAAAGAAGGTAAGCTGCTAACGTCAAAAACGACGATTCCGCAGGCTGTCAAAATTGATACAATTGAGTTTATCAAACCGCCTGGTATCAATCAAAATGACACCATGGCACAAGCCCGTGGGAGCATCAAAGACCCAAAAGGCCCTGATTTTTACCGCTATTTTACGGCCATAAACGGTAGTTCATATATTGCAGGAGCCAATTCCGTAACAGACGATGCCTTTTTTGATGGTCAAGTCACGAAGTTCAATTTACTTAAAAGTGAACAACGAGGCAGTGGCAACAATGAAAATTTTGGCTTGTTTCGGCGGGGCGATACCATTTCGATAAAATTTGCCATGATTGATAAAGCCCAATTTGATTTTTGGTCAACCCTTGAATTCAATGCGAATAATGGTGGTCCTTTTGCTTCATACACCCGTGTTAAGCATAATATTTCTGGCGGTTTGGGCATTTGGGGCGGTTCTTCAACAAGTTTTTACGATGTTATTGTACCCAAAAAATGATAGAATCCCTCTTTTGTCGTAAAAAAACTTATGTTTTATTAATAAAAGTACATTTTACCCTATTTAAGGTATTTACACGGAAAGCTAATTTACATATATTTGTATGCAGAAACATAAGTATTCCAAAACAATACTATAAATTATAATCTTTTGAACTTTAAAAACGGGTTTTAAAACCCAAATTTATGTTGCCTAAAATCCAAATGATAGACAGTTACCTCCCACATCCCAATGACTAAATTGCAAAACATTTATTTTCAAAACGCCTTTGAGTGTCACCACTTAGAGGCGTTTTTATTTGCTCTTTTTGTATAAAATGCATTTTGTTTTAAATAAAAAGTTTATTTTTACCCAAAATTTAAAAGTAAAAGTTTTGGCAGCAATAAAAAAAATATTTGCGTGTACCAGTTGTGGCGCAATTTCTCCTAAATGGATTGGCAAATGCCCCTCATGCGCCGAGTGGAATACGTATGTAGAGGAAGTTATTCAAAAAGAAACGCCCCGCGAAGAGCGCAAAAAAATATGGAAAGGTGCAAAAGTGGCCGACCCCGTACCGACCCCCCTCAGTATGATTAAGACGGGTAAGACAGACCGATTGCTCACACCCGACGACGAGTTGAATCGCGTACTAGGTGGTGGCATCGTCAGTGGCTCGTTGGTGCTGATAGGCGGTCAACCGGGCATCGGAAAATCAACGCTTTTGTTGCAAATTGCCTTAGGTGTGAATGCTAAAGTATTGTATGTCAGTGGCGAAGAGAGCGAGGAACAAATAAAAATGCGGGCAGACCGTGTGGCATCAAAACAATCAGATTGCTATATTTTAACGGAAATAAGTACCTCGAAAATCTTTCAACACGCTCAAAATCTCGAACCTGACCTCATCATTATTGACTCCATTCAAACCCTCGCGGCACCGCATATTGACTCAACACCGGGCAGTATTTCGCAAGTTAGAGAGACGGCAGGTGAACTGCAACGATTTGCGAAAGAGACGAATATTCCCATTTTTATCATTGGTCACATTACCAAAGACGGTGCTATTGCGGGGCCGAAACTCTTGGAGCATATCGTTGACGTTGTGTTGCAATTTGAAGGCGACCAAAACTATATGTACCGCATCCTCAGAACCTTAAAAAATCGCTTTGGCTCGACGGACGAAATCGGTATTTATGCCATGCAAGCCTCTGGTTTGCGTGAAGTCTCGAACCCTTCGGAATTGCTAATTTCGCAAAAAGATGAAGATTTAAGCGGCTCTGCGGTCTGTTCGACGATTGAAGGCGTTCGCCCCATACTCATTGAAACACAAGCACTTGTGAGCCGTGCCGTCTATGGTACGCCGCAACGCTCGGCTACGGGTTTCGACCTTCGGCGGTTGAGTATGTTGTTAGCAGTTTTAGAAAAACGAGGCGGTTTTCCTTTTGCCATGAACGATGTTTTTTTGAACATAGCAGGTGGTTTGCGTGTTGATGACCCTGCGATTGATTTGGCAATTGTTGCCGCGCTCATTTCATCACTTGAAGATATTGCCATTCCGAACAATACGTGTTTTGCGGGAGAAGTCGGTTTGTCGGGTGAAATACGTGCCGTTGCGCGGGCAGAACAACGGATTCAAGAAGCCGATAGATTAGGGTTTAAAGAGATTTTTATCTCAAAATATAACCTTAAAGGTCTAAACATTGATAAATTTAAAATTAAAATACGAACGGTAGGTAAAGTAGAAGAACTTTACGAAGCCCTTTTTAGATAAAAACAAGCAATGAATCAACAAAGCATTACGAAATACTACGAAAACAACCGATTTACATTCCGCTATTTATGGAACAGCCGTCAAACACAAGCGATTCATTTCGGCTATTACGACGAAAAAGCAACGAAACACGAAGCGGCTTTGGCGAATATGAATCGCAAATTGGCTGAATTGGCAGGCATAAGTTCGTCAGACCGCGTATTGGATGCAGGTTGTGGCATCGGCGGCTCGGCAATATGGTTGGCAACAGAAATAGGTTGTGCCGTTGACGGTATCGTATTGGTCAAAAGCCAAGCAGAGGAAGCACGAGTAAATATTAAAAAGGCTGGTTTCAACGATAAAATTACCATTTACGAAGGAGATTACAATCAAACGCCTTTTGAAGATGGTCAATTTGATGTCATTTGGGCATTAGAAAGTCATTGTCATACAGACCAAAAAGCAGCATTTTACACCGAAGCGGCAAGGCTGTTAAAAAAGGGTGGACGTTTGGTGATGGCTGATTTGTTCCTTTTACCCCCCCTCAGTATAAACGATGAAAATAATCTAAAATCAGGATTGACCCATTGGGCGATTCCCAATATTGATGATATAAATACGCACAGAACTTATGCCATTCAAGCGGGTTTTGCGGGTTTTGAGATTCAAAATATCAATCCGCATGTGCAGCGTTCTCTCCAAAATGCTTACGAACATGCTCAAAAATGGTCTTCAACAGCACGTTTCCTACAAAAATTAGGCTTAATCAATCCAGAACAAGTTGGCAATGCGGTAGGGACAAAATGCATGTTTGAGGCATGGCTTGCAGGCAATTGGTTTTATGGTTTAGCGAAAGCTGTGAAAATCTGATAAATGGTTTTACTTTTATGCGTTAATTTTCTAAACTAAACCAGAACAACATGTTTTTTCCTTCCGTTGAAGAATATTACGACAAAACGCGATTTGACTACCGCTATGTTTGGAATAGTCGTAATACTTATGCCATTCACTTTGGTTATTACGACGACAATGTACAGAAACACGTCGCTGCCGTAGCGAATATGAACCGCAAAATGGCAGAATTAGCCCATATTAAGTCAGATGATAAAATACTCGATGCGGGCTGTGGTGTAGGCGGTTCGAGTTTTTGGTTAGCAGAAAATATCGGCTGTACGACAACGGGTATTACGCTTTCCGCGGGTCAAGTTTTAGATGCGCAAAAAATTGCTACGCAATTGAATTTGTCTGATAAAACCCATTTTCTATTAGAAGATTACTGTAAAACGGGCTTCAAATCGGGCAGTTTCGATGTGGTTTGGGCATTAGAAAGCCAATGTCATGCGGCGGATAAAGCGGCTTTTTACCGCGAAGCGTTTAGGCTTTTGCGACCGAATGGACGCTTGGTGATAGCTGAATATTTTTTGAATACGAATGATGAAGCGACAAATCAAGACGTTGATATCCGCTCGTGGTACGATAATATTGCCATTCCAAATTTATTGACTTGGCAGGAGCATGAAACGATGGCTAAACAGGCAGGTTTTAAAACTGCGACCGTGCAGAACATCAATCCGAATGTTCACCGCTCATTACTAAACGCTTATGAACATTGCGAAAAATGGCTTCCCGCTGCGAAATGGCTGAACCGATTGGGTATTGTCAACACAGTACAAGTCGGAAATGTCTTAGGCACAGCAGGTCAATATCGGGCTTGGGCTAAGGATTTATGGTTTTATGGATTGGCTTTGTATGAGGCATGAGGTATAAAATATTCCTGTTTACTACACCATATTTCTAAATTTAAATCACCTTAAATGTCTATCCAACAGCCCAAAATAACCATTATCGGTGCAGGTCCCGCAGGACAAATCGCAAGCCTTTTTTTAGCAAAACGGGGCATTCCGTCTTTATTGATTGACAAAAGCGCACATCCGCGACCTAAACCTTGTGCAGATATTGTTACAGGGCAAGCCGTACGTATTTTACATGAATTAGACCCTGATTTACCTCTGGATAAAGCATTTACCGATACATATTTACCGATAAATGGGACTTTATTGCATGCTCAAAATGGTAAAACATTGGATATTGCTTTTTTACCACTTAATAAATTAGAACATTTACCGACTTGTATTGCGATGCCGCGTATGGATTTTGATAATTGGTTGCATAACAAAATTAAATTATCTCCATTAATTGAATTAAAAGAAAATACGCCAATTACGCATTGGGAACGCAACAGCGACACGCATGATTGGACGCTTTTTAATGATAAAAAAGAACCAATTGTCAAAACGAAATTATTAATTATTGCGACGGGTTCAACGGCTTCATTGCCTTTTAATATCGGTCATTTGACAAAAGAAGATAAACATTTTGCTGTTGGTGTGCGCGGTTATTTTCGCAATGTTGGTAATGAAGAATTCCCTAATCATGCGGAATTATTTTTTCATCAAAAACTCATGCCAGGCGGGTTTTACATTGCCCCTTTTAAAGACGGTGTTGCCAATGTTAACATCGTTATGCGAAGCGATGTTGTCAAACATAATAAGTTGAATCTCAATGCTTTATTTCGGGAAATCATTGATTTACATCCGACTTTGCGCGAGCGATTTAAAAACGCAGTACAAGTTGGCAAACTCGAAGGCAGTGCTTTGCATTTAGGCACTAAAAAGCGCAATATTTCAGGTGATGGCTATATGTTGGCGGGTGATGCAGGCGGTTTAATTGATTTAATTTCGGCTAATGGGATTCCTCAGGCAATGATTAGCGGTAAATTTGCAGCAGAACAAGCGGCATTAGCGGTAGAAAAAAATGATTTTAGCGCAAATAGTCTAAAGAATTATGACCGAAAAGTATTTGATAAAATTGACAATGATTTAAAATTGGGGCGCATTCTGTCGCCTTTTTTAAGCCATCGTTTTGTATTAAATACGATTAATAAAACTTTGAATTTTTTAGCCAGTCGGAAAGGGGCGCAAACGCAATTACGGAGTTTATTATATACGCCAAATGTGGTTAAAACGCTTTTAAATCCAATGTTTTACTGGCGTTTATTGTCGTAAATCAATCATCGTCAGATTAATTCGCTGATGCGCCTAACTTAGTAATTGGAAAATAATAACACTGTTTTTTGTTTTCTAAAACATAGCCTCATCGTTCACATAGTTTTATTTATAAAAATTTTAAAATCAATTAATTATAAATAGTACTATGTGAACTATGAAGCTATGTGTTTAAGAAAAACATCTATGTTATTTACTTCGCATTAACAATCAATTTGAACCAAAAAATCGGGCTCAACATCTTTTTGCGCACATCAACATTATTGAACATCGAATAAACCAAGTCTGAAATTTGAACATTTCTCGAAGCAGCCCATAAAACGAAATTAAATACTGAGGGGTACTTGCCGAAGCGTTGCAACCTGTAACTCAAATTCAATTCTGTTCCCATCACGCGCCAAATGCGCACATCGTAATCGGCCATACAGGCTTTTGAAAAATCCTGTTCTTTCAAGCATTTTTCCACTTGGTCGGCAGCGATATAGCCTGAATAAACGGCATTGCCAATACCTTCTCCTGTCAAAGGGTCAACCAAACTGGCAGAATCTCCGACGAGCATATAACCATCGCCTGACAATTGATGCCGTTTTGAGCCTAAAGGCAAAGGAAAACCAAGAATTTTGCCCTCTAATTCAGCATCCGCAAAACGTTCTTTGATGCCTGGACGGGTCTGTATGATGTCTAAAAGTAATTTTTCAAGATTGACTTTTCGCTTAGAAATGGATTCAGTTAACATGCCAAAACCAACATTTGCTTCGCCATTGGGCAATGGAAAAATCCAAAAATAGCCAGGTAAATGCTCTTTTAAAAAGTGTAATTCGATGAAATTATCTTCATGGCACCCTTTGACATTTTTGTAATAAGCCCGCACTGCACCCGCATTGTGCTTAGGGTCAACTTTGATATTCGCAACGTGCCGCATAAAAGGCGACAAGGGACCACTGGCAACGATAAGGATTTTGGCACGGACTTGAAACTCGCCTTTTTTATCAGAAACAGTCCAACCGACCCCCTCAGTAAATTCGTGTTTTTCGATGCTTTTTCCTTCAAAAAACTGAACAAGCGGCTTTTTTCTGACCATTTCAATCAAATGATTGTCAAAATGGATGCGTTTTGCGACATAACAAGGTGAGTTGTCTTCACCTTTATTATAGTTTTTTCGAAAAGGAATAGGGAAGTTACGCTTGTTGTCCATCGAAAAAGTCACACCCCAAGAGTCCATCTGAATCGGTGTTTTTTTTAAGGTATTGATGATTTCAGGGTCAATTCTATTCAAAATAGCGACTGTTCTGCCTGTCATGCCATCGCCACACACTTTATCACGTGGAAATTGGGCTTTGTCAATCAATACTGAGGGGATGCCTAACTGCGCTAATCGAAGTGCAGCCGCTGCCCCGCCAGGGCCTGCACCAATAATACATACGTCGGTTTCAATCATTTTATGGTTCGAATTTTTAATTCTAAAAAAAGTTTGGCGAAGGTACAAAGAGATGACACATTATAAGAACTTCTTCAAAAGAGCATACAATACTTTTTTGTCGTCGTCGAAAAGTGTGGTACTGTTGTCTTTTCTCAAATATTTTCTTTTGAAAACCGTAATAGCGGCTGTCGTATCTTTTACGTCATAACCAATGATTTTTAGAGCGATAATCGGGTCAAAATCTTTTGGAACAACCAAATTTGTTGTGTCGCCATACCAAACGCCAAATCCTTTTGTCGCTAATCTTTTCCAATCGAAGGTGACATTTGGGTCATTTTTGCGGGTCGGTGCAAGGTCGGCATGACCTATAAAATTGGCTGTTGGAATATTATACGCCTGTTTCAATCGGTCAAGTAAAGTCAATAAAGCCTGCATTTGGGCTTCTTTGAAGGATTCAGTGCCATCGTTATCTATCTCAATACCGATGCTCGATGAATTGAGGTCGGTGTCGTTGCCCCAACGCCCAAGTCCTGCATGATGCGCTCGCAGGTAGTCGTTGAGCATGTGATAGACGATGCCGTCCTCGCAAATAACATAATGTGCGCTGACTTGGGTGCGTGGTAAAGTGAATGTTTTCAAGGTTTGCTCACAACTATTCTGAGCAGTATGATGGATAACAACAAAATTCGGTTTACGCATTGAAAAATTCGTTGTGCCGACAAAATACTGAGGGGGTGTCAAACCCGCCGAATCTGTTAAGGGATATTGGCGCAAAACTTTTGAAAACCGATTCGCTTGCTTACGATAATCGCGGTTTGTGACTGAATAAGGCTGCTTTGAACAAGCAATAAAGAATGTTAAAGCCAAAATAACCAATAAATAACGTAGCATAATAAAGTTGTTTTTCTTAATAATATAGCAATTTACAGCTCAAAAACGTTCAAAATGATAACCCCGGCGTTCTAACTCTGACATTAATTTGTCCAAACGTGTCCAAAATTTATCTGTTCGTTTATCGCCGACACCGATGTGTAAAAGTAAGATAAACCCATTTAAACCAGTGCTTTCTGTTTTTTCAAAACTCAAAATACGGTCATAAATCACGGCACTCGATTTGTAATTGGGCATATCTGGCGTTGTGTAATCGGCATTTGAAGACGTGCCAGCAGTGAAATTAATCAATTGCAAGCCCGCCCGTTTAGTCCAAAGCGCAATCGAGTCGTTATACCATTCAAACGGTGGCATAAAAACAGCTGCTTCTGATTTCGAAACACCGCGTTTTTCCAATTCTAAAACATTCATTTTCAAGTCATTAAAAAAAGAATCGCGCGTTACAAGTGTCGAGTCACGGTGCGACCAATCGGCATAAAGCAAATGTTTATCTGAGTGACCTCCGAGATAATGCCCTTGTTTTTTTATTTTTTTCACCAAATTTGGCTGCTTTCGCAAAAAATCACCTGTTAGAAAAAATGAGGCGGACGTTTTATGTTTTTTCAAAATTTTTAAAATGGCTTCTCCTCCTTCGGCATAGTCATGCCCTGTAAAAGCCAAATGAATTGTTTTTTCAGATGTATCCAAGCGTGTTATGGCACCTGCTTTTTCTCTAATATACTGAGGGGTCTTATTTTCTGCTTGTTTTGCAGAAAAATAATAAGACAAACTCGCCGTACCATCCATCGTCGGTTCATCAGTGGAATAATCACCATAATCGTCGTGAAAAACGACCAAAGGGGATTGAAATTCTGCAAATTCATCGGGTTGATACAAAGTTATGCCTATCAGTTTTTCGTAAATTGAACCATAAATCGGACCATCTACCAAGCCACCATCAATCGGTATTTTAGCAATATGTGTAAAAGCCGAGTGTGGGTCGCGTGGAGATACCCCCTCAGTATTCGCGCCGATTTTCGCAATTGATAAGCCATAAATCATGGATGTTCCCCAAGGATTACAGCCCAAAAGCCAATCACGGTGCGCTGCTTCGATTTCTCGAAATGACGTATCGTTGGAGAGTTTTTCATACAAATTCATCTGGGTTATTGCTGCCGACACGTAGTTATTGGAACACCAAATAAAGGGTGTACCAATCTGAAATGGGTTGTTTTTACCTCGATTAACAATGTTTTCAATGCCCTTTTTCAACAATTCACGGTGCGTTTGATTGTTTTTTGCTAAAAAATAATGACCTAAATTCAAAAAAGGAAAAAACTGATAATGCCTTGCGGTGTCGCGCCCCATCCACGGCGTTGTCGTTTCTTTTTGTGCAAAACCTTCTGCTTCTTGTTGATAAATGTTTTGCTGATTTAATTTAAAAACCTGTGTTGCTGCCAATTCCATATCATCCACCCAATTGTCTTCTTCATAAAAATAAGGCGCACCTTTAGGGGCTGTTTGGCAAGTACCTGTGTCCGTTTTGCCATAATCGTAGGCATTCAAGGCTTTTATTGCCAATTTTTCAGAAAAATCAGCATAATAAGGCTTCAAAACCCGTGCGCCAGCAGCAAAAGCAGAAGCAAATTTCCCTGCGGTAGAACTAACACCCGTTGTCCGATTTTTATATTTCCCTAAGCCTTGTGGCTCGCCAGTAACGAGATAAACAGGACGCGCAAGAGAGCCTTTGAGGTCATAAGTAAAGGTGTCTCGGTTCGGCATCCGCATACCTCTGTGGTCGCGGTCATCGCACACTTGATTAAAAAAAACATTCGGTTCAGGATTAAGCCGCACGAGCCAATCCAAACCCCATTTTGCTTCATCTAATATGTCGGGAATACCGTTTTTGCCTGCCAAGCCATTTGCTTGAAAATCGTCTCGAAATACTGAGGGGTTTTGTTCGTAAGCAAAAAGCATTTGAAATGTGGCTGTTGCTGTCGTTGTCACATACTGTAAATAGTCAGATGCATCGTGCCAACCACCGAAAATTGGGAAATAAGCCGAATCACGATAGTTTTTACTGAGGGGGTCGCCATAAACAATATAGCCGCCAGCAGTGTGACAAGAATCACGCAACGACGGATTGAAGCCGCATCGTTGCTGCCGCATATAGCGCAAAAGAAAATCGGCTGTGCCGTTATAAACATCGTCGCCGATGCTAAAAATGGGTGATTTAGCGTCTTTTGATTGGATAAAATAGCTGCCCGATGTTTTCAAATCTGAAAAATTAAGACGAAAGGAGGTTGTGAAAGCCGCCCAAGCCCCAAAGCTTTTTATATTTTTTGATGAAAAAACAGGTTTGCCCGTCAGTGCATCGCATACTTGAAAGTCCGATATTGTCAAACTTGAATCTTTTGAGATGAGTACAGCCACTTTGACATCCGAAGGCAAATAGCCCAACTGATTGATGCGGATCCACGTTTTTTGCTGTGCTAAAACGTTGGTTTTCAAAATGATAAGAAAAAAAAGAAAGAGGTAGTTTTTCATTTCTATATCTTTAAAACCGAAATTTAGTAAAAAATTAGACCCCTCAGTATTGAAAACCTTTTTTTTAACATACTTTGATTTGTATTGGTTGTGTTAGCCTTATAAAGTCTCCAAAAACGTCACCTTTTGAATGTCTAACCCTTTTTTTTCAAACCACTTCACAGGTGCTTGCGTTTTGTCACCGGTTCGCGTATCACATTTGAAAAAAACATAGTAAAGTTGAAGACAGTGGCCAATTCGCTCTAAAAGGGCTTGAAAACGGGCTTCAGCTTGTTCGGGTTCATCTTCCAAGGCTTCCAATCTCCAACAATAGTAGGCTTCGTCGTGAAGTTCGATGATGTCCAAAACCGTTTTATCAGTAATATATGCTTCGCTAAATTGACGCGCTAAAATGCTGTGATGCCTTGACCAATCGCGTGGATAACCCTTGTCTTCAATATATTTAAAGGCATCGTGCAGCAAAGTGATGAGCCGCAGTTGCTCACGCTCTTTTATACTGAGGGGGGGCGACAGGCGGTTTAGATTGATATAAATTTCAGGAATATGATACACAACCTTACCTTCGGGATGCCCATAACGCGGCTCTCCCCAACTCAAACCCGCTTTAACGTCGGGATTTAGAGCCAACTGATGCTCTAAATCTGTTTCAGGTTTGAGCCAATCGAGTATTTCTTTATCAGTCAATAAAGGTCTATTCATCGAAGATATTATTCTAAAGGTCGAATACACCCCTCAGTAATCGGGCATAAAACGAAAGCGTGAAAATATTTTAAAACTTTGGTCGTCTATATAAAAGTGCTTAAAAAAGTTTTTCGCAAAAGAAAATAAACGTTTTGGTTGTTAAAAACGTTTATTAAAGAAACAGATGACCACAAAGTTAAAATTTGGTTAAAGTAAGGTAAAAGACCTTGCAAAAGAAAACCGAAGGCGTTTATTTTGCGTATTCTTTTAAAGAATGATTGATTACAAACCAATTTTTTAAACCACAAAATTATAAAAACATTATGAAAAATATCTTTTCGTTGATTGGTGCAGGTTTAATAGGCGGATTAATCGTCGTCGGTGCGATGAATTTGACAAACCGCAATGTGAATGTTTCACCACGTAATAATTTCGCAAAGTTAGCAAGCGAAACGACCGTTATTGGCGGTGTGGTTGACCTTTCGCAAGCTGCAGAAACGGCTACACCTTCGGTTGTTTACATTGAGTCATCGGAGTCAACGCAGAATGCGAATCGTCGGTCACAACAAGACCCTTTTTCAAGTTTTTTTGGCTTCCGTATGGGACCTAAAAAAGGAACTGGTTCGGGCGTTATCATTTCTCAAGATGGTTACATCGTAACGAACAACCATGTTGTTGATTTCGCAGATGATGTAAAAGTGACTTTGCCAGCACCTGATAATCGTGTATTCTCAGCAAAAGTCGTAGGTACAGACGCTACGTCGGATTTAGCTGTTTTAAAAATCAGCGGCTCCGGTTTTCCCGCTATTCAAAAAGGCAATTCTCAAAACATGAAAATCGGTGAATGGGTTTTAGCTATTGGCAATCCTTATGACATTGGTACGACTGTAACAGCAGGTATTATCAGTGCAAAAGACCGTAAATTGAGTGAAAATAACCCGCTTCAAGACTTTATTCAAACGGATGCCGTTGTCAACCCAGGAAACTCTGGTGGTGCTTTGGTGGATGCACAAGGTCGTTTAGTGGGTATAAATACAGCGATTCAAACGCATACAGGTAGCTACGAAGGTTATTCATTTGCGATTCCGATTTCGATTATGAATAAAGTGACAGAAGAAATTATCAAAACAGGTAAATCAATTCCATCACAAGCGCAGTCTCAAAGTAAAAGCAACTTTGCACCGAATGGCAACCGTCCTCGTTTAGGTATCGAAATGATTCCTGACCAGTATTTCCAAGAGGAGGCGAAAGAAAAAGACTTGAATGTCAGCGAAGGTGTTATCGTCGCAAATGTAGTTGATGGCGGTGCAGCTCAATATGCAGGTATTCTACCGAATGACGTGATTGTTAAAATAAACGGTTCAGCCATTCGTTCTACACAAGAGTTAAAGGGTATTGTTTCAAGTGCAAAGGCTGGCGATGTGTTGAAAATAACCGTTTTCAGAGATGGTCGTACAAAAGAAATTTCAGTGGCATTGAAGGCATAAAAAAGTTAATTTCATTTTGACATATTTATGACTATTTTACTTCAAAGGCTGTGAACTTAAAGAATATAAAAACTGTTATACAGATAAAGAGACTTGTTTAAAGTTGGTTTTTCGTTTTGTTTTGATGCGTCTGATCCTTGCGGTCGGACGCTTTTTTTTTGTACAATAACGATGTCGTTGAAAATCAATGGGTTATAAAATTTTAAAAAAAGATTTTAAAAAACCAAGAAGCCAAATATGAGTTGTATCAATCGAATGACCAAACCCATTGCAAAAATGCCAGCTACTAAAATGATTAAAATTTTTCCAGCAGACAATTGCGGGTCTTTGTAAACTTCCTCCCTCGCCCCGCCTTCTTTCAAAATATTTTCAGCCATTTCCCTTTGACTTTCAGCCACAAAAAGGCGCACGTTTCCATAAGCAAAAGGCGTTAATTGCCCCGTTGAAGCCGAGACCACATGGGCATCAATACCTGAGGCACGCAAAGTCGCCGCCGCAAGATGCGCCTGTTCCTCCGTATTGAAAGTGCGCAACATGACAACAGGCTGGCGTTCTGTTGTGTCGTTGGTCTCTTCATTTATATTGTCCCATTCAAAATCGTCGTCAAGCAAATTTTTACTCATAATTAATTGATTTTCAATTTTTTAAAAACGGTTTATAAGCCCCCCTCAGTATTTTTACTAAAAAATCTCACCTCGTTTACTGAAAACAGAAGTTAAGGTATGTAAATTTGTGCAAAGAAATACCTTAATCGCTTATGCACGAATTTATTATTGCAACAAAAAACGACTTGCCCGATGCCGTTAATTGGCTTTTAACTCAAGCCAATGGACGACGAAAAATAATGCTTTATGGCGAAATGGGTGCAGGTAAAACCACATTTACGAAAGTATTTTGTCATCATTTCGGTGTGAATGGCGCAACAAGTAGCCCAACTTTTTCTTTGGTCAATGAATATTTTTATTCAAATACTGTTGAGGAACGAAATCCCAATACCATTGGGAAGGGGAGTCAAAATGTTATTCACCACCTCGATTTGTATCGTTTGAAAAACTTAGATGAAGCGATGGACATCGGCATCGAAGACTATTTGTATGATGATAGTTATTGCCTCATCGAATGGCCTCAAATCATAGAACCCATTATGCCCGAAGATGTTTTAAAAATTAGCATTGAATTGATGGATGATTCGATGCGGAAAATCGTAGTTTTGTAAAAACTTATTGAGAAAACGGTTTATTTGACTATAAAAAAAGAAACGTATGCCTCCTCCTTCTTCTTCTGCTGCCGCTACATCTATGTCCACTATTGCACACAGTTATGTGCAAACTCAGGAACAACTTATGCCTGTCGAAAAAAAACGCAGTGGCTTGTACATTGGTATTCCACGAGAAACGACTTTGCAGGAGAACCGAGTGGCACTCATTCCCTCGAGCGTCGAAACTTTAACAGCACGTGGGCATCGGGTCGTTATTGAAACGGGTGCTGGGGAACATGCTAATTTTACAGACCACGAATATTCAGAAGCGGGTGCAGAGATCGCTTATAGTGCCGAAAAGGTCTATCAAGCAGAGGTGATTATTAAGGTTGCACCACTTACATTAGATGAAATTGACCTCTGTCACCCCAATCAAATCCTCATCTCTCCTTTACAAGCACCCATTATTACAGAAGAATACATTAATAAAATGCGCCAAAAACGGGTGATTGCCTTGGCGATGGAGTATATCAAGGACGAAGCAGGTTCGTTTCCTATCGTCCGCATAATGGCTGAAATCGCAGGTTTGAGTGCTATGTTAACGGCGGCGGAACTGCTGAGCGCAAGTCGTGGCGGTATTGGTGTTTTGTTGGGTGGCATTGCGGGTGTCCCTCCTGCCAAAGTCGTGATTCTCGGTGCGGGTGTTGTCGCAGAATTTGCCACCCGAGTTGCTTTAGGTTTAGGCGCAGAAGTTCGGATATTTGACAATAATATTTACAAACTCATGCGGCTTCAAAACCAAGTCGGACGGCAACTTTATACCTCCGCCATAGACCCCTCAGTATTGACACGTGAATTAACGACTGCCGATGCCGTTATCGGCGCTATTCACTCTGGAAAAGGTCGTTCGCCCTTGATTGTTACCGATGATATGGTACAAAAAATGCGCCCAGGCAGTGTTATTATTGATGTCAGTATTGACCAAGGCGGCTGTTTTGAAACGTCGCGGGTGACAACGCATGACAAACCGACCTTTCGTCATCACGATGTTATTCATTACTGTGTACCCAATATTGCGAGCCGAGTCCCGCGTACTGCCTCAAATGCCGTGAGCCATATCATGACACCCATTTTGTTGCGCAGCGAACAATTCAATGGCATTCAAAACCTATTGACCCAAAGTTATGGTTTACTTCATGGCATCTATGTTTATAAAGGTTCATTGACCAA
>JANLQI010000379.1:0-46854 GCA_031367705.1 Saprospiraceae bacterium | reverse complement strand
ATTGGGCAAGTTAAAGGAAATGGGACAACAAGCGCCGTTCATACTTACTCTTTTGAACACAGCCCCCCCTCAGTATCAACGCACTATTATCGCTTAAAACAAGTGGATTTTAATGGTCAATCATCTTACAGTCCGATTCGTTCCGTCGTTTTTGGCAAAGAAGGTTTGACGCTAAAATCAACTTTGGTGCATGATGTACTCGACATCGCCGTTTCAGATGGTTTTGGAGACCCCTCTCCAAAGGAGTCCTCTCGGACAGTACAAATCGGTATTTTTAACACCACAGGGCAACAAGTTTTAGATAGTAAAATACAAGGTGAACAGCGAATCAATATCAGTTCATTGCCTTCGGGCATGTATATCATTAGGTCAAAAACAGGCGACACGAGTCGTTTTATTAAAGAATAACGTAACAAAGAGTGGGTGTTCAAAGTACCCCCTCAGTCCCGAGTAAGTCGGGATTTCACTATCGTTCAATATTTTTCAATCAATCATCACTATTTAATCATTTTAAAACAAGAACAATATGAAACAGAAGTTTTACAACTGCTTCTCAAAACCGATTCTACGTTCTTTATCATTGGGTTTATGCTCATTGATGTTCGTTATGTCTCTTCAAGCCCAATCTGCGGGCGATTATCGTTCTGCTGCCACAGGTAACTGGTCTGCTGGTGCGACTTGGCAGGTCAGAGATGGCGGTGGGAACTGGTCAGGTGCTTCATCTGCGCCGACTGCGGCGAATAATGTCTATATCCAAAACGGTCATACCGTTACCGCTGATGTGGAAGGTTCATGTATGGACTTGCACATCAATACTTTGGGCGTACTCGCTATCACAGGGGCTACCAATGTCAATGTGAATGGCAAAATACGCTGTTTTACAGGTGCCGCAGAAGCATCTGGTGCGGACGGTGTTTATGTTGGTACAAGCAGCACCGTGACTGCAAGTTCTATGATAACAACGCCTTCAACGGGTGTTCTAAAATTTGTCGGTGGTACAAGGAATATCACAAACACAGGTGAATGGAACTCTTCTGGCACAAGCAATGCCGCAGAATTTGCTTTAACCCCTGGTGCAACAGGCACTTTGGTTGTGGGTGTTAAATTCAAACCCTTGATATTTTCAAGTGGCATTGTCTCTTCAGCAGCTTTTATATCCATATCAACAGGTGATGCAACCATCAAAAACGGCGCAAGATTGATTTCTTCAAGAAGCGGTTTGACAAGCGAAGTTATTGGCAATTCAAGTACCGCAGCAGCAGGCACCGTGACGATAGAATCAGGTGGTGTTCTTGAATTAGCAGGTTCGACACCCACGATAAGTGCCAATAGTTTTGTCAACAACGGAACGGTCGTTTACAGCAGAGCAGGTACTCAAACATGGCTTCAATTAGGAACAACCACCACACCTGGCACGGCGGTTTTCAATAGTTATAACACCGTCGTTTTAACAGGTACGAGCAATAAAACACTTTCTACACCCTCGACGGTTAGTACATTGCTTCAGTTTACAGGCACTGCAGCTGTTGTACCGACTGCTACGAATACTTTAACCATGGCAAATGGTTCAACCATTGAGAAAGGCTCTACAACCAATCCAAATACCATTATCTCAACAGGAAATTCGGCTTTTCTCAATTTGGGTACAGACCCCAGCCACTTAATCAATCTCCTTATCAGTGCATCAAATACAAGTTCGGGCGAATTAGCTTCTGTACCTGTAATGGGTAAAATTGGTACTTTGACCATTAACTCAGGTGTGACTTACAGCATTTCAGGGAGTAGAACTGTCCAGAATGTTGTTAACAATGGCGTATTAGGTTTAAGCCCTGGTTCTTCAATGACCCTTACAATTGCCAATAGCTACTCGGGGTCGGGTACAATTACCAGCAATTTGAGTACAACTAATGTGGCGACTAATGGCATCCCTGAATATTACAGTGGTGGTATTTCGATTGGTGGAACAGCTTCTACGACTTTGAGTTTCACATCAGGTTCGTCACAGGAATTGAGAAACTTGACTCTTTCTGGTCCAACGTCTTTAGGTTCGCCGCTTACGATAAACAATACATTGACTTTAACTAACACCACGCTCACAACCAACGGCAACGCGCTAACCTTTGGCAATGTCAGTAAATTAACGGGTACAGGCACTGTCAATGGCAATGTGACTTTTCCAGCAGGTGCAGCAGGTACATCGGGTACAAGTTTTAGTGCGGGTAATGGTGGTGTAGGTACTTTAAATATCAATGGCACACTCACATCTGCTGCCGATTTTATTGTTGAAATAGGTGGTGCAACGGCGGGTACACAACATGACCAAGTGCTTGTATCTGGTGCAATATCACTTTCTGGTGACTCACTTAGAGTCTTGTTGCTCAATGCTTATGACCCACCTGTGGATGCCACCTTTGTCATTCTTGACGGTGCGTCTTTGTCGGGTACATTTACAGTTACGGATTTGCCTGCATTGACGGGTGGTAAAACATGGTCTGTTCTTTATGACAATGTTGCGGGTACCGTCACACTAAAAGTCAATGGTACAATTCCTGTTGAGTTATCTCAATTCACTGTCAAACGCAACCAGACTGCTACCCTACTCTCTTGGCGCACAGAAAGCGAAAGAGACAATGCCGTTTTCCATATCGAACAATCAACCAATGGCACAGACTATCAAACGATTGGTCAAGTCAAAGGACATGGGACAACAAGCGCAGCAAACGTCTATGATTTCACCCACAGCACCCCCTCAGTAGGTGTCAACTATTACCGCTTGAAACAAGAAGATTTTAATGGAAAAACGTCGTATAGCCCTGTTCGCTCTGTCTCATTTGGCAAAACGGGTTTGGTTATAAAAACAACTTTGGTGCAAGAAACCCTTGATATTGTCACTTCTGACGAAACTTCAGTACCCCTCAGTATTTTCAATATTTCAGGACAACAAGTCCTCAATCTGAAAGCACAAGGCGCACAAAGCATCAATGTCAGCGCATTGCCCGCAGGCTTGTATATCGTACAGACACAAACGGGCGAAGTCGCTCGGTTTGTAAAACACTAATAATCAATGTGCTTCTCTGCTGCCACCGAGAAGCACCCCCTCAGTATTGAGGCATTTCCACACTACTTTTTATAACAATTTCAATTAACAATTTCATTTTAAACAATAACAATGAATAAGAAATTTTACAATCGTTTTTCTATGCACGCTGTGCGTGCTTTTGTCTTGGGCTTGATGCTCTTGACGGGGTTTGCTGCTTTTGGGCAGACGACTGTTTTTAGTGAGACATTCGGCACTGCGGCTGGGAGTCCATATACAGGGGGTACATCCACAACACCTTCTAATATCACATACACAGTATCCACTGCTAACTCTGTCATATCAAAAGTATTAGACGGGTCAGATGCTTATGTGAATATGATTTCAAGCGGTACAAATGGAAGACCTTATTTAGTAGCCCCTTTTTCGAGTTTATCCACTATCAATGCAACGCTATCCAGTAACACATCACCTGTTGAGTGGACTTTCAATATGAAAACTCAGCGGACGACAGTTATGTCAAGTAGTTCAAGTACCTCCTATGCGGATGGTAGTTACTATTCAGCAGTCATTTTGTGCTCAACTAGTTCAAACATGACATCAACCCCCACAGGTACTAACGGATACGCTGTAATATTTCAAAGAAGTACAGCAGACGCTACAAAGAATTCAATTCGTTTAGTAAAATTTAATAATGGACTCATTGCAGGCGCGTCTGGGAGTGTTTATACCAAGCTAATAGAAAGTGCAGCTCTTGTTAACCTGACAAGGTCGCAAAGCGTAAAGGTTATTTATACGCCAGGTACCGGTTGGGAATTATTTACGCGGGAAGATGCTTCTGCGACAACTGTTGATCCAACCACTGGAACAGCATTGACATCAGCAGGTACATCAAATGATGCAACATACACATCAACAGCTATGACGCATTTTGGTGTTCTTGCATGCCATTCTACTTCTACAACCGCTGCAAATTCTTTTCAATTTGATAACATAAGAATAGCACTAAATAACCCAACGATTAATGCCCCCTCAGTAAGTTCTTTAAGTGGCATTACAACGAGCAATAGTGCACCGTCAGGAGAACAATCCTTTATAATCAGTGGTCAATTTCTAACCAATTCTATTGTCGTTACTGCACCAACTGATTATGAAGTATCCACCACATCGGGCAGTGGTTTTGGAGCAACCGCAACAGTCACAAATACTGCAACCCAATCTGCAACTATTTACGTAAGGCTCAAAACGGGCTTGTCAGATGGTTCTAAAACGGGCAATATTACAATTGCTTCAACAGGTGCAACCACAACAAGCAGTTATACAGTTGCGCTATCAGGTAGCGTGGCATCAACACCGACACTTACACCAAGTACAGCATCTCTTACGCAATTTGCTAATACAGCAGCAGGGGCGAATAGTGCTTCGTCAAACTTCTCATTATCAGGTGTTAACTTATCATCTGGTAATGTAACTGTAACAGCACCTGCAAACTTTGCTGTTTCTACCGATAACAGCACATTCAGTAGTACTGTTACCATTACACCAAGCAGTGGTGCTGTTTCTTCTACAATTTATGTTCGGTATAGCCCAACAGGAAGTGGTGGTTATAGTGGTAATGTTGTTATTGCTTGGACAGGTCTTGCAGACCAAAACGTAGCGGTTAGTGGTTATTTATCTACTTTTTATTACAAAGGAGGAAGTAGTACTATAGACCTTCCTGCTGCATGGTCGGGTACATCTAATGGTACAGGTACATCAGTTCCAAGTAATTTCTCAACAGCAAACATTACTTATAGAATCTTGACCAATGCGACAACAGATGCCGCATTCACTGTTTCAGGTACAGGTTCAAAAGTAATCCTAGGCGACCCCTCAGTATCAGCCGTTACTTTGACGATTGCCAGTGGTTTTGCAATCACAGGAACATTAGATGTTGCTGTGGCATCAAGTGGTTCAAATAGTGTTTTATTACAAAATACAACTTTACCCACTTTCGGTGTTGTACATAGCAGCTCTGAAGTTCATTGTCAAACAGCATCAATTATTATAAGTGCTGGCCCAAGTGATGGTTTAGGATTTGGGAAGTTGTACGTTGACAATAACTCAACAGCAAACTTTTCTGTTGGAATCCTTATTGCTACATCTTTAACAGTAGAATCAGGTTCGACATTGACCATCAATAGTACTGGCAATCCTTATGCTTTTATCAAAACAGGGGGCATTGTCACCATCAATGGCACTCTTAAAACTTCAAAAGTCGCAGGTTTTTTAAGTTTTAATAATGCTTCTGGAAATTCAAATTCTTCAACTGGAACGACACTTCAATTTCAATCAGCTGAGAGCATTGGCGTTAACTTCATATTAGGTGCTTCAAGCACAATTGAAACCAGTAGAGCTACTAGCACTTCGGCACAAACGATAATACCACGTTCTGACTATGCTAATTTAACCATTAGCGGTTTAGATAATAATAAATCATTAGCGAGTGCAGCCACCGTTTCTGGTACATTAACCTTTAATTTTAGTGGAACAAGCGTTGTTACGGGTTTAAACAATATAGCTTTAGGCAATGGTGCAACTATTGTAAGAACTGCTGGTACTTTTGATGCCTTACCTACATTTGGTACAACAACAAATGTTACTTACAATGGCACGACGGCAATTACGCCAGGTCTCGAAATGCCCGCTTCTGGTTTAAATAACTTGACCATCAACAATACAGGTGGAGTAACTTTAGCGAGCAGTTTGAATGCAGCAGGTACACTAACCTTAACCGCAGGTAAAGTCACATTAGGCGCAAACAACCTAACAGCAACAACTATCTCTGGTGGTTCAAGCACAGCTTATGTCGTTACAGATGGTGCAGGCGCATTAATCAACGCTGTGGGTGCAGGCGCGACACAACTTTTCCCAATTGGTGCATCCACATCAAGCTACGACCTTGCAAGTGTCACCCCAACAAGTGCTTCTACATTTACGATTAATGTTAAAAGTTCTTTTACAAATGCCGTTAATGACGCTGCAAAAACAGTGACTAAAGAATGGAACATTGCTTCTTCTTCTCCAAGTTCTTCGGTATTAGCATTGACACCAAGTGACGGGGCTGCTTTGACAACAACAACACCTAAAATGGGTCACTATACATTGGGTAACGTATGGGAGTCTCTTGCAGCAACGCGATCAGGTGATACTTGGACGGCGACAACAACGAGCTTTTCACCTTTTGGTGCAGGCGATGCAGGTGGCTTTACTTCTGTAGTCTTACCCGTCGAACTCTCCAACTTCCAAGTCAAACGCAGCCAAACATCTGCATTACTCTCTTGGGCAACCGCAAGTGAAAAAGACAACGCGGTATTCCATATCGAGCAATCTACAAATGGTACAGACTTCCAAACAGTGAGCCAAGTCAAAGGACATGGTACAACATCGGTTTCTAACGCTTACAACTTTGAACACAAAACGCCTTCAGTAGGTATCAACTATTATCGCTTGAAACAAGTGGATTTGAATGGTGCATCAACATACAGTGCGGTGCGTTCTATCGTCTTTGGAAAAAGTGGTTTGGCTGTTAAGAATAGATTGGCACGTGATATTGTAAATGTTGTGACTTCTGATGACACAGCTACCCCCCTCAGTATATTTAACGTTGCGGGGCAACAAGTCCTCAATGTGAAAGTACAAGGCGAACAAAGTATCAATATCAGCAATTTGCCTGCGGGTTTGTACATCATCCGTACAGGAACAGGCGAAGTTGCACGCTTTGTTAAGGAATGATAAATGATGCACCCCCGACCCCAAAGGGGAGTCTGTGTTACTCCCCTTTGGGGTCGGGGGCGCATCATTAAAATACGTAGTGTAAAATTCTTTTCATATATTTTTGTATAGCCCTTTTTCATATTTTGATTGTACTTTTACTATGATTTAAACTTAAACACAATACGGGGTTTAAAGATATTAACACAATCAATAGCGTGAAGAAGGGCTTTTTTATAAATTATACCCCCAGCCCCAAAGGGGAGCCAACCAGTAACGAATAACCAATACCTAATAACCAGTTACAAGTATGAAACGAACAAAGACAGTCCTCCTCCTTTTGCTTTGTCCATTGCTTATGTATGGACAAAAGCCGTTAGTCAAGAAAATAACCAAAGTCTTAAAGAAAACCATTCTTGTCCAAGCAGATTCTGCTTTGGCTTTACAACCCATAACAGTCACTGCGGAACACTCTGATAGGTCTGCGGGTGGCGTACACGACTTTTTTTCAGAAGGCGATTATTGGTGGCAAAACCCTGACGACCCCAATGGTCCTTATATTCAAAGAGACGGTCAAACCAATCCTAATAATTTCGTTGCACACAGACGGGCGATGGTTCGGTTGAGCCGAATCATTGGCTCTCTGTCTTCTGCTTACCTCATTACGCACAACGATAAGTACATCAAACACGCTTTTGTTCATCTCAATGCGTGGTTTATTGATGAAAAAACGTACATGAACCCCTCATTGCTCTATGCACAAGCGATAAAAGGCAAAGTGACAGGCAGAGGCACGGGCTTGATTGATATGATACAAATGATGGAAGTCGCGCAAGGTGTCCGCGTCATGGAAAATGCCAAAGGCGTTGACAAACAAGCCGTTCAAAAGATTAAAGACTGGTTTTCTAAGTATTTGGATTGGGTCACTACGCATCCGTATGGTATCGAAGAACGCGATGCAAAAAACAATCACGGCACTTGTTGGGTCATGCAGGTCGCTTGCTTTGCAAAGTTTGTGGGCAATAAAACATTGACAGATTATTGCAAAAACCGTTTTAAAACCGTCTTATTGCCGACTCAAATGGAAAAAGACGGCAGTTTCCCCTTAGAACTCAAACGCACAAAGCCGTATGGCTATGCTTTATTTAATACAGATGCAATGACAACCTTGTGTCATATTTTGTCTGACGATAAAGAATCGTTTTGGGACTTTAAACTCGATGACGGACGCACACTCAAAAATGCCGTTGACTATATGCACCCTTTTGTCGAAGACAAAACAAAATGGACTTTGAAACCCGATGTGATGTATTGGAACGAATGGCCTATCGCCCACCCTTTCCTTATTTTTGGTTATGCAAAATACCCAAATAAAACATGGTGGGATACATGGAAACGATTGGAACATTTCCCCGAAACGGAGGAAGTGATTCGGAACTTACCGATTCGGAATCCTTTGATTTGGATGGAATGAAAATATTTACCCCCCTCAGTATTTTGCGTTAGTTTTAGGTCTTTTTCCGTCATAATTTCACAATCATTGGTAAAAGAATCTAAAAATGAAGAATTACACTTATTTCCTTATCACAGCATTTCTGATACCCCTCAGTATATTAGCACAATCAAAGACCGACACGGCAGTTCATAAAATTGTCAAAGTACCGAAAGGTTTTACAAAACAATTGAATGTCGTTTATACCAAAGTGGGTGATTGGGAAGGCAAAATGGACATATATCTGCCACCAAACACAGGAAAACCCACGGCTCTCATCATCAATATACACGGTGGTGCATGGCGCAATGGTTATAAAGAATCGCAAAACAGCTTTTACACTTATTTCACAGCCGGTTTTGCGGTCGCAAATATTGAGTATCGTTCATTGAGTCAAGGCACAGCACCCGCTGCCATAGAAGATGCCCGATGTGCTTTAATTTATTTGATAAAAAATGCCCAAGCACTGCATATTGATGTCAACAAAATTGTCATGATGGGCAGTAATTCAGGCGGTCATTTAGCTCTAATGGTCGGTTTATTGGGCAATAACCCTCTTTTTGATACCAATTGTTCAGGTGTTGACAATATCAAGGTTGCCGCCATTGTAGATAAATATGGGATTGCGGATGTATGGGATTGGGCTTATGGAAAAACGATTCAGAATGGCTCTGCAAGGAAGTGGTTGGGCTATAAAGCAAAGAATAAAAACTTTGCGCTCTCTGTATCTCCCATAAGTTATGTCAATAAAAACAGCCCGCCTGTTTTTATTGTGCATGGCGATGCAGACCCCGTTGTGCCTTATCAGCAATCGGTTGATTTATATCAAAAACTCTTGGATTTAGAAGCAAAAGCCAAGTTAATGACCATTAAAGGTGGCGGGCACGGCAAGTTCTCTGACGAAGACAACAGCAATATCAATATAGACATTATATATTTTATTCTGAATTTGGAGGTGTTTAAGTGATTGCTTATTTGATAGTCAACGCTTTGCACCATTCATCATTACTAAATACTCATTTTACCATCAAAATATCAAGGACTTACAGCTTGATGTTTATTATTGCCTTTATCATTAGACATGAAAAAACTCATTTTACTTGCCTTGGCAGTAGGCTTTATCAGTACAACCATTTTAGCACAAACCAGCCCTGTTATCAGTGCTTGGTTAAGGAACACAACAGGAGCAACAGGCTATAATGGTCTGCCTGCCAATGTTCAAAGTGTTTATTACACATCAACAGATGTCTATGTCAGCGCATCGGGTATTCCATCTTACACGATTGGTCCTTGGAACAACCCCAATGTGGCAACCCAACAAACCTATAAAGCGAAATTCACAAGAAGCCCTACACCATTAGGCACAACTTACACGGGTTTGGGTGCTATCGGTTTGTGGGTAGATGGCACAGCTATTTACAATCCAAAAGATGGCTATTACTGGAACAACACAACAGGTGCTTTTGTCACAGGCACAACAAATAATGGTTGGAACAGAAATGCTTTATACTTTGAAGGTGGCAGTTTTGACAATTGTTTAGGACACGCAGGACCCAATGGTGGCTATCACAACCACGTCAATGTCCAATGCTTGTACGACAAAACGGCAAGTACCGTTCATTCGCCTATCATTGGCTATGCTTTCGATGGTTATCCGATTTATGGGTCTTATGGGTATGCCACGGCAAACAATAGTGCAAGTGGTATCAAAAGAATGGTCAGCAGTTATGCCTTATCAACAGTATCTTCTCGGACAAATGGGCCCTCATTCAGCTATGTAAGCAGTATGAAAACCTGTGTTTTAGGCTCCATGTGTGAAGACTATGTTTATACCGCAGGTTCAGGCGACTTGGATGCTCATAATGGACGCACTTGTGTCACCCCTGAGTATCCAAACGGCACCTATGCCTATTTTATAACCCTTGACGCAAGCCTTAACCCTGCTTATCCTTTTATTATTGGATCAACTTTCAATGGAACGGCGACTCTTGGCACAAATCAGACGATTCCTGCTGGTGCAACCTTATACACGGGTGCGACGATTCCCGTTGAACTCTTTGGATTTACGGTTCAATTAAAAGAAAAAAACTATGCTTTAGTCTCATGGAAAGTTGGAACGGAAATAAATGTCAATTTCTATCAATTAGAACGCAGTATTGATGCAAAAGACTTTGAATTAGTGGATGTCATTAAAGCCGAACAAAAAAGCATTTATCAGTTCACCGACAAGAATTTACTGAGGGGGGGCAATTACTACTACCGTTTGAAAACGGTGGACAAAGATGGTGCATTCAAATACTCGCCTATCGCCAGTTTGTCTATCAAAAACGGGCAATCTCTGCTTGTTCACAACAACCCTGCTCAAGATATTCTGGTCGTTCAGTCCGACGATGCACTTGTCGAAAGAACAATCGCCTTATTCAGTTTAGATGGCAAAATGATTCAGCAAAAGACTTTGGAACAAGGGGCAACGATGTGCGCTTTTGATGTTCAGACCCTCCATGCGGGTACTTATGTCGTGCGTGTGTCGAATGGTCAAGACTTTAAAACGGTGAAGGTGGTCATACAAAACTAAATACCCCCCTCAGTAAATACGGGCTTTCGGTGTGTAAAAAATTGAGATAGTATTAAATAAATTCAATTAAAATGAAAAATATCAAACTCCTTGTCGCTTGTTTGCTTTTGACGAACCTTCAATTGCTCGCGCAATACAACACCCTTTGGGTTCCAGACACATTGTCTGGCAAATCCTTCAATTTAACCATTAAAGACACGTTTTCTCAAATTGTTCCAGGACAACAAACGATTACAGGGGGCATTAATGGTAAATTTTGGGGACCTACTTTATTTTTCAACAAAGGAGATACGGTCCGAATGAATGTTAAAAATGCCTTGAATGATTCAACCACTTTGCATTGGCACGGCTTTCATCTCCCTGCTGTCATGGACGGCGGACCGCATCAAATCATTCCGCCCGGAACGACTTGGCAACCCTTTTGGAAAGTGACCAATAATGCGGCAACGTATTGGTATCACCCACATTTGCACGAAATGACGATGGAACAAATCACAAAAGGCATCGGTGGTTTAATTATCGTTAGAGACCCTATCGAATCGGCTTTGAGATTGCCGCGTAAGTATGGTGTGGACGACATTCCGTTGGTTTTAACGGATAGAAGTTTTACGAACAATCAATTTAAAGTCGTTCCTTATGGCGACAGCATGATGATAAACGGTACTTTGAGACCACAAACCAATGTACCCGCCCAAGTCGTGCGGTTTCGGATATTAGATGCCGCAATTGAACGTTCCTTTAACATCGGTTTTAGTGATAACAGAACGTTTTATGTCATTACATCGGATGGCGGTTTGTTAAATGCGCCCGTTCCTTTGACCCGTTATTTTGGGTCCCAATGCGTTTATCATCAACCGAAAGCTGTTTAATATTGGCTATACCGAATACAATGTGCCTTTTAACAACACTGAAATTTGGGAAATAGCGAGTACATCTGTCTTCGGGCATCCATTCCATATCCACGATGTCGAGTTTAATATTCTGTCTATCAATGGCGCAGCACCACCTGCCGCACAAGCAGGTTGGAAAGATGTGGTTTTTATCCCAAGTCGCCAAACAGTGCGCTTTATTGCCAAATTCGATGATTATGCAGATAAGCTGCACCCGTTTATGTACCATTGTCATATTTCATTGCATGAAGACGAAGGCATGATGGGGCAATTTGTGGTCACAACCTCAACAGCAACGCATGATTTGAATAAAGAAAATATAGATTTTACACTGTCTCCCAATCCTGTTAGTAATCGTTTATTTGTGAAGTTCGCAGACCCGAGTACAGCGGCATATTATGTCAAAATTATCAATGCTGCTGGGCGTACAATGCTTATGTTGCCGCGTCCTGAATTAGAAAAAGGGATTGACATTAGCCGTTTTGCATCTGGAGTTTATTTCATGCAATTGACCGACGACAAAACAAAGCAAGTGACGACACAGAAGTTTATTAAGAACTAAAAACTTCAAAGAAGTATTATTTCAAACTTTAAAATCTATTGCTCAATGAAAAATACTTTTACACTCCTATTCTTATGCCTTTTTATGGGCATAACGCAAGCGCAACGCAACGTCGTCCTCATAATAGCCGACGATTTAGGCTCAGACTGGTGCGGTTTTCAAGAAAACCGCATTGATACCGTCAATTTACCGAATGTCCGCAAGCTATTAAGTCGCGGTGTTCGGTTTTCTAATGCTTGGGCAAACCCTGTTTGTTCGCCTTCTCGTGCGGGTATTCTGACGGGGCGTTACAGCTTTCGCACAGGCGTTGGTAATGTAGTAGTCAACCCAATGTCTGTACAATTAGACACAGCTGAAATAACTATTCCCAAGCTGTTAAAGAATACCAATGCACCTATAAAGTACGCTACGGCGAATGTTGGGAAATGGCATCTACAAGTACAAAATGCTGCTAACCTCAATAACCCCAGTAAAATGGGTTATGATTATTATGCAGGTTGTTTTGCAGCAGAAGTAACAAACTACTATAATTGGTCGAAAGTAACCAATGGTGTTGCTGCCACTTCGACGACTTACGCGACGATTGATAACACTAATAATGCCATTACTTGGATGAATCAACAAACGAATAAACCGTTTTTCTTATGGTTGGCTTTTAATGCCCCTCATTTCCCTATTCATTTGCCGCCTGACTCATTGATTACCAACCATTCTTTGAGTGGCACAGTAACAGATATTGCAACCAATCAAAAAGCCTATTTCAAAGTGATGGCAGAAGCGATGGACAACCGCATCGGTAAGATATTTGATTGGCTTGAAGCCAATAATAAACTGGATAGTACCGACATTATTTTCGTTGGTGACAATGGAGATGATAGAACAGCCGCTCAAATAACCAATCAAATGCGTATAAAAGGTTCGGTTTATCAAGGAGGTGTGACTGTTCCGTTTATCATAGCGGGCCCCTCAGTAAAAAATCCAGGTCGGGTGAGCAATGCGTTGGTGAATTTGCAGGATATATTTGCGACAGTCGTGGAGTTGACTGGCTATACAAATTGGCAAACACAAATAGCGGCGAACAAACCCGTTGACAGCAAAAGTTTAGTGCCTATCCTCAAAAACACATCAACAACAGCGCGTCCGTGGGCTTTCACGGAGGTCTTTGGTACAAATACCGCGTCCGATGGCAAAGCGATACGCAACCAAGACTACAAACTCCTTAACTTTGACAGCGGCAAACAAGAGTTTTATAACCTCACCAACGACCCTAACGAAGCGACTAATCTCCTTAATCGAGCATTGACCGCTACGGAACGCACCAATTACAACTATTTATGCACCGAAATGGGGCTTTTGTTAAATAAAACCGTTTGTACAACTGTTGCGACCAATGAATTAAATCAAAAAGAGCAACCGATTATTTCACCAAATCCTGTGCATCAACTATTGTCCGTTAGTTTCTCCGATGCTTTGTCGTTTAGTTATCAAATCAATGCGATAGATGGTAAAATGTTGTTGCAAGGCGTTTCAACAAAAGACATCAGCACTTCTGAATTGCCGAATGGCTTGTATTTGTTGAAGATACAGCGGCAAGACGCGGTTTATATAGAGAAAATTGTGGTTGAGAAATAGATTAAAAAGCATAAATGGAAGAAAAGACTTCATTCTACTTTGCGAAGGCTCAAACCTCTTGTGCCTGTCTTATAAGCCTGCTCTAAAGAGGGTTTGTAAATCCCAAACTTGCGTTCTATCAGGGCGCATACCTGTCAAAAGACTGGCACGAGTGGGTCCACAAACAACCTTATTTTCGTAAATATTAACGCCCAATTACTTTTTGAATGCTGTTTTTTGAATTATTCTTCACATCATACAAGGCTGCATATTTTTTCCAATTCGTAACAACAGATTGGACTTCATCAATAACAAGATTGGCGTTTTTGACTTTGAAATAAGTCGCCAATTTCATTAAATGCGCTTGTGTAGGATGGGTACTTTCGCCTGCAACCATTGTACTGTGCATACCATGCCCCGAATACGAAAATGTTAAATCATAAGCGGGTGCTAAACGCCATTTACCTGTGGCATCCATGAGAAATGAAAAGTTTTTGCTGTGGTCCTGTCCCTGCGATAATCTGTTGAGTCGCATTGGCGATTTCATCTAATTCAATCCTAAATGTAGCAAGATTTTCGACACTTATTTTGGGTTTATAAAGCAACGCACCCATGCCTTGATTGCCTACGTAAGCGAGGCGGTCGAGAGGTGTCAGATGAGCGATTGAGATACCTCTTGCGGTTAGGGTTCTGTCGAGTAATAATCTGCCCCAACCATCGGGCAATGAATCGAAGAATACGCCAAATAAGCCGTCAAAAGGTATTTCATTTGCCTTGTTGATGTCTGTATTGAGCTTCAGTTTTATCGGGGATATTTCCAAACCTCTTTTTATAAACGAAGGGTAATATTTGAAATAGATGAATTTGTTCTCATTGACCAATTCTCCTACTTCAATTTCTTCGGCATCAAATTGAATAGACACATAAATTTTTTTTACCTATTCCATTAGTTTCTTGTTTTAGGACTAAACAATTTTTCGAGGGCATCTAAATTTTCAAGTGGTTGCAGTATCGCTTCAAAGTCATTGAGGCGATTGAGTACGTCTGCCAATTTCAGCAACGACTCCAAAGAAATCTGCCCTGTCAATTCAAAACGTTTGAGACTGCCTAATGAAACGCCTGAACGTTTGGCTAATTCACATTGAGAAAAACCTGCTTGTTTCCTCAATGCCTTATGACGTAAGGCAATTTCTTGCAAAAAACCATAAGGCTTTTTATTGATTGCAAAGTTGACCATTTAGCTAATATTTTAGTCAAAGGCAAGTATTTTAATTCAATTTGGTTAATATAGTGACCATTTCTTGATTTTGCATATAATTATATCTTTGTGGCGGGTTTAAAACCATTTTTTCGATAGGAAAACGATAACATTTCAGATAACACTGTTGGATTGGAAAAGAAAACGCTCACCCAAGACACGGAAATCCACATATTGAAACAACAGGAAATAGACATCAAGGATATGTACATACGAGTTATTGAAAACATGAGATTTGGGCAAAAATACACAGTAAAGAGATATAGCACTGGAAGAGCGCCGACAGCTACAATCAAATGGTCAACTATCTGAATCACTTGCACAAATTACGCCCAAAGTTGAGTCATGAACAGTTACTGATTGTTTCTTTAGCAACCGTTTTCAAGAATGAAAAATCGGTGGCTTTTGTTTTTGGGAATTGAAATTATCTTGGAGAAACAGCTGCACTTCACTCATCCACAATAGGTTTTCCTTCATAATTGACTTTTCTATAAGGCACTGTTTCCGTGTCATCAACCAAGTAATACCATTTTTTAACGTAAGTCATGCCAGGTTGAAAATAATCTTTTCGCTTGAGTAATTCCTTATTCAAGGCTTTATCCAAGTCTTTTTGAACGTTTTTGAAGGCGGCATTACCGATTAAATTAGTCATCTGAAACGGGTCTTTTATATTGTCAAATAAGAGCCATGCACCGTTCAAATCGCGGGTATAGGTGTATTGATGCGTAACAATACCTCGATATTCTCTGCCGCCATGTTGCCGCGCCCACTGTCCGAAAGGTTGGACGCAAGAGATAAGTGTTTGCTTGACTTTATCCTTTTTAATGCCTTTTAAAACGCCTGAAAAGTCAACACCCTCAACAGATTTTGGAACAGAAATGCCACATAAACCCAATAAAGTGGGCATAATATCGGGTGAATTGAGCAAAGCCTCTGACGTTTTACCCATTTTGCCAAAAGCCTGTGGATAGTGAATGAGAAACGGCACACGGATACTTTCTTCATAAGGTTGTTGCTTATTCCAGCCGCCGTGTGCGCCCAATAGATCACCGTGATCGGAACTGAAAACGATAATTGTATTGTCTTCAATACCCAAATCCTTCAATGTTTGGCGCATTTTGCCGATACAATCGTCAATCGCTGAAATATGAGCATAATAACCTTTTAAGTCATTTTTTACCTTTTCACGCTTGTCGGCAGGGACATTTTCATTGACGATGATGTTGTTGTTTTCATACATTTTACGGTATTTTTCGGGAGCCGTTTGGTAGGGGTCGTGTGGACTGCCAATGGATAAAAACAAGAGAAACGGCTGTGATTCTTTGGCTTGTTTTGCCATATAAGTACATACATCGTTGGTTTGCGCTATCACATCGTAACCTTCCCAAAACAGTTTTTTATTTATATCTCCTGCGTAATAAGGCGAATGATTGTAATCGTGGGTACATTCCAAGGTTTTCCAATAATCAAAACCCTGTCGTCGGGTCGGTGGAATATAGGTGTTTCGCCCATGCCCGTCAATATGCCATTTGCCGACAAACCCCGTGGCGTAATTGTTTTGTGCAAAGACTTTTGCCAGCGTTGTATTATTGGTATCTAACAAAACATCATTCATAAAAACACCATTGGTCAAGGGGTATTGCCCCGTCATCAACGATGCCCGATGCGGCGTACAAACGGGCATACCCGACACCGCATTTTTGACATTCACACTCTCCGAAGCCAATTGGTCGAGGTTAGGGCAAATAACGTTTTTATCACCTGAATAACCCGTTGCTTGCGCCCGCCATTGGTCAACGAGGATATAAAGAACATTGGGTTTTATAGGCGCATTTTGCACCGAAATAGCCGTGTTTTTATTGAAAAAAATAGATGAAAATAGAAATAAAATAAGAGCGTAATTTTTCATAATTTATCAATTTATTCGCAAAATACATTTTTTCAAGTAAAATACTGAGGGGGTATCGTCTGCCGTGGTATAGTCTTTTGGTAGCCCCGTAAGTATCTTTCCCACACTTCCATGATTTGTTAAGCAATGAGTATTACGACCAATCTGCTTTGAAGAGTTAGGTTGAAAACAGAGTTAAAAAGGCAGTAATACCTTACGTATTATTCATTATTTTTAGTCTGAATACCAATCATTTCTGGATGATATTTTGACACATCAAACGCAGGATTTGGAATAGGAACAACCGTCTTAGCATCAGCGAGATAGTTTTCAATTAAGGCATCCATTTCCTTTACTTTTTTGCGATTTTTGTCGGCAAGGTTCTTTGTTTCGCTTATGTCTTCTCTCAAATTGTACAATAGATAGCCGTGTTTGCCATTGTCTCCTTGATGAAATTGACGGATTAATTTCCAATCACCGTCCGTCACCGCTACGGCTGCGGGCAACCAATTTGGCACTTTTGGCGCATGTGGAAAGTAGGTAAACATGGGTTTTCTCGTAAATTTCTTACCCCTCAGTGCAAGCGTAATATCAACGCCATCGAGGACATGATTTTGAGGCAAAGCAATACCCAATTGATTGAGTAGGGTTGGATAAAAATCAGTTGTTTGAATCAGTGCATCACTGCGTTTCTCGGGCGAAGTTACTTTGGGCATAACCACGATGCACGGTACGCGAATACCACCTTCAAACATCGTGGCTTTACCACCCCGTAAAGGCGCATTGCTGATAGGTATTGTGTTGTATTTTTTACCGTCTTTTGTCGTTTCATTTATGTAATCGTGCATATTACCCCCATTATCAGAAATAAAAACAATAATTGTATGGTCTGCAATACCCAAACGGTCAACTTCATCTAATAATTTACCAACTGCATCGTCCATCGAATGAACCATTGCGGCATACGTAGAGGAGTGTTGCGCTTGCGTGGTATCAATTTTAGGTCGGTAATAATCAATCAATTCACTCTTCGCATTGAAGGGTGCATGAACCGAAAACTGCCAATAGTTCATGTAAAATGGTTGATTTTTATCCACTGCCCGCATCCATTTGATGGCTTCATCGGTCATTCTGTCTTCGATGTGTTCCTTCGGTGTGTTTTCTTTAAATTTAGGAAATTTCCAAGGCGCAACAAAACTACCCGCCGGACCCGGCCCTGCCCAATGCGGAATGTCCACATCAAAACCTTGTTCCAAAGGGGAATAAGGTGAGCTTCCTAAGTGCCACTTGCCAAAATGAGCCGTTGCATAACCCTCGGCTTTCAATAATTTTCCGAGCGTTGGCAAATCAGTACTCAAACGGGTGGCTGATATGCATTGGGTTGATTTATCGCCCACAGGTGCTTTTGCTCCAACCGATGGCTTTAAAATGACTTCCGGCAAATGACAAGTCGGGGCTGTAATGCCTGTCCTTGCGGGTGTTTGACCCGTCAAAATACTGGCTCGCGTGGGCGAACACAAAGGGCTTGCCGAATGAGCATTGGAAAACGTCATACCCCGTTTGGCGAGGCGTTCCAAATTGGGTGTTTCGTATAGTTTTGTATTCCCAAACAAGGTGCAATCACTCCAACCCAAATCATCGGCAAGGATAAAAATGACATTCATCTTTTCAGGTGGAACTGCAGCCGTTTTCTTTTCAGAAGGTGAGAAAAGAGAAAAAAGGCTTAGGAGTAACGCTGGAATAATAATTTTCATTACTGTATTTTTATATACTTTTTTGTTTAATGATTCACTTTGTACCTATCCGATAAAGCCGTAGGCATTGGTGTTGGTTTATACGTGTCTTCATTTTATACAATTCCCAACCTAAATTCGTCAACGGCTTTTATACTGAGGGGGCCCTTTCCCTGATTATTCTACAAAGAACTCGTAAAATGATACGTTCCTGAACCCGCACTGATTTGTAAATAACCGTCTTTAAATTCTTTTATAATCACATCTTTATTGTTCGAAATTAACTTATTTCCTTCTTTTACAACTTCTTTGTTTTTACAAGGAATAAAGACATCGGCACGGGTGTTTACGGGAATAATGATGTCTAAAACCAATTGATTATTCTCTTTTTTCCACGCCGATTTTATTTCACCGTTGATGGATTGATACGTGGCTTTGACGTAACTAATGCCTTCTTTGGCAATTTCAGGCTTGATAATAAAGGTTTTATAACCCGCTTCATTGACGTTAATCCCCGCCGCATTGCCAAACAGCCACTCGTTCACCGAGCCGAAAGCGTAATGGTTAAAGGAGTTCATACCCGCATTGTTCTCAAAACCTTTGCCCTTGATATAGCTGTTCCAACGTTCCCAAATCGTATTTGCCCCATTTATAACTTCAAATCCCCACGAAGGATATTCGGTACTCAACAGCAATTTATAAGCAGCATCAGTGTGTCCCGTCGCTGAAAGGGCTGGCAATAAAGGCTTGACACCGAGAAAACCCGTTGACAATTTGCCCCCATTATTTTGAATTAATTCGACCAACCAATCACCCGCTTGTTGACGCAATTCGGGTTTTAGCATATTCATGTGCAGTGCATTGGCGTAAGCCGTTTGAGTATGTCCTTCAAAACCCATTGTACCGTCCACGTAACCCTCTCCCGTACCATAAGCGGCGGCATTTGTCTTAAATCTGCCATTTTTATCGGTATAATGCGCTGCGAAGGCTTGTTTTATTTTGTTAAAAATGTCTTCATATCGTTGTGCCTCATCGTTTTTACCAATCGCCCGAGCCATTTCCGACATCATGGAAGCCGCATAACCATAGTACATCGTCGCCAACATATCGGGTGGTGTTTTTTTACCCACCGACAACCAATCGCCAAAGCCGCCTTTGGGTTTAATGTCTTCAAAACTCGCCTCTTTAAAGACATATTGGTTCTTACTTTTGGTTTCTAAAAACTGCATATAAGCGGTCATATTTGTCCAAAACTGGCTGATTACTCTTGTATCGCCATATGTTTTGTAAATCGTATAAGGACAAATAATCCCCGCCTCTGACCAACCTGGCGAGTACGTATCTGTTACCCGCAAACTGGGCGAAGGGGCGTAAATCGGGTAGGTATTATCCGCCCGTTGTGCATCGTTCAAATCCACCAACCATTTCGTAAAAAAAGCTGAAATATCATTGTTGAACGCAGCAGATTGAATATAGGCTTGAGCGTCGCCCGTCCAACCCATGCGCTCGTCACGTTGCGGGCAGTCGGTTGGCACTTCGAAATAGTTGGAACGTTGCGTCCAAACAATATTGCTGTACAACTGATTGACCATCGCATTATCGGTCTCAAAACTGCCTTTTACAGGCGTTGCCGAACTTAAAACAATGCCCGTAATGGCATCTAAATTGGGTTTCGACCTAAAACCCGTCGCTTCAACGTATTGAAAACCGTGATAAGTAAATTTCGGTGTCCACTCCTCCCCCTCAGTATTTCCCTTCAAAATATAAGTATCGGTTGCCCTTGCTTTTCTCAAATTTTCGGTCATTATTTCACCATTTGGAAATAAGACTTCACCGTATTTTAAAGTAATTGTATCGCCTTTTTGTCCTTTCACTTTTAGGCGTACAACACCCGCAAAGTTTTGCCCTAAGTCAAAAATATACTTTCCACCGACCCCCTCAGTAATTTTCTTCGTTTTTAACTCTTGAAAAACCCGAATCGGATTACCCGAATACGCCTCAATTTGACGGTCTATTTTGTCGGGAAAAACTTGACTGTTTTTCCATTTGGCATCATCAAAACCGATTTTATTCCAGTTTTCAAACATCAAATTGGCGTTGTACGTTTCACCGTTCAAAATATCGGCTTCTATGATTGGTCCATGATTGGTTTTCCAAGCGGCATTTGTGGCAATCGTTTCTTTTTCACCATTGGTATATTCTATTTCAATTTGCGCTTTCAAAAGGGGTGTTTTGCCATAAAAATTCTTCACAACGGAGTTTTTCACCAACAAAGCATAGCCCAAATAACCCGCATACCAACCATCGGCTACGATTGCTCCAAAAGCATTTTTACCTTGTTTCACATCAGCCGTAATATCGTAGGTTTGGTAGTAAACACGCTTGCTGTAGTCCGTCCAACCTGGCGTAAAATAGTCTTTGCCAATTCGTTTTCTGTTGATATTAAATTCATATAAACCCAATGAAGTAACATACAACCGAGCGTTCTTGATGGCAGATTTGAGGTTTGTTTCCTTCCTGAAAAACGGGGCGGGCGGCAAATGATAGACCGTGCCTTTGCCCAATGAGGTCAAATCATTGCCAATCCATTCCGCTTTCCAAGCACTTTTATCAAGTAAACCCATTTCCCATTTTGCGGGTGTACTCCACGCGCCCACTTGTCCATTTTTATCCCAACTGCGTACTTTCCAATAGCAAATTGCCCTTGACTGTAAGGCTTTTCCGCCAAATTCTACTTGATTTGTGGCATTGCTCATTGTTTTATTGGAGTTCCAAATATCGGCTTTATCGGCAGCCAATTGTGCCGCAGACGAAGCCACCATAATCTGATAAGCGGTTTGCATCTGCCCTCTGACATTTGAATTTAACTCCCAACTCAATCGGGGTTTTACCGCATCCACAACGGGGTCAATTTTGTATTCTGTTCTAAGATTAACGGGCTTCAAATCAGAGGTTAACGCATACATTTTAGTCCAAAAAGCAGTGGTCAACAACACTACCCAAGACAGGGCAAACAAGCGGGTATTTAATTTCATAATTAATGGTTTGTGTTCTAATATTAAATTCAGAATTGATGTTTTTATTTCTCAATGCGCCCATTTGACCACATCACGCCCCTCTTTAAACGCCTTGTATAAATTCACAAAAGGCACTTTTCGGGACTCTTTTTCGGGTTTATAATTGGGATTTTCGGTTGGAAAATATTTCATATCCACGTTTTTTTCTAACCAATTAATCAAGTCCGCAAACAAGGCTTTTGTCCGTTCGGGTTGTGCAAAAGCGAGGTTGTTTTTTTCGGAAATATCTTCTTTGATATTGTACAATTTCAATCGTCCATACCAATCAAAAATGAGCTTATAATCGCCTTTCCGAATGGCAGAATGAGGTGTCAATTCCAAACCATCTTCTACGCTGTTCACCTTGACATTCAATGGATAATGCCAATAAAACGTGTTTCTCGCATACCCTTTTTCAATGTTTTTAGAGTCGTTGAAAAGCGGTGTTAAACTCTGTCCATCAATGGTTAAATGCTTCGTTTTCTGCCCCGCCAATTGCAATAAAGTTGGAAAAATATCATTACAATCCACTGGAATATCACTCCATTGCCCCGCTTGAATTTTCCCTTTTTGCCAAACAATCAAAGGCACACGGATGCCGCCTTCATAAACCATTGCTTTGCCGCCTTTCAAGGGTGCATTATTGGTTGTGCGTCCGTGCGCCGATTTTTCATCCCACGAAATGCCGCCATTATCTGACA
Source organism: Saprospiraceae bacterium (assembly GCA_031367705.1). GTDB lineage: Bacteria > Bacteroidota > Bacteroidia > Chitinophagales > Saprospiraceae > JAAFJT01. The sequence goes on along the minus strand of JANLQI010000379.1, from coordinate 24,298 downwards.
TAAAAACGAGGATTGTATTATCATCTAAACCCGTTTCTTTCAGTTTTTTCATAATCCGCCCGAGGGAATTATCCAATTTTTTAATCATGGCAGCATAAATGGCATTGTCGTGTCCATTCCAGCCTTTGGTGGTTTTATTTGCAAAATAAGTTGAGTCTTCTTTTGGTGCTTGTAAAGGCGAATGCACCGCAAATTCACAGAAATACAAGAGGAAAGGCTTGTTTTCTTTACTTTTAACTTGTTCATCAATGAAACCAACGGCTTGTTCTGTCAAGTCATCGGTTAGATAGTCTTTGCCCGTTGGTTTGCCCGATTTGCCTTGCGTCAATGTCGTTTGGCGCATCTTCGGAAACCACTTTTCTTTTCTATCCCAAAGCTGCCGCCAATTGAAAAAAGGCGATGCACCCGAATCGTAATATGCCAATTCCTTAAAACCTTGGTCATGCGGTTGATACCCCTCAGTACCATGACCACCCAAATGCCATTTGCCAATAAAAGCCGATGTATAATTCGTTAAGGCTTCGGCAATTGTGGTTTCATTTACGCCCTTGTCTTGCGGCTGTCCCGAAGGCAAAGCGATGTTTGTATAACCATTTATCCATGCTTGTTCGATGTCAATTTTGTCGCCCCAAAGCGCATTTTGCTCCGTAAATCCTACGGGCGGCTTCTCCCCTCTCGTGTAAAAAGTGCTGGCACTGCCCGCCGTTGCGGTCATAAAGCCGAGCCGTGCCGCATATTTCCCAGTTATCAAACTGGCACGCGTTGGCGAACATAAAGGGCAGGCGTAGGCTTGCGAAAATGCCATGCCTTCGTCCGCCATTTTGTCAATATAAGGCGTTTCGTAAAACATTTTATCTCTGCTTTCACCCGATACTTTCGCCGCATAAGCTACCACATCCATATAACCCAAGTCATCGGCTAAAATGAAGATGATATTAGGTCGTTTTTTCTTCGTTTCTGTTGTCATTGAATAAGAAAACAAGAAAATTGCGCTTAAGCATAAAAGGATTTTACTTATGTTTTTTATCATAAAAAAAAGCATAAAAAGGTGTAAATACTGAGGGGGTACTCATTTTGTAAAATATTGATATTTAATAAGTTACAACTTGCCGCAAGTTTGTCTGAATAATTATGCTGAGACACTCATTTTAATTTTAAGACTTCACTACCCGCCATCAAAAATGCCCCCGTTCCGAAGTTCTGCCAACTGTCTTTGTCCGCAGGTTTAGGGTCGAAACCAATGTTTTGTACCCAGCCCACTTTGCCGTTTTCTTGTTGACATTCTGCTATACTTTTCCATGCTTTCAAGACCGCAGGTTTGTAAGTGGCTTTATCCAAAAGTCCATTATTGACACCCCATGCTAAGGCAAACGTATGAAAACCACTGCCGCTGACTTCACCATGAGCAAAATTTTCAGGTGCTAAAAGACTCGTGCGCCACAAGCCGTCGGCAGGTTGCAATTGAAGAATGCGAGCAGACATTTTTTTGAAAAGGTCTTCATAGAAAGGACGATGCTTGTAGTTTTTAGGCATATCTTCAAGCAATAAAGCCAAACCCGCTATCACCCAACCATTGCCGCGTGACCAAAAGACTTTTTTCCCATTTGGTTCTTTCTGCGCAACTGGATTTGACATAATAAATCTATTATCTCGATAGAACAATTCTTCTTCTTTGTCAAAAAGTAAATTGTAGCTTTCCATATAGTATTTGTGCATTTCGTCAAGGTATTTCATGTCATTTTTCATAACGCCATACTTAGTAATGAGTGGTGGTGCCATAAACAACGCATCGCACCACCACCACAAAATGACTTGCTCTTTATTGCCTTTGCCCACTTTCCAGTCCTGCGGCTCGAACAAATGCGCTTGAACAAATCTATCCGTTGGCGTTAAGTCCACTGCTTTTTCACCCAATTGTTTGAGGTATAAATAGGCGTTTGAAATCACCACATCGTCTGCATGAAACAAGCGGTCATATGTTTTCCATTTGTTACGTTTGCCCATATTGAGCATCGCATCGTAATAGGCTGGGTTTTTAGTCGCTTGGTGTGCCTTCATAACTGCCGTATAATAGGCACCATTTGTCCAGTCCGTTGGTGCTTTGGCTTGAATCGGGTTTGCTTCCTGCCACGCTAAGGCTTTCAGCATGGATTGTTCGATGCTTTGTTTGGATGTGCCAGCCAAATTAGCAGATGTTTTACAGGCATTTAACAATGCAATTAGTGCTAAGAGGAAAAGAACGTGAGTCTGTTTTTTCATGATTAGTCAGTATAAATAATGTTTTTAAAATTTTTATAATCTATTAATTTTCAATGTTTAACAACTTTACGAAAGTTCAAAACTTTCGTAAAGTTTGTGTGTCTGCTCGTTTACTAATTGCAAAATTACCCCCCTCAGTATTTTTAGGGATTTTGCACTCTATCAAATAGCCAAGCAGTAATATCTTTCAAGGCGATGACAGAATTTTCTTTACCGATGGGCGGATGACCCGCATTCTCAAACAAGCGCAAACCTGTTGGAATCCCCAAAGCCAAAGCCCGTTCATACAAAATTTTACTACCATAAGCAAAACCATGATAAGCATAAGAGGCATCATAAGGAACAGTTTTGTCGGCGGTACCATGAATACAGAAAAGCGGTACATCGCCTTTATTTATCCATTTATAGTCCACCATAGCACCCCAACAATCAATAACAGCATGCACTTTTGAAGAAAATCCTGGATTACCACTTGTACCTTCCAATGTACCAGATTTTTTAATATCAATAAAAGGAGGTACTTCATTTTGGTCCAGATAAGCCAGTTGCAGAACAGTCATACTGCCTGCGGAAGACCCAATGATATAGATTTTTGAGGTGTCAATACCATATTGTTCCGCATTTTTTCTAAAAAAACGGACAGCCGCTTTCGTATCTTGAACAGCCCGATACATGGCTTCAAAATAGCTTGTATCACTTCGAGGTTTAGCTACGCCCAATCTGTAATCAATGGAACTCGTCACATAGCCTTTTTTTGCAAATTCCTTGGCGACCGTTAGCGGAAATCCACCTGATTTATTGCCATTTACGAAACCGCCACCGTGAACACCAATTATGAGTGGTCGTTTTTTAAAGGTATCAGATTGGGGCATATAAATATCTAAAAGTAACTTCTCATTTTCATTATTGACGTTGATGGCTTTGCCATATTGAACGTTCGTTATTGAGTCAATTTCAGAGAAAATATCTGATTTATATCGCCCTTCTCGCTGTGCGTAAAGGGCAGTTCCCCAGCAAGCAAGTAAGGCAATAAAAGGTAGTTTGAGCGATTTTAATTCACAAATTTTCATTTTTGCTAAGTTTTTATTGAAAAATAGGAGATAATGTTGTGCTGTATTTTCTTAGATTCTGAACAGAATCCCTATTTTGGCAATATTATCTCAAAATTTTTATCCACATTAATAATAGGTTTGGGGCTACTGAAATCAATATAAGCCGAACCCGATTTGCTAATATTAGATTGGATTTTTAATTTTTTAAAACTCAAACGGCTGCCTTCTCCGATATAAACCGATTGCAATTTGTCTTTATCATCCACTGTCAGTACTGCATAACGTCCTTGAAAAGAAATACCTATTTGTTTGTCTTCAAAAACAGCCTTATCATTTTCTAAAATCAAAGCGTATTGCGTCAGCATTTTACCCGCTACTAAACTCTTGATAGTCAAGCCTTTAAATGTGCCGTTTTGAATAATAGACGTTACAGACTGCACCGTTCCTTTATCGCCATCTCCTTCACTCGGTTCATACACAACGGCAAACGGCACAGACCAAGCCTCCCCTTTTTGACGAATAACAAGTGTGGGCGTAGGCTTTTTTTCATAGGCTCTTGGTGCTTCCGTCGAAGGTGGTGCCATGACACGGGTATAGTCTCGATTCTTATTTTCATTAATAAACAACCGCATTTTGATAGGCGTTTTTTGCAGTTTTGAAGCCGTGAAAACAGGCGAAATACTGAGGGGGTAGTTTTCAGCGGTTTCCACATTTTTGAAAAAATGCCAGCCTGGATGCTTGTGTTTTTTATTATTCACCCACTCTTTTTGAGCCGATGCTTGATAGCGGCTTTCATCCGATTTTAATTGAAATTTGGCATTTTTGACATCAAAATCAAGCGTTTCACCGATATTATGATAGATATAATCGTGAAACTGATTGGGTAAAGTGGATTTTGATTTGAAAACATCAATGTAAAAACCCGTTGTCGGTGAGGTGCGGACAATGCCCAAAGTGCGCTCCTGCGTGGCTTCTGCTGCATCGCCTTTGTCGTCTATAAAACTGGTCGTTGTGAAAGAATGATTAGGCGAAATCGGCTTTGCTGAGACTTGCGGCTCTAACGCCACTTTTTGAACTGTGTTCGTGCCTAAATTTGCCCAACCGCCTTCACTTTGCGATGCGCCATTGACAATAACAGTATTATGACCCGCAAAAAGGCGATAATAATTTTCGTGAATATCGGTGGTATAACTTGATCTTCCCCCTTTTTCACCCAAGACAAAACCACGTCCGTAAAGTTCCATATTCATACCAGAAGCATGTCCGTGAACGTGTGAACCGCCACCGACAAAGCCCATAAAAGCGTCTTTTTCGTTGTTGGTTGTACTAAAATTGCGTTGCAAAACGATACCCGCAAACGGCAATTCATCGGTTGCTGGTAAAGGATAATCCTTCAATTCGCCTTCAATAGTTGGGCAAAACCACAGTAATTCAAGCGGTTTGTAATACACCTCCGCCCCCAAACTCCGTTCGCCTAACTGACCTCTTTGATATTTTTTACTGCTGATGGCACTGTTGAGCAATGCGCCAAACTCCTTTTTAAGTACGTCTGAATTTTCCAGAGTGCCGAGATAATAAGCAATTTCAAACTCCTCGTAATTGGCGTGATAAGACCGATGCCCATCGCCAAAAATTACCATATCACGCTTATTTGGGTATGTCAAATAGTAATTGGTTGTCAAAGCCAATGGTATTTGCGGATAAGCATTGCCCAAATGCAAAGACGGATCAAACTTGGTCAAAAGCGTCATTAAATAAGTCGAATAACTCGCCACAGCGCCCGAATAATTGGTGCTTTCGGGCCACCTACCGTTGTATTTTTTGTAGTAATTAGCAACTTTCAAAAGTGCATCTTGGTGCGGCGTATTTTTTGTTAAATAATACTCTAAATTCTCTCTTCTTTCTTTTTCATTGTCCAAAGCTAAGGTATTGCCGACCAAACTTGAACTTTCCAAAATGGGCCAATTGCAGTCAATAATGCCATGTTCAAGAGCCATTTTTATGTATTTTTTAAACACTTTTTCGGCATTTTCAAACGAAAAAGCTTCTTTTTTCCCTGTCGCTACATTGTAAGGCAATCCCCCTTTTTGTAGAAAAGAATAAGTGAAATCGTAGAGAATAGGTATCTGTGCGCCTATTTCACGCGCTTCCCGCAAGTGGTCGTCAACATAGAGTAAGCCGCCACCATTATGCCCTTTTTCATTGATTTCCAAAGGCTCTAAACCCGATATGATGGTGTGCAAAACATCGGCACTCAATTGAGCATATTTTGTATCATCCGTCAAAAAATAAAGAATACCGCAATCAATGCCCGTTTGCAAATAAAGCATCAAATCTTTTCTGGATTCGGTATCGCCGCCTGTACCCTTGATAGGCAGAAAAGCGGGGATTTTATCCTTACCGTTCGCCCAATCTAAGGGCATTTTAGATAGATAAGCTTTTGGGTCAGCCGCGTGGTTTTTCACATCGTCCGCTACCCTATTTTTAAAGGCTTCATAATAGCCTTTTGCCCATTCATTTTTAGCAATTTTATCTAAAATTACTGCTTTATCGCTTGGTTTTACCCACATCATCGGACGTTCCGTTGTTTGAGCATAAGCGAAATGCGTCAAGAATAAGACGCATAAAAAGACTGTTTTTTTCATGATTTTATGTTTTAAAAGCTGTTTATACGGAGGGGTGCATCCCATCTTCAATACCTTGTTTTCTTCTACTTTTTTCCTCTCTTATTGGTTTTTACATTACTTTTCTCAATTTTAAGTCCACCCGTTATTTCCTTCACTTTATTGAAAAACCCTTTTTTGCGCTCCGAATTAATACCCCAATCCACAGGCACACTTTGATACCCCTCCCTATAATCGGTTTCGCCTTTAAAACGGAAATCAAAATAGCCCCACGACACGTAGTTTTTTATAGAAACAGTAAAATTATTTTCCTCTTTGTCAAAGTCAAAATGGTCGTCTTCATTGTTTACAATTGGCATATTTCTGTACCCTTCTACCTGCTTTGTGCTGTCAATTAGAAGCTGAATTTGCTTAGGGTCTTTCGCGCTGTTGCCGTGTATCAAAAGAAAATCAGCGACTTTTACCACATTTGCCGTAGGCACTTTTTTACCCGTATAGCTGGTGCTGACCAATAAGTGATAGCCTTTGGGTTGCTTGTTTTTAACCCTTTCAATCAATTCATGCACCCGATTAGGTCTTAAAATGGCGTGGTCGTAGGTGTTGTGGTCACATTCATTATTTATTTCAATCAGCACATGGCGATAGCTTTTTTCAAAAATCCAATTCGTGAGATTATCAACGGCATTGATGACTGCCGTTTCATCTTTCAAATTTTGGTCTTGTCCGAAGTAAAAAATGCCCAAAATGACGACCATGTGTAGTTCATCGGCTTTTTTCAGAATCCTATCCAAGCGGTTCATATACGGCTGCATGAGCGAACCATCGGTATTAAACCCAGGGTTTAAGCACTTTTTATTGCCATATCCATACGGACTGCCACCTTGCATATTGATGGTAAAAGCGTTCAATCCGTGCTCATACCATTGTGGCATAGCAGCGACAAACTCATTGGTATTTCTATTGGCATCCCATTTTTTTTTATCGGCATAAGCAAATTCCGCTGATGATTCGGGGTTCAAATCATCGAAAATGCCTTGCACCATGCGGGAATTCATCAACAAACCTTCGATTTTATTGCCGTTCCAAATACGTCCCTCGTAGGTTGATTTTCCGTTGATATAAAACTGATTGCCTTTTATTTCGACAACCGTTTTTTGAGCGTTTAAACCCATACAGCACAAAAGGAATAGTGCTATTAGTTTTCCAATTTTCATTCTTTATCTATTTTTGAACCTTTTCTGATACTTTTATTAATAGTCAAAAGAGAGGTTTTTATACTTGATATTTTTTGAGAATTATACTTAAAAACCCTTGTGAGCAGAGACACAAGGGTTTTTAAGCTAAAAATACTGAGGGGGTATAAAAGCACGATGTTTGATGCAAAAAGAACGATGTAACAATGTAATGATGCAGTAAATACCGGACTTCAAACATCTATTCTATTTCAAACACCTTGAAATTATCAATGATATGCCTTGATTGGAGCGTTCTATATCCAAAATAGCCATGTGTCAAAGGTTGTGCATCTTTATAGGTAAAAAACAAAACATCGTTGATGTAAAAAGACGTCATGTCTTTCTTGAAAATAATGCGACAGTGGTAAGTTTTATTTGCTTCCAGCAAATGTGCCGCATCGGTATATTCTTGAATAATATCTTTACTGCTTGTTCCGATATATTTCCGAAATCGAGTTGTGGTGTTTTTATGCCCGCCCATACCCACATAATACAGCGTCAACGTATCATAATTTTTGAAAAGAGGGTCTCTACCCATGAGTTTGCCCGTATGCGGGTCAGTCGCTTGCCAAAAGACATTAAAATCAGCAAGTCGGTCATTTTTACCACCTTTCATCGGTACAGTTCTATCAAATTCTATCATCCAAGTGTCTTTCAGCTCGTGTTTAAACCAAATCGTTGCGCCATAATCCACGTCAATTTCCATTGCGCCATTTTTTACGGACACCGTACTATTGTGATTTTGACCTAATTCAGCAAACCATTTTGTGGTGTCGTAAGCCGTTGAGAAATCATCTGAATAAAGTAGGCTTTTAATTTTTGACGTATTTTGTGCTGATACATTGGGTGTTATTAAAATGCCCAAAAGCAATATGATAGTGTATTTCATCTTTATTTAAATCTTATTTAAAATATTGCAAAATTGCCTTAGCTACCAGCTCATGACCTTTCTCATTGATATGATTGCTTTGAGCCATGTAGTTATCAAGTGGTTCAGATTGAGCGATGTTTTTAAAAATGGCGTAACTGTCAACCAAACCCACTTCATAGGTTTGAGCCAATATTCTAATTTGCTCGGCGTGTTTTGCCAATTTGGTATCATTATCCAAGATATTCTCACCCAAATCAGGCGTTGGGGTCAGTAAAATCAACTTTGTACCATACTCTTTTGCTTCGGTTATCATCTGTATCCAAGCCGTTTTTGCGCGCGCTAATCCGATAGAACGGTCGTTGAGGGCATAGTCAATAAACAACACATCGGGGCGGTGGCACAGCACTTGACTTTTAAAGCGTTTCGCACCCTGTTCTGCATTTTCTCCACCGATTGCCGTTGTAATGCTATTGATTGTAGCTGTTGGATACGCTTCTTTTATACCTTTCAGCGTTAAAAAAGGATATGCTTCCAGTGTTTTTATCTCGGGTGTTTTGAAATATCCGACCACCACGGAATGACCATGAAAAACTAAATTAACGGTTCGGTTGTTGGGCCACGCTTTCTTAAATTCTACTTTTAGACTATCCAAATAGTGCAAGCCTATGGCTTGTTGGGCGTTTACTTTTTGAAAAAAAATGAATGAGAAAGACAGTACGGTTATGTATTTGAGACTATTCATCTATAAAGTATTTTTAATTATTTGCCGTTGAAAATCAATCCTTTGTTACTTTACTTTTCCACCAATCATCATTGGGTTTATAATCTTTTCTTAAAAAATCCAAGCGTTCTTTTTCCAATTTCGGCATCAATACTTCCACGTTTTTTTGATGGTTTTTAGCCGCCAAGACTTCGTTATATTCGGTATCAGGACTTGGCATATTGGCTTTCACACTTTTCAGCCAAGCACTCAATTTTGAATTAAGTTTTTGGGCAATTTTTGATTTTTTTGATGCTAAATTGTTTTGCTCATACGGGTCTTTCGCTAAATCATACAATTCATCATGTCCATCTTCCCAGTAGTAAATGAGTTTCCAATTTCCCTCTCTAATGATAGAATTAGGTTGCCCTCCTTGATTGCCATAATGCGGATAATGCCAATATAAAGTCCTGTTTTTCAACGTTTTATTTTCAAATAAGGGCTTCAAACTCACACCGTCTTGGTGTTGATTGGGCAGTAGTGAAATATTCGCAAAATCTAAAATAGTTGGAAAAAAATCTGCTCCCGTTGCAGGAAAATCAATGCTTGCTACCTTTTTTTTCAACCACGGAATTTTGATAAAATATGGCTCTCTGATACCTCCTTCCCACTGATAACCTTTACCACCCCGAAGCGGTAAATTCGACGTTGAAAAAGCATCGCCCGAAGCCACGCCACCATTGTCAGAAGTGAAAATAATGATGGTATTTTCTTCTAAATTCAAGCGTTTCAAAGTATTCAGCACTTCGCCAACGGCATCGTCCATAGACTCCACCAAACCCGCATAAATAGGATTGTCTTGCACCTGTCTAATCGGCAAATCTTTTTCCATCACGTAACCACTTTTGGCGAGTCCTTTTTTTTCGGCTTTATCACGGTATTTTTTCCACTTTTCTTCCGTTGTTTGAATGGGTCCATGAACGGCATAAAAAGACAGAAAAGCGAAAAAAGGACGGTCTTTTTGCTGCTCGATAAAGGCAGAAGTCTCTTTGGCGAGTCGCATTTCGAGGTTTTCCCCTTTGGTGATATTGGGTAAAGAAGGGTTTTCCCAAGGTGAGAAATAGCCACCTTTCGGGCTGCCCACTTCCCAGCCGCCTTTATTGATGTCAAAACCGTGGTCTTCGGGGTAAGAGCCTTCATCGCCCAAATGCCACTTGCCCGCAAAAAAGGTTTTATAGCCATTCGCCTTCATCACTTCGGGCAAAACCAAGTCTTCTTTCGCCAATTCATGCTTATAATCGGCAGGCAATAATTGGCTAAAACGATTTGCAGTTCGCCAATCTACGCCCGATTTTGCCCCAATCCAGTCCGTAATACCATGCCGTGCCGTGAATTTACCCGTAAAAATACTGGCTCTTGAAGGGCTACAAACGGCACTGCACGCATAGCCTTGTGTGAAAACCGTTCCTTCGTTGGCAATCCTATCCACATTGGGTGTTTCATAAAATTTGCTGCCCGTACAACTCAAATCTTTTAGCCCGAGGTCATCTACTAAAATGAAAACGACATTGGGTTTTCGCTCTGAAATAGGCGTATTTGTATTGATTTTCCCATAAAACCCACTAAAAGCGAGTAATATTAACCCACTTATTTTGGCTATTGATTTGAAAATAGGACTTAGCATTTTTTAATTTTTTTAAAATTATGGACTAAAAAAGCCAAAATACTGAGGGGGGGGATTTACTCCCTAAATACCCTTTCCGTCGTATTCTGCGGTTTATATTTTATGGTAAAAGGCTTCCATTTTTCGACAATATCGTAATCTTTTTTTACTTCTGTTTTTAAGGCATTGACATCTACATAGCCCACCCGATTGTACAAGGCAGGTAAGTTTTTTTGACTATAAATTTCGGCATATTTGTTCCAATGTACTTCTGCTTTTTTGAGCCATTCAAGACTGTTTTTTCTGTATTTTTCATCGCTCGTTTTATCGAATTCTGCTAAGGCGTAAGCCGCTTTTATTTTAGTAGAATAATACAAACCAATGGTCGCAAAAGCCTCAATATCACTTTGGGTTTGTTGCAATTCGTTGTTTGAAATAGCTGAATATTTAGGCATTTTTTTCAAGCCCTTCAAAGCGATATTAGATAATATTTCCAATGAATCTGCCACCAATAAGGGGGATTTTAAGTCTTTTTCTTTTGTTTCAGCGTGCAGCCATTCCGTAATACCAGCGATATTACTGCCCCGCATCGGTTGCCGATAGATGTATTCCGCAACGGTATAAAAACCCCTGTATCCTTTGGTGCTGATATTGGCTTCGGGAAACCATTTGAGGTCAATATCGCCCCATAAAAAACGGGTAATATACGGAAAAATCATGCTCGCGGCTTCCCATGCGGGCATGAGTGTAGCGGTTTGTTTTCCCGCAAATTGTTGTTCAATCATCGCCTCAAAAAACGCCTTTGGTACTGAGGGGTCATAACTCAACAAACCCCAAATACGGTTGCTCACCCATTGTTTTTTAATGACCAAAGGGGGATTATTGAGCGTGTTTTTATTCAAATAATCACGTCCCCACGTATAGCCATCGGGTCCCATGTAATACCCCGCCACCAATTCACGATGAGGAATAGCGTGCATAAATTCCCGTGCATAATCCACATTTGCCCACCGCATACTGTAAATATCGTCGTTTCTGACCGTCAACCACGTCTTGTATTTTTCAGACAATAAAGGAAAAGCGTCCTTCACAAAAGGCGGATTTGGAATGGAATACATGTGAGCAATGGCATATTTCAAACTCAAATCCATGCGACAATTGAGGTCTTTAAAATTCTCTTGTATTTTACCCAAAGCCGTCTGATGAAAACGGTGAATGAGCCTAAAATCTCGATTGGGCGTGTCTTTCAAACCGTCATTTATCCCTTCGCCATAAGTCCGCCACAACCATTTTTCATTTTCATATTCGTCGGTTCTTTTGTTGTCCATGCCCTCCCCTGCCGTGATGCCGATGCCCTTCAAAAGCGGATATTGCTTAATCATTTCACGGGTAGCGGCTCTAAAATAGGCAATTGTGGTGTCATTCGTCTGGCTTCGAGTGATGCCATGCTTGCCATCTGCGCCGTAGGTGAACATATTCCAATGAAAAACATAGACCGAAATACCCCTGTCATCCGCCATTTTCATCACTTTTCGCCAAAAATCCATCTTCTCTTGAATGGTGATTTTTTTAACTATTTCAACGTCTTTGAACAAATGAGGGCGGTCATAATTCAACCCATTCATGGAATAACCATCGTCATATTTGCCCTTGGTACGCCACACATCGTTTAGCCCCGTTTCGGGAAATTCAGGTACATAAACCATCGTAGGAAAAATATTCAAACTCCATAAACTCATGACATTCATGCGGTTACGTGCCAATTCGTCGAAATACTCTTGCCAAAATTCGGCTTTCCACATTTCAGGAATATTGGCTTGTGCCGCATCGCCCGACTCGTTATAACTCGGTGTCCGCAAGTCGGGCGAAATGTTGAATTTTATCCCTCTTTCCACCAAATACGGTTGTTGGTCTTTGTCCGTCAACCATTCGGGATGCTTCAATGACAGGGCATTTGATACATCCAAACCACCGTACATTGCCCCCGTTTCATCAGCTCCCAAAACCCATATTTTGTTGCCTTTTTTGCGAATGGCGTAGGCTTCTTTCACCGCATACTGAGGGGGTGCCAATTTTTGCTCGGCGCATATTTTTTTCCCTTCTTGTGGGTCAGCAATGAGTTCAATGGTAAAATCATGCTTCGTGGTTTGTATTTCCTTTTGGGCAAAAAGCAATTTTGGGCTTTCCGCAGGGAAAATACGGGTATTTTGAGCATTTACCACGCAGGTGAGGCAAAGGTTTAAAAGGAGAATAGAGGATATTTTTTTCATTTTTAATATTTTATAGTAACTTCGAAATCACTAAAATTTTATAAATCCTAACGGATTTGTTGCTTTGAAAAGATTTCCGAAGTTGCCAATATTTTACAGAATTTTCATTTTTCAACCACCGCATCTTTAGCAATGCTCACATCATTGGCAACCTCTTTTCTTACAATTGACCAATGAAAACGCAGCTTATTTATCTCTTCTTTGGTCATCTTTTTTTGCTCACTGAAATGCACCAACGGCATCTCGTTATAAAGCGGTTGACTGATTTTCACCACTTCATCCCAATAACGCAACGCCTTTTCTAAATACTTGACAGCCAATGTTTTATTGGCTTCATCGCCTTGTTTTCGATACATTTGTAAGGCAATTGCACCTTGCGTTTTTTCTGAAAAATACAAGCCCAAATTTGCCCAAATTTTCACATCTGCCACTTCATACTGCAAAGTTTTATCTTTTGAAACGTCAATATTTTTAACCAATTCTAAGGCTTGGGTACAGTCATTTTTAAGCCTTTCAGCCATCATGGGCGGGGTGATTTTCGATTTGTCAAAAGCCTTTTTATCAATAGTATTTTGCACAAAATCTTTGACCGATACATAATCGGGGTCAAGCGGCGGCTGATTGATTTGCCTATCCACGGAGATATAATCCACATTATTTGTCTTTGGATTTCGGGCTAAAAAGCCTTCGCTGTACAATGTAAAATCCCATGTACAATCAAAGGACGATGCCAATGTCAAAGGCGTTTTGCCCGCCAAAGCGTTGGCTTGTAGGAGATTTTTGCCGTTTTTACCGAATTTTTGCGTGAATTCGGCTTCAAAAACCGCATTGGGCGTTTGTGGGTTATACAAGAGCCTGCCCCAAATTTTATAAAAAAGCCATTGGCGTTCAAAGGCGTATTGCCAATTTACCCCCCCCTCAGTATTTTTAGTAAAATAATCCTTCGCAGGGATATACGTTTCCGAACCAATGAAATAACCGCCCGTGTATGCCTGTTGATTTTCGGCAATATGCGCCCTTACGAAATCGGGAACGCCCCACCGCAAGCACAAAAAATCCTCATTCCGCGCTGTCCAAGTCACTTTGTATTTTTCGGGAATGGGGTTAAAATAGCCGTCATACAGCTTTCCACCGTGTACTTTTATGAGTTTTGGCGTGGAATGAGCGTGCGACCAATTGTATTTCATATCTGCCCAAATCGGTTGTTCGATAAAATCCAAATCGGCTTCCGTTTCGATGATGTGTCGGGTAATCAATTCGGCTTCTCGGCTGGTGCTACCGCCCGAATTTTTATCCGCAGAAAGGGGAATACGATGCACCAATTTTGTTTTTCGACCTGCCAAACGCATACCTTCAATAATGGTCGAATGTAGCCAATGTTCACGCTCTTCGGGGGTCATGCCGCCCATCATTTCGCCGTGTGTAATGCCCATACCATCCAATTCGGGGTATTCTTGGAGCATTTGAGTAATACATTCACGGGTATAATTTTTAACCAAACTCGACGTATCGGGTAGCGTATTTGATATATGATTGTGCTCAATATTACCCAACATCACATTATGCGCTTTCGCAAAGGCAGGGCTGACAAAAATATTGAAAGGAAATATATAAGTATCAATCCCTCGCTCTTCCGCCATCTTAAAAATACCGTGAAATAAGGTTTGCCATTCCTTCATTTCCCCATCGGTAAAAGGACAGGCTTCGGGGTAACTTTTAGATTTTATCATATAGGTATAAGGGTGCAAATTCCACAAAGTCAAGGCATTAAAGCGGTTTTCGACCATCATATCCAAGAATTTTTCCCAATATTTGAGGTCTTTGCAGGTCTCATAATGCACATCTAAGGCAGGGCTGTGGCGGTACGTGTCCCACGGCAAATCGTATTTTATGGCTCGAAAAGGATACTGCGCTTTTTCGGTTCTATTTTTTAAAGCCGTCGGCAAAACACCATTTTTAATGTCTTCCACTAAGCCCAAAGTGCCGTATAACATTCCCTGTTCATCTCCACCTGTAATCGTGATTTCCTTTTTATTAATCGTTAAATTATAGGCTTGTTTGGGCAGATTTTTATCGGTTTTCAAGTTGATTTTATAAACTGCATATGCCTTATGTGTCGCCAAGCCCCCCCTCAGTATTTTGGACGCGTAAGTGCTTTGCAGCGTTGTTTTTTCAACAACAATTTGAGCCTTTGCGGGGCAAAAGATGATAAATAAGAGTAGGTATTTTATTGATTTCATCATGTTGTTTTTATTTAAAGTAATGAAGATAGCAAGTTTAATACCTTATCTCCACTTATTCCGTAGGTCGGTTTGCCGTTGATATAGAACTGATTGCCTTTGATTGCAACAACCGTCTTTTGAGCCTGAATATTCAAGCAAATACTGAGGGGTATGAAAAGCGATAATAATCTGATTTTCAACATTTTAATTATTATTTTTTAACCAATTTAAAACCCGTTTTCAAACCCATTTGCGAGGAAGTCCCGACCATCACTTCATAATCCCCCGCTTCCAATTCTCTGACCATTTTTAAAGTCGTAAATTCCAACATGTCGGGTTTTATGGTGAAAGAAACGGTCTTCGTTTCTCCCGCTTTGAGTTCTATTTTTTGAAAAGATTTGAGTTCTTTATCAGGTCTTGTTACCGAACCGATGATGTCTTTTAGATACAGTTGCACAACTTCTTTGCCGTCAAAATCGCCTGTATTTTTAACATCAACACGAACGGTTATCGTAGAATTTGGGGCAATAATATTCGTTGACAATTTCAAATTGCTGTATTCAAATTGGGTATAACTCAAACCGAAACCGAAGGGATAAAGCGGGCCATTTTCCATAAAAAGGTAGCCTTTTTTGTAATTTATCTCCTTTTGGCTATAATGAAACGGCAATTGCCCAATCGTGCGCGGAATGGTAACGGGCGATTTTCCAGACGGATTGGCTTGTCCAAAAATCAATTTGGCAACCGATTCATTGCCAAATTCGGACATATCCCAACAATCCAAAATGGCATTGGCAGATTTAGCTATCTCATTGATTGACAATGTTCTACGATGTTTCAAAACGACAATGATGGGTTTATTGAGGGCTTTAATTTTCAATAGTAATTCGTCTTGCCTACCAACAGGGTCAATACTCGCCCTATCGCCCAAAGCATTGTTAAAAAAGCCTTCTTTTGACGTAAATTCATCACCACCCAAGAACAAAACACAGACATCTGATGCTTTGGCGATGTCCAACATCTTTTGCATACCCCCCTCAGTATTTTCATTCAATTTTGGTACATCTTTGCGTTTATCCGTCAAATCAAAGCCTTTTTCTGCTGTAAAAATGAAGTCTTTACCCGCTATTTTTTCAAAATCCTCTTTTGCCCCTTCGGTTAAAATCGGTCCTAAAAGAGCGATTTTTTTATATTTTGAAGACCTTATACTGAGGGGTAGCATTGGCGCATCTGTAAGCGTATCGTTTTTCAATAAAATGATACTTTCAAGGTCGGCTTGTCTTGCCAAAGCCAAAGCCTTTTCATTTCGGACGTTTTTTTCAACCGCTTTTTCATCGTTGTAAGGATTGTCGAAAAGACCCAATGTAAACTTCGTTCTCAATACCCGAGCCGCTGCCATATCAATATTTTTAAGCAATTCTGGCTGCGTTTTCACGATTTTGGGCAATAACACATATGCTGCATCACTGTATAAATCCACGTCCATACCCGCTTTTAGAGCCATAATTGCGGCATCTTCGGGTGTTTCGGCTACGTGCATAAAGAAATTTAATCGAGCAATATCGTTGGCATCAGAGACCGTATATCCTTTAAAACCCCATTGGTTTTTTAAAATATTGGTCAATAATTCAGGGTTTGCATGACTCGCCACACCGTTCAAATCACCATGAGATGCCATAATTCCGAGCGTTTTAGCCCTTTGAACAGCCGCTTTAAAAGGTGGTAAAATTTCATCGGCAAAGGTGCGCGGTGAAATCTCAATAGCCGCAAAATTTGTCCCGCCCAATATCTGTGCATACCCTGCAAAATGCTTCGTAACAGCCCCAATATGCGTTTTTTTCAAGCCTTCAAAATCACCTTGCACGCCTGTAACGGCACTCACGACCATCTCCGTTGTGAGGTAAGTATCTTCGCCAAAAGTCTCACTCATACGCCCAAAACGCGGGTCACGCGCCAAATCTGCTTCGGGTGAATGGCACATATTGAAGCCTCTTGAACGGGCTTCTCGACCAATAACATCCCAAATTTGATGCACCAAATCGGGATTAAAAGAAGCCGCTTGTGCCATCGGACGACCAAATATGGTAGCACCTTCGGCATCAATGCCATTGTAGGCTTCACCCACAAATAAGGCAGGAATACCCAACCGATTTTTAGAAATAATATATTTTTGAAGTTGATTGGTCAGCAAAACCGCTTTTTCGGGTGCGAGTAATTCCCCTGGGTTTTTGATGCCGCCAATGCCGAAATTCAAGCGGTCAGACACGTTGTTTACAAATGTCAATTCGTCTTTTTCGCCCCATTCTATACCCAAATTGGCGTGAAATATCCGCATTTGTGCCACTTTTTCTTCGAGAGTCATGCGAGACAATAAGTCCTTGACCCGTTCCTCGATGGGTGCTTTTGCGTTTTTATAAAGAGGCGTTTGAGCGTTTGTGTAGCCGTTTGCCATTAAGAAAAGGCAAAAAAATAGACCTTTGAATTTAATAATCTGACACATAAGTAATGATGAATAATAGATGATGAACGATGAATAACACAAGGCATTGACTATCAAACCGCTTTATAAATTAAGAGACACGAAAGAGGTTTTTGTCCTTGATTTTAGTTGAAAAAATGACAAATACTGAGGGGGTATAAAATGCCCTATCAAAATAATTTATCCAAACTCACTTCTGTGTGAATTTCTTCATTGTAATAAGCATTTTGGATGGCAGGATACGTTGTTAAAAGTGTCGTTGTAACCATCTTTTTTGTCTTCGTTATTTCCTGAAAAACCGTGCGTTTTCTCCTTAAATTGGCAGTATATTCTTTTGTCAAAACAAATTCTTTATTGGTAAATTTTGCTTCACAAAGATTGATAATACCGTCATTTCTGTCAATAATGAGGTCAATTTGAATCCCTGGCAAAGTGTCATTTCCTTTAAAATTGAAGGAAGAAACTTGCGTATAAATGCCGCTAATACCGAGTGCCTCGTGAATGAATTTGAGGTGAGTCAAGCAAATATTTTCAAAAGCATAACCCATCCATGATTGATAAGTCGCACTATTTGACAAATTTTGCCAAACATTGGTGCGGTCACTCACATTGTCTTTAATAAATTTCATATAAAAAATACTGTAAAAATCAATAATCCGAAAAACAGTATCTTTTGTCTTTTTGCCGAATGGCGATAAGGCTTTCACAAAACCACAATCCGTTAATTGCTCTAAAACACGGACAAAAGACCCACCGTTTGACATATTAAGTCGTTCTAAAAGTTGGCTTCGGGTCAGTCCGTAAGGAAATTGCGCCAATACTTCAATAACACTGATATGATTTTCAGCGTTTTTAAACAGGGACTGAAAAAGCGGTTTAAACTCGCTTGCTAAAAGCCCACTTTGCTCAAAACACAGTTGGTCAATCACTTGTGCGACACTTTTGCCCTGCTCAACGGCTTGCCAGTAAAAGGGTACACCGCCCATAATCATATACAATTGAGCAATTTGATATTGCGTAAATTTTAGATTTTTATGCTGACAAAAAGCCTCTGTTTCTCGAAGTGTAAACGGTTTTAACTCCATTCTTTTAGTAACCCGATTGTGCAATCCGCCTTTATCGTTGAGCAATTTTCGCAATATCCACGAAGCGGTTGAGCCACAAGCAATCAAAATCAAATTGTTCATGCGAGAGCCGTGTTGATTCCAAAAATAGGATAAGGCAGACAGAAATCCCGCCCCTGTACGGTCAAGCCACGGCAATTCGTCTAAAAAAAGGACGATTTTTTCGTTTTTTTGCTTAAACGTCAACAGATAATCGGTTAGCAAATGAAAGGCTTCCGACCAGTTTTGCGGTGTTTTTGCCGCTTCTGCCAATGCCCAAGTCCGTTTTAACTCGGTATAAAAATTATTAATTTGTGTCGCCGTGTCCGTGTCGTAAGACCCCGTAAAACTGAAGACGATGTGTTCATCAAAAAACTCTTGAACCAAATGTGTTTTGCCAACGCGTCTGCGTCCATAAATGACGGCAAACTCCGCTTGTGTGGACTGCATCCACTTTTTGAATGTCGCTTGTTCGTGTTCTCTACCGATAACCATTTTGCTTAATTTTGGAAAAATGTGAATAAAAAACAAAGTTATTTCCAAGATTAAAATTAATTGTGGAAATATCAATCTTTTTTATTAACTTATTTCCAAAATTAAATAAAATACACTGCCAATAAAATATGGAAACAAGCACATCGGTCTCTCTAAATAGGTAATTTATACTCAATATACTGAGGGGGTACGCCCCGATTAATTTTTAATCAAAACCACTTTTTCAAATAAAATACGCACCGTTCCCACCAAACCCGAAGGCATCAAAGGGTCGTCTTTTTTATAAAAATCGGCAGTTGAAAATGTCGTGCGTTGCCCTTTCGGCATGGGCTGATTATTGGTGTACCATTCAGGCATTTTAGTTGTTGGCACAGAGCCGTCCAATTTATAAGTCGGGTCATTGGGAGGAAAACGTTCATCGCCAATTAAGCGGTTTGACCATTGGTTCGTGACTTCAATTTCGATGGTATTTTCACCCGTTTTTACCACATCTGTAATGTCCAATTGATAAGGCGCAATCCAAGTCACACCGAGGTCTTTTCCATTGATTTTTACTTGTGCAGCGATGTTCACTTGCCCTAAATCTAAGGTCAGTTGATAGTCCGATTTTAGTAGATTCTTATTGAAATTAAAGGTATTTTTATAGGCAGCCGTGCCTGAAAAGTAGCGCACACTGTCCAAAGCATGGTCTTTCCAATCGGTCAATTTATCAAAAATCTGTGTGCCGCCGTAGCCCCCATTTTTATCAAATTTAACCGTCCATGGCTTATTAATTTCAAAGGCATTGGGTATGTCTTTGACGGTTGTTTGCCACATTTTACTATTCGCTAATTGGGCAGAATAATCACCGTTTTTGGCAATTTTTGCTTGTAAATCGTTATTTTTAGTAAAATTAAAAGACACATTGTCTTGTTTTTTTGATGAAATAAAAGGCAATGATTGCGTGCTTTCTCTAAAAACCACAAAGACGGATTCATCGGCTTTCAAATCAATATCAAGACTTGTAAAATCCCCTTTTGACTGAAATTGAGCGACCTTTTTGACCGTTCCATCAATGGCGTTCCACAATTCGGGAATTTTATTTTTTATCTTAAAAGTAGCGTTGAATGTATTGGCTTTTGAACTATCAGGATTGGCAATAAAATACACATCAGCGTCATTGATTTTGCGATGTGCAAACTCAATATTTTTATTGTTTTTTATATCTAAATCCTTGAAAATCTTGTATTTAGGTAAAATAATATCCCAATTAAAACTGGTTTCCGTTTTGGGATTTGCCCAAATTTCTTTCACCAATTTGTCAAACTCTACTTGCTCAATTGAGTCTTTTTTATAGCCAATTAATTTGGTTGGCTTTTGACCCATAATCGGCACACCGTTTTTTGAAATCTCATGGATTTTACGCAGCGTTTTGAGGTGAATTTTATCCATGTTTTTCAAAACCAAAATCTTATAAGTCGTGCCTTCGGGCAAGACCATCACCCCATTTTTAACCGAAATGCGCTTGATTAACGCATCAGAATTGATATTATCGTAGTTTAAACCCATCGGCAAATTGGGTTTAAAATCCTTGCGACTAAGCGTTGAATTAGGCGTGCCATCACCCACAAAAACCAGCAAATCCGAGACTGGAATACCCCCCCTCAGTAAATACGACCCTCGGGCGATGTATTTGAACCAAGCCGCCCCTGCATTGTACCACCACGTTTGCGTTCGGTCAAAATGCGACCCCCAACGGTTCATCGTCATGCCAGGGACAACATGCGTATTCGCTTGATGGGCGAAGCGATGGAACATAAATTCGTTGATGCCCAACGCCCATGCCCTATCGCCCGACAACTTCGCCATAGCAGGGTGTCCTTTCCAATTTATTTGCTGTTCTGCCGTAAAGCTCTCCGCAGAAATGACGTTTTTACCGTAAATATGAGCTGCCGAAATCGGCGCAGCCACTTGTGTAATCGCTCTATTCATCCAAAATTCACCCATCGGAATATCGGCTTTTGAACCCACTTCCAACTCATTGATAGGTCCCATGCCGTAGTTTTCGATATAGGTTTTCAAGCCATCTTTATGACAGAGTTCTTGAAAATAACCGAAGTAGTTTTCGGTCATCATATCGCAAATTACCTCTCGATAATCTGCCAAAATTTCTTCTGAACTCACGGCATTTTCCATGAATTTACCCGCCACTAAGGGTAAAAAAGGGATAAAATCGTAGTTTTTGACCGCTTTAAAATGCGCGTTAAAACCCTCCGTCCAATTTTGTCCGCCCATTTCATAGCTGTCAATTTCGATGTATTGCAAGGCGTTTGGGGCAACAGGTTTCGAGTTATCAATCACTTTTTTGACAAAAGCATCGTAGTGAATTTTAAAAGCCGCTTTGTTCAATTTATCTACTTCCAAACCCTTTCCATCCACCGAAGCGGGGTGATTTGAGGCAGATGTAGAAGTGTAGCCAAATCGCAAAATTGTCCAGTTTCCTTCGGGTAACACTGTATTGAGTACCCCCTCAGTATTAAAGGCATTTGTAAGGTCTAAAATCTTGTTTTTATCAATAATCATAGCCGCTTCTGGCGTACCAATTGGGTGTAATTCAGCATCTTCGGTGCGGGCAATTGCCGTGCGTCCGAACGGATTATCGAGGGTGTAAGTAGAGGTGAGATTTATCTCTTTGAGGTTGATTTTTTCATTGAGTTCAAACCTAAAAAAACGGGCAGTTATCACTTCAAAATTGTCATTAAATGCCCATTCGCTTTTGCCTGTTCTGACTTTTCGAGGTGTGTAAGCAGGTTTAAAAGTAATGCCATCGTCGGACGTTAACAGTTTGGCTTCGCCAAATCTATCCGTAAAAACCAACTGTAAGGCACGTGCTGAAAATGGCTCTTTGTAAGTGAATTGAATCCATGGATTTTTACCTTTTAGTTGGTATTCTGCATCGGTTTTATGATCGTGTATAATATTGATATTCAAATCTTTATCAGACGAAGTGATGGTTGGCGTATTGTTAAAATCAATGATTTCCGATGCTAAACTTGGGTAAGCAATGACGGCAATATCTCGATAAAATCCCTCTCTTGTCGTCGGTTGTTTGAGGTTTACTTTGACATTTTTACCCCCCCTCAGTATTTGCTCACTCCAAACCACCATTTTCATAGATTGTTCGGGCGTGACCCACGGACCGCCGCTTGACGACCAACCGTCGCAATTATGCACCCCAAAACTCAATCCCAAACGCTCGGCTTCTTTGGCAGCGTGGGTCAGCATTTCGTGGTGTTCGGGCGAGTTATATTTTATTTTTCCGTAAGGAATCCCTTGTGCAATATTGAACAATAATAAGCCGCCAATACCCGCTTCGGACATCGCTTCCAAGTCTTTTGTCAAGCCTTCTTTGCTCATATTGGCACTCATGGCGTGCATCCACGTTTTGGGCTTGGTTTCCTTTGGCGGGTTCGCAAATAATGCCTCGCTGATGTTTTGTGCATCAACGAGGCTTACTAAACAACTCATTATAATAATGAAAACTAAACTCTCTCTATTTGAAAACATTTCGCTCTATTTAATACTGAGGGGTGCTTTCCAAATGGCACAGCAGCCTCTGTTTTGTGAATAAATCGCCTTCTAATCCACCTTTTTAGTGATTATATCAGTCACAGTGCAGGAAATATCTTTGTACATCGGCAAATTGTAGTACATGCCCCATCTGAATTGACAAACCACGTTGGGCGTACCTTTTTTGGACTCTTCAATCTGTATCATATCCACTTCTTTGCCCTCTACTGTAAATTTGATTGGCTTGTCATTCAAGAAAAGTTTAAAAAACTTACCGTTTGATAACATTTTGACTTTCAAAGAATTAGTACCATTTGAATAGTCTTTGTCAGATAACAAAACCCTATTCCCGTTTGTCCGTGAGCCATAGCCAATCTCTCCTTTTGGGGTCAATTCCAACCTAAATTGAGGACCAAAACCCACTGCAAAAAGCTGACTAATGGTCATCGTTTTTTTCATTCTTTCGCCATTGGCACTTTTAGGAATGTTAATTTTCATCGTATATTCTGCCATATACCAACCGTCGCTTTCCTTAAAACGCACGGGAAAACCAATACCGCCCACTTCACATCTTGAATGAAAATCCTTCGCATCGAAACCTCTCACTATACTGTCACCTGCAAATAATTTAAAAATTTGGGTTTTATCGTCTATTTCTTGATACCATTTATTCGTGTTTGCAGGGTATTTACCCGTTATGCTGTCTCGTTTTGCTTGTTTGTCGATGGGACAAAAAAGACCTAAGTTTTTGGGAATACCGTTACTCTCAATCTTTACGATGGGGGCGGTCGTATAATTCAAAGGATTAGCCGTTTTATAGTCTTTCGCAACCCGCATTTCATCCAAATTGACGGTGATATTATAAGGTCTTGAATTTTCATTATAAGCACCCCATTTGAAGTAATTGCCGCTGTCATCCAAGGTTCGGTGCATCAGTTTGCCCACTTTGTTTTGCCCTTCTAAAACTTGTTTTTCACCATTAAACCATACCTCAATAGACCCAACACTTGCATCCCGTGAAAATTTTATACCCATCACAATCGTCACCCATTCTTTTTCTTTGACCACCTTTTCCCAAACCATTTTACCCCTACTTTTTTGCGAGCCTTCGCCTTGCACGTAAGTATTCATGCTCAGATGTTTGCCATCATAATCGAGGTTAAAAGGATAGTTTTGAGAATGAGGGCTTTCGGATTTGTTTTGAAAAACAGCAAAACCTTTGCGTTCGGCATCGCCTTCAATCATGACTTTCCATTGATAACCCAAGTAAACTACGTCGCCTTCTTTGGGCGTGTAAGCATTTTGTAAAGTATCTTTCTTTGGTCTTGACCGTGATAATTCGGTTCTCTTTGAGCCAGACGGCTTGTTGACTTGCCAAACTTTGCCGTGTTTTTCGTCATTGACCACTTCTAAAGAACCCTTTTCATTGGATTCAATGTTGAGGTTGTAGAAGTTTTCAGCCTGTGGTTTATTAGGGTCAGCGTACCATAAAAGCTGGGCTTGGGTGGTTTTTACGACCATCAAAGCGCATATAATTGGCAATAATTTGACTATTTTATTCATTTTAATTTAGGCTCAACTTGACGCAAGTTTCAAACTTGCGTCAAGTTGATAAGTTGAAATTGTATTTAAAAAGTATTCACCTTCAACTCCACCACATTCATACCCGATGATAAGCGAATGGTTTTAAAAGCCGTATCTACTTTTTTGCCATTCAACAAAACGGTGTCTTCTGGTGAAAAATTCAACTCTAACTCGGCTGATACTGAGGGGGGT
>JANLQI010000110.1:0-1835 GCA_031367705.1 Saprospiraceae bacterium | reverse complement strand
CCCCCTCAGTATTTTAAGGATTTTTATGAATTCAAACCCCAAATTTATGAAAAATGAGCAAATGAAAAGCAGAGAATCAAGGTTTAATAAATTTTCAAAATTTACTAAAGCTATATTATTAAAAACTAAAACAAAAAACCCGCAATGTTGCCATTGCGGGTTTTCACCCAATTGTTTAACCGATTTAAAATTCTTAGTATATTGAATGAATTAGCTGTGGCAAAACGATAATGTATAACTCACCATTCACCATTACTTTTCTATTGTTTAAAAAACGATGTTTCATTTTTACCACCACCGTCTATTGTTTCAAGACGTGCTTTAAATTCGTTCGCTGTTTTCAAGTCATTTTTACGAGCAAAAATTTCTTTTAAAGCGATAAGTGAATTGCGGTCATTGGCATTCAAAGCTTCTGCTTTTTGGAAATAAGGCAAAGCTTTGTCGAATTCTTCCAACATTTGTTTTTGCGCTGCGTCATATTTTTTCTGACCTTCTTTGCTGAAATCGCTTTCCAATTTCTTCATTTCCTTGCTGTAAACAGCTGCTTTGTTGTAGAACGAAGCACCGATTGAGTAAATCGCATCTACGTTTTTAGCGTCTAATTCAAGCGTTTTATTGTAGTATTCCAATGCTTCAGCCGCTAATGCTTTCGATTTTGTTTCGTCCTTTTCAGCCGTTGCCAAATTATCCAAAACGTTGCCCAATGTGAAGTAAAGCGTGACGTTTTTAGGCTCTTTAACAATCGCCTCTTTCAATTCATGTACCAAAATTTCCAATTTACCATCTTTCAAAAAGTGATTGATTTTTGTAAATAGAATTTGGGTGTCTTCTGGATATTTTTTTGAACCTTCATCAAGGTATTTCATTGCCAATTCTCTATCCTTTTCAACAGTCGCTTTGTACATCGCTGAATAAATAAAAGAAGTATCTGTCTTGCCTTCAATCATTTTTTTATAGATAGGCATTGCGTCACTTTCCATTTCTGAATAAGTCGAAAGCAATGCGACAAGGTACAGTTGCTTGTCATAATCAGCTTGTTTGTCAAGTGAACTTTTTGAATCATTAGCCTTCAATACTTCATGAATGGTTAGTACGCTTTTGAAACTGTTGTAAGCCCCCAAATAATCTTTGGCATCTGTTAAATCTGAGCCATAATTATTGACATTTGTTTGTGCTTCGCTCAAAGAAGAAATGATGTCTTTCATCAATTTTTTGTCTTCTGTTGCTTTTGCAGCCGCCAATAAAGCATCAGCCGCCATCAAACCAGATTTAGTAAATTCAGTTTTGTACTGCTTACCCAACAACTGACTTTTTGAGCGTTCAAGGTTGTCGATAGATGCTAATTCGTTGTAATACTTACCTTTCCATAATAAAGCCTCTGCATTTGTTTTGTTTTCTGCGGCTTTCATCATGTCTTCGACGGCCGTTTCAGCATCTTTGATTTTTTCTTTTTTACCGCTGATGTTTCTAACGGCTTTACGAGCCTTAGAAATCAAATCAGCAGGCGATTGTGCTGTCGTCGTGCCGATAAATAGTGTGATTGCGAGAATTCCCAATATGACTTTCTTCATCCTTGTTTAGATTTTTTTTGTTTTTAGAAAAAATGAATGTTTCAATTAATAATACACCAATTTGACGTAAAATTTCAGATTAGTTAGTTACTAAAGTGTTAATCTTTTAAAATTTTCACAAAGGTAAAAAACGATTCGCAACATTTTATTCCGAGACATTCCTTTTTTATGAAAAAACACCCCCCTCAGTAGAAAAGTCGTTTTTTTAGTAGTAAGGTATAGTTGACAGAAATTTGATTCGTTTTTGTTTTTTTGCAAAAAAAC
>JANLQI010000296.1:0-13536 GCA_031367705.1 Saprospiraceae bacterium | reverse complement strand
TAGCCTTCTATACGTGCCGTATCGGACTCGCAAGCCATGATTGAGAGCATTAATAATAGTAATATGACAATATTTTTATTCATTTCCGTTCAAAATTAAGTGTTTATCTGATATTTCTTATCTAAATTTAATTTTTAGTGTCGTTTTGACATAACTAAGTAACTTATTTTTGTTTTTATCCTATTATAATGACAAAAATGACACCATAGTTTTAGTACCTAATACCCCCTCAGTATATTTGCCTTTTTTCATCTTCTAAAATTCAAAATTGTGTTGACTCAACGACAACTTTTCCTAAGGCATGTTGCCCAAACTTCAGAAGCACCGCTTGCGCTTGAAATAGAATCTGCCGAAGGCATGCATTTGCAAACTGTTGATAAACAGCAAGTTATGGACTTGATTGCGGGTATTTCTGTCAGCGTACTTGGTCATCGCCCCCCCTCAGTACAAAAGGCTGTTGAGGTGCAATTGAACAAATATTGGCACACGCTCGTCTATGGCGAATTTGTCCTCGCACCACAAGTGCAGTTGGCAACACTTTTGGCAGACAACCTACCACCTACTTTAAATTCTGTTTATTTCACCAATTCAGGCACAGAAGCAACAGAAGGCGCCATGAAATTGGCAAAACGTGCCACCGGTCGCTCTGAAATCATCGCCATGAAAAACGCTTATCATGGCTCAACACAAGGTGCCATGTCGCTCAATTCTGATGAGTATTTCACACAAGCCTATCGTCCACTTTTGCCTGATATTCAATGGCTTACGTTTAATAATTTTATTGATTTAGAAAAAATAACACATAAAACGGCTGCCGTAATTGTCGAAACAGTGCAAGCGGAAAGTGGTATTTATTCACCCCTAAAAAAGTCCGAAAATACTGAGGGGTATCTTTTTGCTTTAAAAAAACGCTGTAAAGAAGTCGGTGCGCTATTGATTCTCGACGAAATTCAAGCGGGTATGGGGCGCACAGGAACGTTGTGGGCTTTTGAACAATACGGCATCACGCCCGATGTTTTGCTGTTGGCAAAAGGCTTGGGCGGCGGTATGCCAATCGGTGCTTTCATCGCTGACCGTGCTTTGATGCAAACCCTTACAAATGAGCCTGTTTTGGGACATATCACGACTTTTGGCGGGCATCCTATCAGTTGTGCAGCCGCATTAGCGACTTTGCAAACGCTATTAGAAAGTGATTTAATGGCTCAAGTTAAGCCGAAAGAGGCTTTGTTTAAACGTCTTTTGGTGCATCCTAAAATCAAAGAAGTCCGTAGCGCGGGTTTGTGGTTGGCTGTTGAGTTAGAAAGTTTTGACGTTTTAATACAAGTCATTCACGAATGTTTGGCACAAGGCTTATTGACTGATTGGTTTTTGTTCAATAATCGAAGTTTGCGTATAGCACCGCCTTTGATTATTACAGAAGTTGAAATTAATTGGGCTTGTAGTGTAATTTTAGCCGCTATTGAAAAATGTGCTTAAACATCTTCTAACAAGACATTATTTTCAAAAAAAAATCATTTAGTTTATTTTTGAACAAACCTCAACCCTTAGAAAATCGTAGGTTAAATTAGTTTTAAAATTAATTTTTCACAAACAGAATTGAATAAAACTTAATGAATTATTTTGATTACAAAAAATTGCTAATCAATTAATTATGATTCCTGTTTTATAAATTCTTAAAACAATTTGACCTATGAAAATCTCTCTATTCACTTACCTTTTTCTAATCGGAACATTTTTGAACGCTCAAACGACCGTTGTTCTCACGCCACAAAAAGATAACACTATTTATTCTTCAAGCGGTACGGTCAGCAATGGACAGGGCGTTTATTTGTTCACAGGCAATACTGGTGGTGGTGAGACACACCGAGCCTTGTTGAAATTCAATATCGCAGGTAGTGTGCCGGCTGGCGCAACGATTACCACCGTTTCTTTGAGTGTGAATGTGAACAAAGTACCTTCAGGCGTCGCTGGGAATACTTTAAAAATTCACAAACTAACTGCCGATTGGGGCGAAGATGCCTCCGATGCAGGTGGTTCAGAAAGCACAGGTGGCCCTGCCGCACCCAACGATGCGACTTGGACACACCAGTTTTTTAGTACAACTATGTGGTCTAATGCAGGTGGCGACTTTCAAGCAACCCCGAGTGGCATCGTATCAGTAGCAGGAACGGGTCTATACACTTTTAACAGTACTTCTGCCATGATCAATGATGTGCAAACGTGGCTCGACGCACCAAACGGGAATTTTGGATGGGCGTTGTTGGGTGATGAATCACAGAATAAAACGTCGCGCCGAATTGATGCTCGTGAAAACAGTAACGCCTCCAATCGCCCTGCTTTATCGGTCACTTATACGACTGTAATTCCCGTAGAACTTATTGATTTTCAAGGAGTTGAAAAAAATAGAAATATAGAATTGACTTGGCAGACTGCCAGTGAAAGAGGTAGTAAAAGTTTTGAGATTGAGTCGAAACAGCTTCAAAATGACGTAAATACTGAGGGGGGTAAATTCTTGAAAATAGGTGAACAAAAAGCTGCTGGCAATGCCCAAACGGTTCAAAAATACACTTTTGTTCATCAAACACCACCATTCGGAATTTATTTATATCGCTTGAAACAAGTAGATTTTGATGGTAAAACCATGTATTCGCCAACCATCAGCGTCAAATTAAGCGACAGAAAAGCCATAAAAATTTATCCCAATCCAGTCAGTAATCATTTTGTTGTTGAAACCAACGCTACTGAAATTGAGCAGGTCGAATTAATAGATGCAACGGGGCGATTGATGCGTAGCATTTTAAATGTTAAAAGTGTTGTGAATATTTCAGATTTGCCAAAAGGTATTTATTTCGTCAAAATGAAAACAGAAGGGCAAACTGTTGTTGAAAAACTGATAAAACTGTAATTTTGACCCAAGTTTTGAAACGACCGATGCGGTTTGCAGAAACGCATCGGTCGTTTTATTTTTTCAATCACATTTTTATTCAGTCAAATTATGCAGCATTTCACTTCTGTTCACGACGTTGATGACCCTTTGGGTTTACTCCGTTTGGCAAAAGATTGTAAAGAACACCCATTGAAATTCAATGACTTAGGTAAAGGCAAAACGCTTGGCATGTTGTTTTACAACGCCTCATTGCGTACGCGTATGAGTACCGAATTGGCAGCGTCTAACTTAGGCATGAACGTCATTTCGATGAATGTCGGCGATTCGTGGAACATGGAATTTGAAGATGGCGTGGTGATGAATGGCGACAAAGCCGAACACATACGTGAAGGTGCGGCCGTAATGAGTCAATATTGCGACATCCTTGGTGTGCGCTCATTTCCTACTTTGACTGACCGTGACCGCGATTATTCAGATTTTGTTATCTCAAAATTTAAGCAACACGCTCGTGTACCGATTGTTAGCCTTGAAGGTTCAACCGTTCACCCTCTGCAATCCTTGACGGATTGGTTGACGATTGAGCAATATAAGACCGTTAAACGTCCAAAAGTTGTCCTCACATGGGCACCACACCCAAAGTCGTTGCCCCAAGCAGTGCCTAATTCTTTTGTGGAATGGATGAAAATAACGGATTATGATTTTGTCATAACACACCCAGAAGGTTATGAGTTAGCAGAGCAATTTACTGAGGGGTGTACGATTGAATACGACCAAAACAAGGCATTTGAAGGTGCAGATTTCATTTATGCCAAAAACTGGTCAAGCTACCATAATTATGGCAAAATCCTTTCGATGGACCCCAATTGGACGGTTTCCGCAGCAAAAATGGCACTGACGAACAACGCTAAATTTATGCACTGCCTACCTGTTCGGCGTAATCAAGTGGTGATGGATGAAGTCTTAGATTCACATAATTCTATAGTGATTGAAGAAGCTAAAAATCGGACTTTTGCGGCGATGGCGGTTTTGAAGACGTTGTTGGAGAAAAAATAAAGAACAGATATGATTGATAATGAATTAGTTATAATAAAAGTAGGCGGCAACGTCATTGACAACCCCTCAGTATTAAGCCATGTTTTAGACGATTTTTCTAAAATAAAATCAAAAAAAATACTCGTGCATGGCGGCGGTAAAATCGCTGATGGTTTGTTAAAAAAACTCAATATCACGCCTCAAAAAGTAGAAGGTCGTCGCTTGACGGATGAACCTACTTTGGAAGTTGTCACGATGGTCTATGCGGGTCTTATTAATAAAAATGTAGTGGCTCAACTTCAAGCTCGTGGCTGCAATGCTTTAGGTTTGACAGGCGCAGATGTCAATACCATTCAAGCACATAAAAGAACGAAAGGCAATGTGGATTTTGGCTTTGTCGGTGATATTGATGCCGTCAATACTGAGGGGGTCGCTCACCTCTTAAAATTTGCAGAAGCCCTTGTTTTTGCGCCTATTACGCATGATAAAAAAGGACAATTATTAAATACCAATGCCGATACCATTGCTTCAACATTAGCCGTTGCGATGTCTGCGCAATTTGATGTCACGCTTAAATTTGTCTTTGAAAAAAAAGGCGTTTTGTCTGACCCAACGGACGATGATTCGGTTATTTCCCTCATTTCTTACGCTGATTTTCAAGCTGGGAAAGCGGACGGTTCTATCTCTGATGGCATGATTCCGAAGCTCGACAATGCGTTTAATGCCATGAAATCGGGTGTACAATCGGTTGTGATATGTGGTACTGAGGGGGTCAGTTCGACGGTTGGAACGCAATTGGCGTTAGGTCAAAAGGTATAGTAAACGGAAATTAAAATAGTTGTTTTTTTTTGGAAAAAAAACAACTATTTTAATTTCCGTTTACTATACCTCAATCAAATGACAAAAAATAGTATCTTTGGGAAGCAAAAATCATAATTTTTCACCGACATAAAACATCCCGCCTACAAAATGAAGAAAGCACTCCTTCCAGCCTTGTTGCTCGTTTTCGTAACTACTACTTTTTATTTTTGTAAATCAGACAACAAAACGACTGTTTTAACAGGCAACAAAACCTTTGTACGCCTATCAAACGAACCTGAACGGCTCAATCCTTTGACGACCGAAGAGTCAAATGCGATGCAAGTGATGAGCTACATGTTCCCTTCTTTGCTTGATTTTGACCCGCAAACGCTTGAATTGACACCTATTTTGGCTAAAAGCCGCCCTGTTGTGGCGACTATTGATACAGGTGTACTGAAAGGTGGCACGTCTTATTCCTACGAAATTCGTGACGAAGCGGCTTGGGACAATGGTTCACCCGTCACGGCTGCCGATTTTGTTTTTACGGTTAAAGCTATTTTGAATCCGAAATCGGGTGCAAGTAATTGGCGCAGTGGTTTAGATTTCATCAAAAACATCGTCGTTGATGCTGCAAATCCTAAGAAATTCACAATTCTTTCGGATAAAAAATACTTTTTGGCAGAAACGCAAAGTGGAACGATGCCACTTTTGCCCGAATATGTCTATGATACTGAGGGGGTACTTAAAGCACTTTCAGTTGCTGATTTGGTCAAACCTGATACCGCTAAAATCGGCGCAGCATTGACTCAATTCGCTAATAACTTCCAATCGCCTAAATTTTCAAGGGAAAAAGGCAGCATTGTCGGCTGTGGTGCTTATGCTTTTGAAGAATGGAAAGCAGGTGAACGTATAGTTTTAAAGAAAAAAGCAAATTGGTGGGGCGATAAATTAGCATCACAAAGTCCTTTCTTTATGGCTTTACCTGACGAATTACACTTTCGCCCTGTGAAAGATGAAGCAGCAGCAATGGCATTATTGAAAGACGGTCAGTTTGATGCGATGGTCAAATTAGCACCCAAAGACTTCTTGGAAATGTCGAAAAACGATACGTTTAAGACCATTTATAATTTCACAACAGCACCTTCATTGGCACTTGCACATTTAGGTTTTAATTGTAAAAGTCCTAAATTAAATGATAAAAAAACAAGACGTGCCATAGCGCATTTGATTGATGTGCCAACGATTATCTCAAAGTTGATGAAGGGTTTGGGAGAGCCTTGTGTGGGGCCATTTGTGCCACAACGCGCCTATTATAACAAGGATTTGAAGCCAATCGACTTAAATGTTGATGAAGCGAAAAGCCTTTTGGCAGCCGCAGGATGGAAAAACAGCAACGCAGATAGCACCTTAGACAAGTCAATTGCTGGCAAAACGACAGAGTTGACGCTCCGTTTGGCATTTGCAGCAAACAACGGTATTGCCAAAAACATTGGTTTGATGCTGCAAGAAAGTGCGGCACAAGCAGGTGTTAAAATCGAATTAGAACCTTTGGAAGCTGCTGCTTTTTTAGCTGCCTTGAAAAAACGTGATTTTGATATGTTTATCAATAACGCAGGTTTTTCGGCTTCGATGGACGACCCAAAAGAGATGTGGGCAACGTCGTCGAATACGCCTGATGGGGGGAATCGCTTCCAATTTGAAAACAAAGCCGCCGATGCGCTCATTGCTGAAATTAGGGCGGAACTCGATGATACTAAACGCAGAGATTTATATAAAAAATTCCAAGCCCTCGTTTACGACGAGCAACCTGCCGTTTTCCTATTCACCGCCAAAGAACGTTTGGCTTTAAACAAGCGTTTTGATGCGACTGTGATGGCAAATCCAAGGCGTTTGTATTGGTTGGGGCAGTTTAAATTGAAATAAAAATGAAATGATGAATTTACAAAACGCTGATTTTCAATTTTTTTGTAAAATAAAGTTTAGCACTTTAGTTTTTCGTCATTTCAAAGTTTGAGTAAACGGAAAAAAAATAGGTTTTAGATTTTGTGCACAAAATCTAAAACCTATTTTTTTTCCGTTTACTCAAACTTTGAAATGACGAAAAACTAAAGTGCTAAACTTTATTTTACAAAAAAATTGAAAATCAGCGTTTTGTAAATTCATCATTTCATTTTTATTTCAATTTAAACTGCCCCAACCAATACAAACGCCTTGGATTTGCCATCACAGTCGCATCAAAACGCTTGTTTAAAGCCAAACGTTCTTTGGCGGTGAATAGGAAAACGGCAGGTTGCTCGTCGTAAACGAGGGCTTGGAATTTTTTATATAAATCTCTGCGTTTAGTATCATCGAGTTCCGCCCTAATTTCAGCAATGAGCGCATCGGCGGCTTTGTTTTCAAATTGGAAGCGATTCCCCCCATCAGGCGTATTCGACGACGTTGCCCACATCTCTTTTGGGTCGTCCATCGAAGCCGAAAAACCTGCGTTATTGATAAACATATCAAAATCACGTTTTTTCAAGGCAGCTAAAAAAGCAGCAGCTTCCAAAGGTTCTAATTCGATTTTAACACCTGCTTGTGCCGCACTTTCTTGCAGCATCAAACCAATGTTTTTGGCAATACCGTTGTTTGCTGCAAATGCCAAACGGAGCGTCAACTCTGTCGTTTTGCCAGCAATTGACTTGTCTAAGGTGCTATCTGCGTTGCTGTTTTTCCATCCTGCGGCTGCCAAAAGGCTTTTCGCTTCATCAACATTTAAGTCGATTGGCTTCAAATCCTTGTTATAATAGGCGCGTTGTGGCACAAATGGCCCCACACAAGGCTCTCCCAAACCCTTCATCAACTTTGAGATAATCGTTGGCACATCAATCAAATGCGCTATGGCACGTCTTGTTTTTTTATCATTTAATTTAGGACTTTTACAATTAAAACCTAAATGTGCAAGTGCCAATGAAGGTGCTGTTGTGAAATTATAAATGGTCTTAAACGTATCGTTTTTCGACATTTCCAAGAAGTCTTTGGGTGCTAATTTGACCATCGCATCAAACTGACCGTCTTTCAATAATGCCATTGCTGCTGCTTCATCTTTCACAGGGCGAAAGTGTAATTCGTCAGGTAAAGCCATAAAGAAAGGACTTTGTGATGCTAATTTATCGCCCCACCAATTTGCTTTTTTCTTTAAAACTATACGTTCACCTGCTTTCCATTCTTCAAAAGCATAAGCACCACAGCCGACAATGCTGCCTTTTTCCCTTGAAAATTTAGGCGATTGGAAGTTATTAGCGAATTGAGTCAATGCTGCGCCGATTTTAGCGGTATCAGGTTTGACCAAATCAGCAACTGAAAGTGCTTTAAGTACCCCCTCAGTATCATAGACATATTCGGGCAAAAGTGGCATCGTTCCACTTTGCGTTTCTGCCAAAAAGTATTTTTTATCCGAAAGAATTGTGAATTTCTTAGGATTTGCAGCATCAACGACGATGTTTTTGATGAAATCTAAACCACTGCGCCAATTACTTGCACCCGATTTCGGATTCAAAATAGCTTTAACCGTAAAAACAAAATCGGCAGCCGTGACGGGTGAACCATTGTCCCAAGCCGCTTCGTCACGAATTTCGTAGGAATAAGACGTGCCACCTTTCAGTACACCTGTATCAATAGTCGCCACAACAGGGCGGCTTTTAGCCAAAATAGGTGTCAATTCAAGCGTTTGCGGGTCAAAATCAAGCAAAGAAGGGAACATGTAGCTCATCACTTGCATCGCATTTGACTCTTCGGTCGTCAAAGGATTGAGCCGTTCAGGTTCGTTTGATAGGCGTACAAAGGTTTTGTTGCCTGTTAAAACAGTCGTTTTGTTGTCTGATTTACAAAAATAAAAAGTAGTAGTTACGAAAACGAGCAACAAGGCTGGAAGGAGTGCTTTCTTCATTTTGTAGGCGGGATGTTTTATGTCGGTGAAAAATTATGATTTTTGCTTCCCAAAGATACTATTTTTTGTCATTTGATTGAGGTATAGTAAACGGAAATTAAAATAGTTGTTTTTTTTCCAAAAAAAAACAACTATTTTAATTTCCGTTTACTATACCTTTTGACCTAACGCCAATTGCGTTCCAACCGTCGAACTGACCCCCTCAGTACCACATATCACAACCGATTGTACACCCGATTTCATGGCATTAAACGCATTGTCGAGCTTCGGAATCATGCCATCAGAGATAGAACCGTCCGCTTTCCCAGCTTGAAAATCAGCGTAAGAAATGAGGGAAATAACCGAATCATCGTCCGTTGGGTCAGACAAAACGCCTTTTTTTTCAAAGACAAATTTAAGCGTGACATCAAATTGCGCAGACATCGCAACGGCTAATGTTGAAGCAATGGTATCGGCATTGGTATTTAATAATTGTCCTTTTTTATCATGCGTAATAGGCGCAAAAACAAGGGCTTCTGCAAATTTTAAGAGGTGAGCGACCCCCTCAGTATTGACGGCATCAATATCACCGACAAAGCCAAAATCCACATTGCCTTTCGTTCTTTTATGTGCTTGAATGGTATTGACATCTGCGCCTGTCAAACCTAAAGCATTGCAGCCACGAGCTTGAAGTTGAGCCACTACATTTTTATTAATAAGACCCGCATAGACCATCGTGACAACTTCCAAAGTAGGTTCATCCGTCAAGCGACGACCTTCTACTTTTTGAGGCGTGATATTGAGTTTTTTTAACAAACCATCAGCGATTTTACCGCCGCCATGCACGAGTATTTTTTTTGATTTTATTTTAGAAAAATCGTCTAAAACATGGCTTAATACTGAGGGGTTGTCAATGACGTTGCCGCCTACTTTTATTATAACTAATTCATTATCAATCATATCTGTTCTTTATTTTTTCTCCAACAACGTCTTCAAAACCGCCATCGCCGCAAAAGTCCGATTTTTAGCTTCTTCAATCACTATAGAATTATGTGAATCTAAGACTTCATCCATCACCACTTGATTACGCCGAACAGGTAGGCAGTGCATAAATTTAGCGTTGTTCGTCAGTGCCATTTTTGCTGCGGAAACCGTCCAATTGGGGTCCATCGAAAGGATTTTGCCATAATTATGGTAGCTTGACCAGTTTTTGGCATAAATGAAATCTGCACCTTCAAATGCCTTGTTTTGGTCGTATTCAATCGTACACCCCTCAGTAAATTGCTCTGCTAACTCATAACCTTCTGGGTGTGTTATGACAAAATCATAATCCGTTATTTTCATCCATTCCACAAAAGAATTAGGCACTGCTTGGGGCAACGACTTTGGGTGTGGTGCCCATGTGAGGACAACTTTTGGACGTTTAACGGTCTTATATTGCTCAATCGTCAACCAATCCGTCAAGGATTGCAGAGGGTGAACGGTTGAACCTTCAAGGCTAACAATCGGTACACGAGCGTGTTGCTTAAATTTTGAGATAACAAAATCTGAATAATCGCGGTCACGGTCAGTCAAAGTAGGAAATGAGCGCACACCAAGGATGTCGCAATATTGACTCATTACGGCCGCACCTTCACGTATGTGTTCGGCTTTGTCGCCATTCATCACCACGCCATCTTCAAATTCCATGTTCCACGAATCGCCGACATTCATCGAAATGACGTTCATGCCTAAGTTAGACGCTGCCAATTCGGTACTCATACGCGTACGCAATGAGGCGTTGTAAAACAACATGCCAAGCGTTTTGCCTTTACCTAAGTCATTGAATTTCAATGGGTGTTCTTTACAATCTTTTGCCAAACGGAGTAAACCCAAAGGGTCATCAACGTCGTGAACAGAAGTGAAATGCTGCATAATTTGACTGAATAAAAATGTGATTGAAAAAATAAAACGACCGATGCGTTTCTGCAAACCGCATCGGTCGTTTCAAAACTTGGGTCAAAATTACAGTTTTATCAGTTTTTCAACAACAGTTTGCCCTTCTGTTTTCATTTTGACGAAATAAATACCTTTTGGCAAATCTGAAATATTCACAACACTTTTAACATTTAAAATGCTACGCATCAATCGCCCCGTTGCATCTATTAATTCGACCTGCTCAATTTCAGTAGCGTTGGTTTCAACAACAAAATGATTACTGACTGGATTGGGATAAATTTTTATGGCTTTTCTGTCGCTTAATTTGACGCTGATGGTTGGCGAATACATGGTTTTACCATCAAAATCTACTTGTTTCAAGCGATATAAATAAATTCCGAATGGTGGTGTTTGATGAACAAAAGTGTATTTTTGAACCGTTTGGGCATTGCCAGCAGCTTTTTGTTCACCTATTTTCAAGAATTTACCCCCCTCAGTATTTACGTCATTTTGAAGCTGTTTCGACTCAATCTCAAAACTTTTACTACCTCTTTCACTGGCAGTCTGCCAAGTCAATTCTATATTTCTATTTTTTTCAACTCCTTGAAAATCAATAAGTTCTACGGGAATTACAGTCGTATAAGTGACCGATAAAGCAGGGCGATTGGAGGCGTTACTGTTTTCACGAGCATCAATTCGGCGCGACGTTTTATTCTGTGATTCATCACCCAACAACGCCCATCCAAAATTCCCGTTTGGTGCGTCGAGCCACGTTTGCACATCATTGATCATGGCAGAAGTACTGTTAAAAGTGTATAGACCCGTTCCTGCTACTGATACGATGCCACTCGGGGTTGCTTGAAAGTCGCCACCTGCATTAGACCACATAGTTGTACTAAAAAACTGGTGTGTCCAAGTCGCATCGTTGGGTGCGGCAGGGCCACCTGTGCTTTCTGAACCACCTGCATCGGAGGCATCTTCGCCCCAATCGGCAGTTAGTTTGTGAATTTTTA
The DNA here is from genome assembly GCA_031367705.1 of Saprospiraceae bacterium. GTDB lineage: Bacteria > Bacteroidota > Bacteroidia > Chitinophagales > Saprospiraceae > JAAFJT01. The sequence continues at coordinate 1,979 of JANLQI010000296.1, read as the reverse complement.
AAGTATTCCCAGCGACGCCTGAAGGTACTTTGTTCACATTCACACTCAAAGAAACGGTGGTAATCGTTGCGCCAGCCGGCACACTACCTGCGATATTGAATTTCAACAAGGCTCGGTGTGTCTCACCACCACCAGTATTGCCTGTGAACAAATAAACGCCCTGTCCATTGCTGACCGTACCGCTTGAAGAATAAATAGTGTTATCTTTTTGTGGCGTGAGAACAACGGTCGTTTGAGCGTTCAAAAATGTTCCGATTAGAAAAAGGTAAGTGAATAGAGAGATTTTCATAGGTCAAATTGTTTTAAGAATTTATAAAACAGGAATCATAATTAATTGATTAGCAATTTTTTGTAATCAAAATAATTCATTAAGTTTTATTCAATTCTGTTTGTGAAAAATTAATTTTAAAACTAATTTAACCTACGATTTTCTAAGGGTTGAGGTTTGTTCAAAAATAAACTAAATGATTTTTTTTTGAAAATAATGTCTTGTTAGAAGATGTTTAAGCACATTTTTCAATAGCGGCTAAAATTACACTACAAGCCCAATTAATTTCAACTTCTGTAATAATCAAAGGCGGTGCTATACGCAAACTTCGATTATTGAACAAAAACCAATCAGTCAATAAGCCTTGTGCCAAACATTCGTGAATGACTTGTATTAAAACGTCAAAACTTTCTAACTCAACAGCCAACCACAAACCCGCGCTACGGACTTCTTTGATTTTAGGATGCACCAAAAGACGTTTAAACAAAGCCTCTTTCGGCTTAACTTGAGCCATTAAATCACTTTCTAATAGCGTTTGCAAAGTCGCTAATGCGGCTGCACAACTGATAGGATGCCCGCCAAAAGTCGTGATATGTCCCAAAACAGGCTCATTTGTAAGGGTTTGCATCAAAGCACGGTCAGCGATGAAAGCACCGATTGGCATACCGCCGCCCAAGCCTTTTGCCAACAGCAAAACATCGGGCGTGATGCCGTATTGTTCAAAAGCCCACAACGTTCCTGTGCGCCCCATACCCGCTTGAATTTCGTCGAGAATCAATAGCGCACCGACTTCTTTACAGCGTTTTTTTAAAGCAAAAAGATACCCCTCAGTATTTTCGGACTTTTTTAGGGGTGAATAAATACCACTTTCCGCTTGCACTGTTTCGACAATTACGGCAGCCGTTTTATGTGTTATTTTTTCTAAATCAATAAAATTATTAAACGTAAGCCATTGAATATCAGGCAAAAGTGGACGATAGGCTTGTGTGAAATACTCATCAGAATTGAGCGACATGGCACCTTGTGTTGAGCCATGATAAGCGTTTTTCATGGCGATGATTTCAGAGCGACCGGTGGCACGTTTTGCCAATTTCATGGCGCCTTCTGTTGCTTCTGTGCCTGAATTGGTGAAATAAACAGAATTTAAAGTAGGTGGTAGGTTGTCTGCCAAAAGTGTTGCCAACTGCACTTGTGGTGCGAGGACAAATTCGCCATAGACGAGCGTGTGCCAATATTTGTTCAATTGCACCTCAACAGCCTTTTGTACTGAGGGGGGGCGATGACCAAGTACGCTGACAGAAATACCCGCAATCAAGTCCATAACTTGCTGTTTATCAACAGTTTGCAAATGCATGCCTTCGGCAGATTCTATTTCAAGCGCAAGCGGTGCTTCTGAAGTTTGGGCAACATGCCTTAGGAAAAGTTGTCGTTGAGTCAACACAATTTTGAATTTTAGAAGATGAAAAAAGGCAAATATACTGAGGGGGTATTAGGTACTAAAACTATGGTGTCATTTTTGTCATTATAATAGGATAAAAACAAAAATAAGTTACTTAGTTATGTCAAAACGACACTAAAAATTAAATTTAGATAAGAAATATCAGATAAACACTTAATTTTGAACGGAAATGAATAAAAATATTGTCATATTACTATTATTAATGCTCTCAATCATGGCTTGCGAGTCCGATACGGCACGTATAGAAGGCTA
>JANLQI010000273.1:0-11325 GCA_031367705.1 Saprospiraceae bacterium | reverse complement strand
ACCTATTCAATTTCCGTTTACTATACCTTTTGTAGTGTCTATCTTTTATTTTTCAAATATACTATAAATGCTTTACGAATATCGGAGCGTACATCAGTTGATTCAGTTGGTATATCAATATTTGAAATAGCAGGGTTTTGTGCATTAAAGAAATCAAAATTAGTCTCTTTACCACTAAATAGAAAATCATTGGTCGCACAATGGTAGGTTTTGCTTACATCTAAGGCAGCACCCTTGATAACAAAAACATTTGTCGCATCACTGTAACCAATTTTATCCCATTGCAAATAGCCACCTTTACCTTTTGAAGCAATGCCAGCGGCAAGTACCTTCTTGAGTTCCGAGCCTTTAATATCAAATTCAACTATTTTGCCACCAAAAGGCATGATGCGGACGATGTCTGCTTGCGTAATATTTCCCTTTACCTGGTCATCAATACGGATAGAACCAGAATTGAAAAAGGAACAATCCACTGGCTTTTTGGCGGCATCTGTCAGAGATTTTGCAACCGCTGCGCCTAAATTTGTTTGCCCCCACCGAAGCGTTACTTCACGCCCATCGAGTGGTTCTGTTACATTCGCAATCACTTCATTCGGATTGAAGCCTTGAGCGACAAAAGAAGCGTTCATAATGTCTTCCCATTTCTTAATAACAGCGGCTACTGAGGGGTCTTCTGCAACTTTATCGTCTATCTTAACCAATTCAGATCTAATATTTACTCGCTTGGTTTTCAAGTCATAAGAACACCTATGTACATAAACTGTCTTGGCATTGGCATCTGCTTTTGCCACAACCGTTTTACCGACTACATAACGCATATTCGTGTGTTCATGCCCACCCATAATGAGCGATACTGAAGGGTTTTGAGCCGCTATTTCTTTGTCTGTTTCTATAGCAAGATGCGTAATCCCAGCGATGACATCTACCTCTTTTGACAACACATCGTCAATGATATTTTTTGACCTATCATAAACATTACTATAATAAACATAATCTTTTTGGTTGGCATCAAGGACAACACTCCAAATACCCACCTTTACAGATTCACCCGAAGCACCATCATTGATGTTCAAAATTTTATATTCATCAAAATAGTCATCGCTGCCAGTTCTGTGAAACGGCACAATGTTGTCTCCTTCTTTGTGAAAAGCATTTGACGAAATCCATTCAAATTTTGACTCATCCATACGCGCCTGAAGGTCAACGTAATCGAGGTCAAATTCGTGATTTCCAAAACACACTAAGTTCAGACCGAGTGCATTCAGGACTTCAACCATTTGTCGTCCTTTTATGCCTTTTCCTTCATATTTTAATGTGCCAATTACTGAGGGGGATAAAAAATCGCCGCTTAAAACGGTATATGTATTAGGGTTTTCATTCAAAAGTTTTTGGCGAATCGTCGCCACGCGCGCCAATCCACCTGCCTTGCCGTTTTCAGTTGCAGAGATTTCATAAACATCATTGAGTTGTAAAAATATCCATTCGACTTTACCATCGGCTTTGCCGTAGTTATTCGACGTTGTTGCTATTTTAGTAGTATCGCAAGACGACACGATAAACAATGCGATACTCAAAAAGAATAAAGTGCGTAAAGTTCTCATTTTCAATTTTTTTTAATTATGAAAAATTTATTGAATCTTGGCAAAAGTAGGAAAGATGCTGTTAAAAACAAAAGGAGAAGCCAATTACGACCTCTCCTTTTTTTCATTTAGACGATAAGGACTTAAATTAATTCAATTGAATCAATTTTTCTAAGGCTTTTAATGCTTTGCCTGAAACCAAAGCCTCCTCTGCCTCTGCAATACAATCAATTAAAGACGTTTGTGGTTTGATACAATGTATTGCAATGCCCGTATTGACTGTTACCGCATCCACTTGTGCAGACGTTCCAGTACCCCTCAGTATAGACATGAAAATGACACCCGCTTCTTCAACTGTATCACCGCCAAAAAGCGACTCTTGCGTAAGCTGTTGTTTACCAATGCTTTGCGGCGACAACGTCACTTCTTTATTGTTCATTTTCAACTTAAAATCACCCGTCAAACTCACTTCATCGTAGCCGTCGAGGGCATGAACAATCGCAAATTGTTTGTCTGGTATTTGTTGAAAAATATACTGATACAACCTTGCCAACTCCAAACTGAACACACCCGACAACTGATATTTTGGTTGTGCCGGATTGACCAAAGGGCCCAACATATTAAAAAACGTCTTGACACTCAATTGTTTACGAATCGGTCCAACCGTTTTCAAAGCAGGGTGAAAAAACGGCGCATGAAAATAACAGATATTCGCTTGGTCTAATTGTCGTTTCAATTTATCCGTATCATTCGTAAATTGATAGCCCAAATGCTGCAAAACATCGGACGAACCACTGTTTGACGATACGCCGACATTGCCATGTTTCGCCACTTTGTAACCTGCACCTGCCAAAACAAAAGCCGATAATGTGGAAATATTGAAGGTATTTTTACCATCACCGCCTGTTCCGCACACGTCAATAGCTTCCACACCTTCTAAATCAACAGGTACACACAACTCCAAAAGAGCTTCCCGAAACCCTTGTATTTCAGCAACAGAAATCGGGCGCATCAAATAAACGGTGATAAATGAAGCGATTTGCGCCTCGTTGTATTTACCCGTCGAGATATTGACCAAAATCTCTTTGGCTTCTGCCTTTGAGAGTTTTTTATGTTCAAAAAGTTTAGATAAGACTTGTTTCATAAATGATTGATTTTTAGTTTTTATGATTTAACTTTTTAGTTAAACTCTAAAATTAAATGGCAATTTACACTGAAAACAGTTTGTTTTAGAGCAATTTATAGCTTAACTTTTTAGTTAAATCTATTTTTTGGCTGAAAAATTTTAAAAATACTGAGGGGGTCTATTTGTTTATTCTTCATCACTATCATCTTCAAAAGAAGCATAATGATTATGCCGATTAACCTGTTTTTTAACCCAATCTTTTTGGTTTTCGTCTCTGAAATTAAACCAGTCTTGACGATACTTCGAATTATCAACAATTTCTTTCTTTTAAATTAATTGTTTTCATAATAACAAATTTATTGTTTTCAATACTAAGAGGGCACTATTATTCATCTTTTAACTTCCTCATAATCAACATCTTGTATCTCGTCCTCATCATCGTCATCATCGTCGTCATCATCAAAATCGTCATCAAAACGTTTAAGATTTCCTAACATATACATCATTTCATAATTGCCTTGACCAACGCTTTTATTCAATGTATTGACCACTTTCTGCACATTGTCATAGGGCCCATTGATAAAATAAGGCTTGCCATTTTTGCCAAATTCGACCTCAATTAACTCAACGTCTTCGGTGTCTTCTTCCAAAATCATTTGGGTAATAGCCCAATCTTTTTCAGGTTTAAAACCCAAATCTTCTGAATATGCAATGCAACCGAATATGATATTGTGTGCCAGTGTATAATCAATTGGTATTTTTCCATGGTCATGAACACTGTAGATTTTTTCGACTAAAGCTTTGTATTCATACTCGGAATTGTTAAAAAGATAGTTGGTGTTTTTCAAACCCAAACAGAAAATATCCAACAAATACATACCAAAAGTCATATTGCCCGATGTATGTCGCCGAGCGACGACGATGCTGCAAATACCCGCTTCTTTCCAATCGGTACTAATCCAACATTCTGCAATCGGTAATGTCCGCGCGCGACCTGTTAAGATATAGTTTTTAGGCGTAAGCTGCTGTTGTGGCTGTGCAGTTGTTTTTTTCTTCGTTTTCTTTTTGTTTGACATAATATTTGAATTTATTGGACACTAATTTCACGAATTACACGAATTTATTGGATACCCTGAAAGGAACTAAATTCGTGTAATTAGTGAAATCCGTGTCTATTATTTTAAAAAACATACTCAATTGCATTCCCTTTTTTAACCGTTTCAGGTTGTAAAAAGTCTCTTAAAATCTGCTTGCCATAATCCGTCATAATACTTTCAGGGTGAAATTGAACACCTTTGACATCATATTCGACATGACTCAAGCCCATAATGACCCCCTCAGTATCAACGGCTGTTATCTTCAATTCGGCAGGCAAAGTCTCCTTTACAACTGCCCATGAATGATAGCGACCGACCAATATTTCAGTAGGTACATTCTTGAAAATCGCTTCATTTTTATCCACAATCTGAATCGTCGTTGCGATACCATGATAGACTTTCGGCAAATTATACAGCGTACCACCAAACGCTTCACCTATCGCTTGTTGACCCAAACAAACGCCAAAAATCCGTTTTGTTGGCGCATATCTTTTTATCAAAGCGGGCATAATCCCTGCGTCACTTGGCAAGCCGGGACCGGGCGACAAAATAATACAATCAAAAGCATCCACAGCATCCAAACTGATTTGGTCGTTGCGAAATACTGAGGGGGTCTCGCCTGTCAGTTCGGTGATGTATTGCACCAAATTGTAGGTGAATGAATCGTAATTATCTAAGACTAATATTTTCATTTTTTTAAATAATTTTACTTTTTTTAAGAAAAACAATATCTTTGACTAATCATTAATCAAAATATTATGAGAAACCACTATGATACAATTCGATAATCGAGGTTATATCACACCTTATAATGTTGTTGAAACTGATTTAATTGAGTTTGAACAAACCTTTAATTTCAACGAACATCGAATCAACCTTTTTAAAGAATATCAATTATTTTTGGAATCAATACAAAAATTGAACATCCAAACATTTTATCAATGGTTAAATGGCAGTTTTACAACCATGAAACCGAACCCAAATGACATTGATATTGTTACTTTTGTACCGTTTCAAGATTTTGAAAAGAATGAACTTTTTTTTGAAAAACTTTACACCAATCGCAAATCAACTAAAATTGATTGTTTTTTTGTAAAACAATACCCTCAAAATCACCCTAACTATAACTCTTTTAAGTCAGATGAGCTTACTTTTTTACATGATTTCACTAAAACTGTCAAAAAGCAAGGACGTTCAGAAATTAAAATTTCAAAAGGTTTAGTCAAAATTGAATTTAACAATGAATAAAAAAAATTATTTACCACTCAATGCCGAACGAAAGGCATATATTTTAGAGCAAATTGAGTCTATTGAAAGTTGGGACAATGCTTATCATCGCCATCTTGATAACGATAAAAGAGAAAGCCTAATGGTCATTCAAAGTAGAGAATTACGTAACGAACGACTTTTGCAACTTTTTAAATTTCTGCTCAATAATACAAGTGCAAATATCGCGCATAAGGACTCTTCTGCTCATAATCAAAATGAATCGCCTCGTTATAATCGAGCTGCCTTAGTTTCTACTCTTGATTTGATTCAACATTATGATCAATCAATAAAAGAATTTGAAATGAGAGCCGATATTCATTCAGATTACTCAATCTATGAGGCTTTTTACCAACAAAGAAATAATCAATGGTTTTTTATCTTTGATTACCTTTTTGAATTGGGTGGTAAAAGTGTATTTCAAGGCTATGTTTCAAAAGTTGAGTTACTTACAGCAGCTTGATTTTCAATACTTTAACTAATTTTCTCCGCAGCCAATAACGCCACTTTCAAAGCCCCCAACTTATTATTCACCTCTTGTAATTCATTCTCTTCAACACTTGATACAACAATACCTGCACCTGCTTGACGGTACAAAATATTGTCTTTTGACAAAAAAGAACGAATGATAATGGCATGTGTCAAATCACCATTGAAACCGATGAAACCGATGCCACCACCGTAAAAATGACGGTTCGTTTTTTCGTATTGGTCAATCAATTCTATCGCTTTGTATTTTGGCGCACCGCTTAACGTACCCGCAGGGAAAGTATCTGCAAAAACATCAATCGGATTGACATCTTCACGCAATTCACCTTCTACTTTTGAAACGATGTGAATGACGTGACTAAAAAACTGAATGTCACGCAATTCTTTGATTCTCACAGACTTACAATGTTTTCCTAAGTCATTACGCGCCAAATCCACAAGCATAATATGCTCTGCATTTTCCTTCGGGTCGGCTGCCAATGCTCGGGCAGAACGGGCATCAGTTTCGTCGTCGCCTGTCCGTTTATACGTTCCTGCAATCGGATTAACCCCTGCAATGCGGTCTTTGACGACCAATTGCTGTTCAGGAGATGAGCCAAAAATCTTATACGTACCGTAGTCAAAATAAAACAAATACGGCGACGGATTGATGGAACGCAAAGCCCGATACACTTGAAATTCGTCGCCCGTAAACTCTTGCGCAAAATTACGTGCCAATACAATTTGAAACACATCGCCAATCTGACAATGGTGTTTGCCAATCGTGACCAATTTTTTGAAATCCTCATCGCTCATATTCGTCTTTTCCTCCCCCCTCAGTATAAAATCAAAAGTCGGCACTGTTTGGCTGTGCAAAATGGTTTCAAGACGTTCCATTTCAGAAGTCATGCCGTCCGCAAGGTTCTCAATAATTGTCATTTCGTCCTTAAAATGGTTGATGGCAATGACAAAACGGTACAAAGCATAGTGCAAATCGGGCAATTCAGTCGTCCGTTTTGTTTTGTCCAAAACCATTGTGTCAAAGTATTGCACCGCATCATAACTCGTATGACCAAAAAAGCCATTAATCACTGGCGCAGATGAATTCGTGATGATGTCGCTTTTTTCCACATCAAAACGGGCAATGAAGTTCTTAAACTCTTGTAAAATTTCAGAATTCGGCAGTTTTTGAACCCGTTTTGTACCGTCAGTATAAGTTTCCGTCACATCATTACCTTGCGCAACGAAACGTGCAATAGGTTCAATACCAATGAACGAAAAGCAATTTTCGACGCTCCGAAAGTCCGTTGATTCCAACAAAACAGATTCGGTATATTGGTCGCGGACTTTGAGGTAAATACTGACGGGTGTAAACGTGTCCGCCAAATGTTTTTTGGTAATGGTTTTTAATCTTGTTCTATTTTTCATTTTTATAATTAATTGATTTATAATTAGTTCTAATTTTCTTGTTTGATAAAATAATAGATTTTGTTCCCTCTTGTGATGAGCAAATAATCATCCTGAATAGCGTAATACAAAATACTATAAAGAATAATTTGGTCTTCCATGGTGTTCAAACGATAATATATTCGATTTTCTCCCATTCTGTAAATCAAGCCGTTTTTAGGATAAATCGCATCTTTTGTCAGCCAAAAATTCTCAGATTTTGTCCCACCATTGTCTTTGAATTCCAATTTAATTTCTTTTTCAAGCGGCAGTAAATCGTTCAAACCTCTTAAATCAGACATTTCATGATAGCCTTTACTCGTCCATTTTCCAATGATTTTTTCATCAAATTTGGGCACTTTTCCCGAAATAAATTCTTTGTTCGCTTCCGTCGAAGATTCCGCTTCTGTGCCAGAAAGGAAAGGATACATCGTAAAAACTTTCCCTGTTTTGACTTCGCGTGCTTCACACATCAAAAAATTTGAATCAACAAGCCAACCCGTAAAAAGGTATTCTTTGTCACCATTTCTAAAAGTCATAAACCCTTTCAAGGTGTCTTTGTCATTGAATAATTTGACATTGATTTGAAAGTTGCGGTTTGTTGTCATTTTAGCCGTTTTCAGTAGATTGCCTTTAAACTTCAAAGACAATTCGAAAGTCGTCTGTTCGTCCCAATAACAAATATATTTTTCTTTAAAATTGAGTTTTTCGCCAAAGAGGTTCAAACCAAGCAAACAAAAACTAAATACTAAGAATACTTTTTGCATAAAATATTGATATTAAAATACTTAAATAAAATTGATTTAAAATGTCCCACAAGCCAAAGCTGTATATTGATTCCCGTTAAAGTCAAATTCGCCTACAATACTGAGGGGGGTCTTTTTATTATGTGCGCACGCTGAACGCTCATTTTGTTTATTGATAAATGTTATGACAAACGGATAATTGGACGCATAAAACTGTTGAATCGCTTCAAAAAGTTGTGTCAAAATATCGCCGCCTCGAAAGGCTTCATCAATGCAAACAGGTCCATAATGGCAGGTATTTTCCATCGTCAAAGCGTGGTTATTGAAGGAAAAAGAAGGTAAATGCTTGCCCATCGTTTGAATAATCGCCCATTCGCCAAAAAAATCCCATTCGCCAGACAAGGCATAAGCGGCTAATTCCCCTTTGTCGCTCATAGCAATAAATACACCACCTTTCGCCGTCAATTTGGTGAATTGTTCGGGTATCACTTTCATTGTTACGAAGCCTTTTTCCTGCTTTTCGGCTTCTGTCAGGTTGCTGACGTGGTATTTTTCTTGAAGTTTTAGAATTGCTTCGATGTCTTCTTTTTTTGCTTGTTTGATTGTCATGATGTAGCGCCACATTTGGCTTATTATTTTGCGCCAAATGTAATTTGGCGTTATGTTATGTTGTAATACAAAAACGGCTTGCTGGGTTAAGACCAACAAGCCGTTTTTGATATGAATTCAATTTCAGAAACAAAACGGTGTGCGCTCAACCCTTGAGAGTTTGAGTGTGCCACCACCAGTTGTTTGCTTGAAAAGAAGAATTCATTATTTTTTATTTTTAAATTATGGGTGCAAAGAAATTTCCTTTTTGTTGAAAAATCAAAGTTTTCACGATATTTTCTTCAAAATAATTTAATTATCATATATAAAGCACTGAAAAACAAGGGTATTACTGAGGGGTTATATCAAGCACGTTGACGTAAATGCAACACATCGGTCGCTTCTACAGCACGTACTTGGTAAGCAAAAACAGTTATGACATCTAATGTTTCGCTTTGAGCATTCAACATTTCGACTTCATAACCCTCATTCTCACCATGAATGAGAACGACAACGCCAATATCACCTGCTTCAAACTCACCAATGTCTTCCATTAATGTAATCCTATCAAAAAGTTTAATTTTAGAATTTTTCATTTTATTTATTTCTCCTCATTCATCCGATGATACAATCTCTTCAAAGGCAAAGGACATTCGTGTAAATTATGTACAATCGCAACGTCATCATCGCCTTCATAATCCGTTAAAAGCCATGTGTTATTGGCTTGTTTAGTATAAACGGCTACCCTTTTGCGGTCTTGATAAATCAAAACATACTCTTTAAAACTGGGCAATGTTCTGTACATATCAAATTTTAAAGTCCTATCATGCTCATTAGTCTTTTTAGAAAGTACCTCAACTATGACTCTCGGATTGGTGATAGTATCTTCACGTCCTTCAAAAAAGTCAGGTTTTTCGCAAATCACAACGGCATCGGGATAGACGACTTTGTTGTAGTCCTCAATCCGAATTTTTGTATCGCTGTTGCTGACTATGTAATCAAAGTCATTGTCATAGACAAAGTTGTTGAATAAAGTCACTGTTTGACTTGCCAATCGGTTGTGTGGCAATTTTGCTCCTGCCATTTTTAGTATGATTCCGTCGTGGTATTCGTTTTTGAAAAGAGATTTATCTTCCGCTTGAAAGTATTCTTCAAGGGTCATAAAACGTGATTTTGTCACTTTTTTCTTAGCGGGTGAAGGACTTATGGCTGCAGTCATATTTTTCTTATTTTTTTACAAATTTAGGCTATTTTGAGAATAAAGCCAAGACTTTTAGATTTTTAAGTTGTTATACTCACTAACTTAGCCCCAAAAAATAATCGCTTATGCACTTAGTTATTGACATCGGCAATTCCGATATTGTTTTTGGCATCGGACAAAATGAGGAATGGACACATATCTTTCGCACGCGCTCACTACCTGATGAGCCGCCTTTTTATTATGAAAAACAGGTGCGTTTACAGTTTTTAGAAGCCAATTTGGGTATTCATGAAATAGATTCACTCGTTTTGAGCAGTGTCGTGCCCCAATTAACTGATACGATTTCGACGATGGTTTCAGAGCTTTTTGGCAAAACACCTACCCTTGTTTCACCAACTGCCTTTCCAGAATTGACGGTTGCAATTGACCAAGTCAATGAAATTGGTTCTGACCTTTTCGCAAACGCTGTGGCCGCTTTTACGAAGTATAAAAGGAATATTGTCGTAGTCGATTTTGGAACGGCACTCACGTTCACGACGGTTTCAGGAGAAGGCATTATTTTAGGCGTTGCCATTGCGCCTGGCTTGAAAACGGCAGTGAAGTCGCTGTTTTCAAATACAGCTCAATTGCCAGAAGTCCCGCTTGTTGTGCCACAATCCGTGTTTGGTAAAAATACAGTTCATGCCATTCAATCGGGTATTTTGTTGGGATATGAAAGCCTTGTTCGCGGTATGATTTCACGTATTCGCCTTGAATTAGATGGTGATTGTGTGGCAGTCGCAACGGGCGGATTGTCTTCTATTATTAACACTTTGCAAGGAGAATTTATTGACATAAATCGTAATTTGACATTGGACGGCTTGAGAATTATAGGTGAACGGAATAAAAATTGAGTTAAAAATAAGGGAAAGAAATACAACTACTTTTTCAAAAAGCTGTTTAGTATTCAAATGTTTCAATATAAAGTGAAACTTAAATGTCAAAAATTATGTCAAAAATTAATGTTTCGGCGGTTAGCTACTTAAATACGAAGCCTTTTTTGTACGGTATTTTTCAACATGATGTACAAAATGACATCAATATGTCGCTCGACATCCCCTCAGTATGTGCGGCAAAATTGGTGTCAGGAGAAGCCGATTTAGGGCTTGTGCCTGTTGCAGTCATTCCTCAATTATCCACACCTCATATCATTTCGGACTATTGCATTGGTGCCGTCGGTGCTGTCAAAACGGTTTGTATTTATTCAGATGTGCCGATTGAAGAAGTTAAAGCCTTGTACCTCGATTATCACTCCAAAACCTCCGTGGATTTGGCAAAGGTTTTATTGGAAAAACATTGGCAACTCTCCCCTATTTTGTTGGATTCAGAAGAAGGTTATATTGAAAAGATAGGTGGCACAACAGCAGGATTGGTTATCGGAGACCGCACAATTGGCTTGTCAGAACGTTTTGAATATGTCTATGATTTGGGTCAAATTTGGGCGGATTATACTGTTGACGCAGGAAATCCCGATTCTTGCGGGAAGGGGTTGCCTTTCGTCTTTGCCGCTTGGGTATCGAATAAAAAACTGCCCGATGATTTCATTAAAAAATTCAATGAAGCATTAAGCATTGGTTTAGAGCAAATTCCGCAATTGATTTACATTTTACCCACTCAGTATTTTGCTTTTGATTTGAAAGAATATTTTACAAAAAATATTTCTTACACGCTGGATACCCCTAAGAAAGTCGCTTTAAAACGCTTTTTAAGCGAGATAGAAAACCCTGTTTCAATTGAGATTTTTTGACCACTGATTGGACTGATGCGA
>JANLQI010000271.1:0-6930 GCA_031367705.1 Saprospiraceae bacterium | reverse complement strand
TAATAAATGTACAAAGAGTTTCCTCCTGAATGACAAAAGCGGCATGAAAAATTTATTAAAACATTGATTGTCAAATATTTAAAACATTTCAAAATGGAAACCAACATCCGTAAAATGACGCTCGAAGATTTCCCCGCCGTTGCCAAAATCTACCAAGAAGGCATCGCAACAGGCAACGCCACGTTCCAAACCACTGCCCCAAATTGGGAAAGTTGGGATAAAGACCATTTACAATATTGCCGTTTTGTGGCAGAAAATAAGGCTGGGGAAGTTGTCGCATGGGCAGCCTTAGTACCTGTCTCTGGCAGATGCGTTTATGCAGGCGTTGCGGAATTGAGCGTTTACGTGTCAAAAGCGGCTCGTGGCTTAGGCATTGGTCGTCAGTTGATGGAAAAACTCATAACAGAATCCGAAAACAACGGTATTTGGACACTTCAAGCGGGTTTGTTTCCCGAGAATATCGGCAGTATGCACTTACATTTGAAAACAGGTTTTCGTCAAATTGGCTATCGTGAGCGCGTCGGTCAAATGTCTGACGGACGTTGGCGCGATACGCTGTTATTTGAACGTCGCAGCGTAACCGTTGGCTTTTAAGACAGCTCACTCCCTCGATTCTGCACTTCGGTTGGTTAAAACTGACCCCCTCAGTATTTGCCCTCATTTTTGTCTCATTAAGAAATTAAAAAAGATAAAAATGAAAAAGATACTTTTTACAATCGCTACAATTTTCACAACACTTTCGGCTTTCAGCCAAACAACAATTCAAGGCATTGTCACGACGACCAAAGGCGAAACCGTCATTGGTGCAAATGTTGTCCTTGAAAATACTTACGATGGTGCTTCAACCGATACTTTGGGTCGTTTTCATTTTACGACAGATGAAAAGGGTTCAAAACGCCTCATCGTTACTTTTGTTGGTTGCGATACCTCGAAAACGACGGTTTTACTGAGGGGTGAAACGCTTGATTTACCCTTGAAAATTAAAGAATCTTTCAGCGAACTCAATGTTGTGACGATTTCCGCAGGTGTTTTTGAAGCCAGCGATGTTAAAAAAAGTGTCGTCCTAAAAGCTGTTGATATAGCCATGACCGCAGGGGCTTCGGCAGATATTACGGGTGCTATGCTCACTTTGCCAGGCACAACTCGGAACGCTGAAACGGGTCAACTACTCGTCCGTGGCGGTGCGGCTTCTGAAACGCGGACGATTATTGATGGTTTATACGTCCAAAATCCCTACAACAGTTCAACAGGTAATTTGCCTGCCCGCAATCGTTTTTCACCTTTTATGTTCAAAGGAACGATGTTTAGTTCGGGCGGTTATTCCGCGGAATATGGTCAAGCGATGTCGTCTGCTTTGATTTTGAATACAAAAGATGTTGAAACACAAAACAGTGCGGGCATACAAATTATGTCAGTTGGTGGTGGTTTATCGAAGCAAAAGGCTTGGAAAAACAGCAGTTTAAACATTAGCGGCACGTATAATAACTTGTCGCCTTATTTCAAATTGGTCAAGCAATCCTTTGATTTTGAACACGCACCTGAAAGCGGTAATCTTGAAATGTCGTATAAAATAAAAACAAGTGAAACAGGCATTTTCAAGATTTATGCGACTGCTTTTACCAATGGTTTTAAAATAAACACACCTATAAAAAGCAATGAAAACGTCAAAATGCCTTTGATACTGAGGGGTCAAAATGTGTATGTCAATACCTCATACAGAGATGTCGTTTTCAAAAATTGGACACTTTTTGTCGGTGGTGCTTACACTTGGAATAGAGATAAAATTCATCAAGACTTTGATTTAAACACCGTTGAGCAATCCGCACAAACCCGTTTGACATTGACCCGTCAGTTTACAGACAATGTAAAATTGAAAATAGGCAGCGAATATTTGTACAATAATTTTAATGAAAAATATCTTGAAAATCAATTATTTACAACAAAACACATTGAAAATTACACGGCGGCTTTTGCTGAAACAGATTTAACGATTACCCCAAAATGGCTCGCAAGGGTAGGGCTGCGTGCTGAAAATTCAACCCTTTTGAACAAAGCAAACGTTGCACCTCGCTTGTCAACGGCTTATATTTTAGGAAAAGGTGAGCAAGTGGCTTTGTCTTTCGGTCAATTTTATCAAACACCTGAACATACCCTTATGCGCCGCACAACGGATTTGGATTTTGAAGAAGCCAATCATTATATTGCCACGTATGAAAAGATTTCAAAAGGCTATGTTTTCCGCGTTGAAGGTTACTATAAAACCTATCAAAATTTAGTGAAAACGACTACGGATTTGCCAAATAATCAAGGACAGGGCTATGCACGCGGCATTGATTTCTTTTGGCGTGACTCAAAAACAATCAAAAATGGGGATTATTATGTCTCTTATTCTTACCTCGATACAAAGCGCGATTACCGTGATTTTCCACAATTGGCAACGCCCATTTTTGGACCAAAACACAACTTTAACGTGGTTTACAAGCATTGGATAAACGCTTGGCACACGATGATGGGTGCCACATACTCCTTCCAATCGGGCAGACCTTATAACGACCCGAACACCCCCAATTTCAACGGTGGACGCACTACTTCATATCACGATGTCAGCTGGAACATGGCGTATGTAACCAATATCAAAAGCAATACAACGATTGTGTATGCTTCGGTCAGTAATATTTTAGGCTTTAAACAAGTGTCGGGCTATCAGTTCAGCAACCGTCCAAACAGCGAAGGTGTGTTCCAAAGTAGAGCCGTTACACCGCCTGCAAAACGTTTTATAGTTGTGGGTGTGATTGTGACAATTGGTCAAAAATTTGTGAAAAATAAAGACAACAATGATGATTTGTAAGCTGTGAAATCAATACTTTTCTGCTCCGATACGATACAATGTTTTGTTATTTACCCCCTCAGTATGTCGAGAGAAACTTGTTATAACAAAGTTCCTTTTCGTAATTTGGTCGAGTTTTTTTTTACACCCTGCTTGTAAACCTTAGATTTGGCGCAGGATAAAACAATATTTTCACTTAAAAATTAATAGAATATGAAATCAGTAAACCTATCAGCATTAACAGACCAAGAATTAAAGGCAGAAGAAAAAAAGCAAAAAAGTAGTGTAATAGCATTTCGGGTTATTATCTGTTTGTTGACAGGCGTTGCTATTTACAGTGCGACCCATAAAGGTTCGTTCATCATTGCGTGCTTACCCTTGTTCTTTATGGCGTTTTTTGTAGCATCAGAGAAAAACTATAAAGTCGTTCAAACGGAAATTGAATCACGTAAATCTCAATAAGTATATATACGCTATGCAAGCGATTTTTGAAAAATGCCGAATGTGAAGGTGTGAAATATTAATGCGTTTGGAAAATAGCGATGCCCTCAGTATTTCCTCATTTTTCAGGAAAAAACAAAAACAAAAGCGTTATATTTGGCGGAATGTAGGTATATTGACCACCATTCCGCCAAATATAATGAATTGACATGGAAAACACATTGATTGGACGCTCAAAAGAGCAAGAAGTGTTACTCAAAGCACTTCATTCACACCGACCCGAAATGGTGGCAGTGATAGGACGTAGGCGTGTTGGGAAAACGTTTTTAATCCAAAACGTTTATGCCGAAAATATGGTTTTTCAAATATCTGGCATACAAGACGGGACTTTAAGAGAGCAATTAAAAAACTTTACTTACCTACTCAAACAGGCTTTTGGGGCGGTTGCACCGATTGAAAAACCGACAAGTTGGTTGGACGCTTTTCAACAACTTATAACGTGTTTGGAAGCAAAAATAGGGGACAAAAAGCAAGTTGTTTTTTTTGATGAACTACCCTGGTTAGCTACTCGAAGGTCTGATTTCTTAAAAGGATTGAGTTTTTTTTGGAACAATTGGGCGGCTCAAAAAAATATTGTTGTTGTCATTTGTGGGTCTTCTGCCTCTTGGATGATTCAAAAAGTGGTGGAACACAAAGGCGGTTTACACAATCGTTTAACAAAGCGGGTTCACTTATTTCCTTTCAATTTGTGCGAAACCGAAGCCTTTTTAAAAAATTTGAACATCAATTTTAACCGCTATCAGATTCTTGAATTGTATATGGCAATGGGCGGCATACCGCATTATCTGAACGAGGTGGAAGCAGGTTTGAGTGCCGCACAAAATATTGAACGGATATGCTTTTCTTCTATGGGTTTATTGAACAACGAATTTTCACGTCTCTATCCCGTCTTGTTTGAAAATGCGGACAATCACATCGCTGTCATTAAAGCCTTAGCCGAAAAATGGCAAGGCTTGACCCGCACTGAGATTGTTAACCACAGTAAATTAGCAGACGGTGGCGGTGTTACTCGATGTTTAGACGAATTGATAAGTTCGGGTTTTGTGTCCACTTATTTTCCTTTTGGCAAAAAGAAAAAAGAGATGTTGTATCGCCTAACAGATGAATATTCTTTGTTTTATCTGCAATTTATTGAAAACAAAGCACATAAAGGCAATAATATATGGTTGGAATTGAGCCAAACGCAGGATTACAAAAGTTGGAGTGGCTACGCTTTTGAAAGTTTATGCCTAAAACACATTCCTCAAATTAAAAAAGCCTTAGGCATTTCAGGCGTTTATGCCGAAACATCGAGTTTTTATCAAAAAGGTACAGCCCAAGAGTCGGGTGTTCATATTAATTTACTTATTGATAGAAAAGACAATGTTATTAATATTTTTGAATTAAAATTTTACAGTGGTCTGATGACTCTAAGCAAGTCATATTCAGAAGATTTGCGTGAAAAAATAACCACTTTCAAAGAAATTACTCAAACCCGCAAGCAAGTTTTTCTCAATTTATCAACGACTTTTGGTTTAAAACAAAATGAACACAGCCTGGGTTTGATTGATAAAGCTATGACTATGGATGTGTTGTTTGCAGAGGAGGAGTGAAAGACCCCTCAGTATTTTCGTTCAAAAACAGCTATTTCTCAGATGCAGAAATAGCTGTTTTTATTTTTAGAAAACCTAAAATGACACTTCACTCCCTCCATTCTGTACTTCGGTAGCCTTTATTTTACCCCCTCAGTATTTCGCCTCATCTTTGTACTATCAAAGTCAAACAGTTGACAATCAATAATTTAAAAAAAATATTTCAAACAATTTAAAATTTCTTAAAAATGAAAAAGGTATCAAATATCATCGCAATCATCGCAATTTTCACATCCTCTATTTTTGCACAAAGCGAAAAATTTCAAATGGCAATGGGTCAAACATTGGGTCAATTTGGGGCAGCTAAAACGGCTGACGATTATAAAAACACCGCCAATGCTTTTGCCCGCATCGCCAATGCCGAACCAAAGGAATGGCTGCCTTTGTATTATGCCGCACATTGCCGCCTTTTAGCAGGTTATAACCTCACGCAAACCAATATGACCGAAGCGCAAGAATTGGCTAAAACGGCTTTAACTGAAATTCAAACGGCTCAAAAATTAGTGCCTATGGAATCGGAATTAATGGTCTTAGAAGCCTTCACGTACCAGTTGCAATTGATTGAAAACCCAATGGTAAACGGTCAAAAATATTCACCTATGATTTTCAAGACATTAGGTAAAGCAGAAGCGATAAGCCCCAATAATCCACGTATTTATATGGTTAGAGGTGAATTTACTTTGAATATGCCAGAGTTTTACGGTGGCGGTGTTGCAAAAGCAACTCCTGATATTCAAAAAGCCGTTGATCAATTTGAGGCTTTCAAACCTGAATCTCCTTTGCACCCAAATTGGGGAAAAGAACATACGGCTTCGATTGCAAAACGCATTGAAAATGTAACGCAAACGAAGAATTAATAGAAAATTGAAAATGATAGCCACCTTCAAAACATTAACTTTACCTTTGGCAGCGAAAAAAGCAATTAAACAATGAAAGTACTGAAAGAGATTTTACTGGTTTTTTTAGGATTTGGTGTCGCACTATCCTTTTTTTTCTGGCTCATTGGTGGGATGTCAACAACAAATATTGTACAAAATAGTATCGTCAATGGTGTTGGTGGCGTATTGATGTGGACAGGAAATGGCTTACTTGCTGAATGGTTAAATATTCATTTTCCTTGGGTTAAAAATACGCCTAAACGTTTGTTTATATCTATTGTAACAACCATTGTTTATACATTTATTGCTTGGCTGATAGTCGTTTACGTATGGGTAATTTTAATGAAAGGACAGTTTGGATTTGACGTTTTACTTAGACATTTAAATGCAACTTCTTTTGTTATTACACTCTTAATCACGTTTTTTATATCGATTTTTATACACGGCAGCGGTTTTTTACAATCTTGGAAACAAACGCTTATTGAAGGCGAACAACTTAAAAAAGAACAAATCGCTGCGCGTTATGAAACGCTGAAAAATCAAGTTAATCCACATTTTTTGTTCAATAGTTTGAATGTTTTGACAACTTTGGTACACAAAGACGCAGATATGGCGGAACAATTTATCAGGCAGCTGTCAAAGGTTTATCGTTACGTTTTGGACAGCCGCGACAAGGAGGTTGTACCATTGACAAAGGAATTAACACAATTAGAAGCCTATATTTATCTGATGAAAATTCGTTTTGGGGAAAGCTTGAAAACGACCATCAATATTCATTCAGAAGGCATGGTTGCGCCTTTAACATTACAAATGCTCTTGGAAAATGCTTTAAAACACAATGAAGCGTCGAAAATGCACCCCCTCAGTATAGACGTGTTTCAAGAAGGCAATGACTATATTGTTGTCAAAAACAATGTCAAAAAGAAAAATAGTGTGGGCGAATCAACAGGCGTAGGTTTAGAAAACATCCGTTCCCGCTATCAATTTTTGAGTGATAAAAAAATCCTCGTCCATCAGGATTTGGATAGTTTTACCGTAAAAATTCCCATTATTCAAAGTAAAATGTAGGAGACCACTGATTGGACTGATGCGA
>JANLQI010000114.1:0-2178 GCA_031367705.1 Saprospiraceae bacterium | reverse complement strand
TCCTTACCATCTTTAAAATCCCTCACATCCTGATTCAAATGAAGAAACAACTGTAAAACGAAAAAATATATTACAAAACAAATATGGATAATAAGGAATTCAAACCTAAAAGTTTTTGGGAACGCCCTGAAGGGACAACGGGCATGTTTATACTGGCTGCACTTTTAGTCGGCGGTGGCATTTTGTTGTATACAGTATTGCCGACACTGATAATATTAGCTGAAAACACCTTGTATTTGTCTGGCATGTTGATAACCTTATCTTTGATTATCTACATGATTTTAGACCCTAAAATGCGTAATTTAGTCGGTTTTGCTTACAAAAGTGTGATGCGGTGGATAACAGGACTGTTTGTCAACCTTGACCCTATTGGCATTTTGAAATCTTATATTGATGGTTTGGATTCCAGTTTGTCAAAAATGGATAAACAAATCAATCAACTGAGAGGTCAAATGCACAAGCTCAAAGAGTTGATTGTGACGAATCAAAAAGAGATTCAAACACACCTTAAAGATGCCACAAAAGCCCGCGATGCCGAAAAAGAAACGCAAATGATTCTGAAAACCCGCAAAGCAGGGCGGTTGCAAGATTCAAACGTGCGCCTCGACGATTTGTACAAACGCATGGAATCACTCTATCGGATTTTGACAAAAATGCGCGATGCCTCGTATATCATGTCAGAGGATTTGAAAGACCAGATTTTTGTGAAAGAAACCGAGCGTAAAGCCATTCTCGCCAGTCATTCGGCTATGAATTCAGCCATGTCTATCTTGAAAGGCGACCCCGATAAGCGCGTTATGTTCGACATGGCTTTGGAAGCCATTGCCAACGATGTGAGTTCTAAAGTGGGTGAAATGGAGCAGTTTATGAGTATGTCCGACAAAATTATGAAAGGCATTGACCTCCAAAACGGCGTTTTTGAAGATGAAGGTTTGGCGATGCTCGATGAGTGGGAAAAGAAAAGTCAGTCGCTGCTACTCGGTGCCGGTTTAAAAGATGAATTGACTTTGAAAAACAAAACCGAAGAGACCCTTGACCTCAATGCACCCATCAAACAACCGCAACGTGAGACAGGACATCAGAATCAATACGATACTTTTTTTGAATAGACAGATATTTGTTTACGATACTTTTTAAAACAAAAAGCCTTTTGCCAGTGGCAAAAGGCTTTTTGTTAAATATTTGGAACGACGCAGGAGTTTGTTCAAAAATTAGACGGTTTAAACGTGTTCCATAACAGATATGTCTATATTTGCCCTCAACAGATTTTTACGACATTTAGAAACGATTAATAACTTTTACATCAAGCATAAGACAATTACAATGAGTGCATTAAAAGACCTTTTCAATCTCCACGAAGGAGAAGGAGATAAAGACAAAACACTGAAAGAAGTCAGTAATAATATTACACTGACAGGTGCCAATCTCTGGATTTTAGCTTGTGCCATCATGGTTGCATCGGTTGGCTTAAATGTTAACTCTACGGCAGTCATTATTGGTGCGATGCTTATTTCGCCTTTGATGAGTCCGATTGTTGGGGCAGGTTTTGCTCTCGGCACTTATGATTTTGATTTGTTACAACAATCTTTAAGAAGTCTTTTAACCGCCACATTGGTCAGTCTTTTTTTTTCAACACTGTACTTTTTCATCAGCCCTTTCAAAGATGTACAATCTGAATTGTTATCCCGTACAACACCCACAATTTACGACGTTCTCATTGCTTTTTTTGGCGGTTTAGTCGGCGTTATTGCCATTACAAGGGTCGAAAAAGGGAATCCAATACCAGGCGTAGCCATTGCAACGGCTTTGATGCCACCGCTTTGTACAGCAGGTTATGGTCTCGCAACAGGCAATTTATCTTTCTTCTTTGGGGCTTTTTATTTGTATTGTATCAACTGTGTTTTTATTTGTATTGCGACATTTGCCATTGTTAAGTACTTAAAATATCCAACAAGAGTACAAGTAAACGAAAAAAAACAAAAAAAAATTCGCAATCTCATTTCGGGTTTAATTATATTGATGTTATTGCCAAGTAGTTACTTAGCTTATACTTTTTATAAAGAACAACAATTTAAAAAAAGTTCCGAAGATTTTATTGAACATGAGTTTACAAATAAAGGCTACACATTGGTTTTTAAAAACATTGATTATCGCAGTAAGCCACCTAAAATAGAATTA